>NZ_JBHTVA010000036.1:0-112520 GCF_042793325.1 Embleya sp. NPDC056575
ACATGCTTTCCGTGGTGGACGGGGTTGCGGGCCGCCCTTAACCCCGACCAACCGAACCGTGACAAATTGGACTCACTCACCCCCCCCGCCGTGGCCCGACATCCTGCGATGCCGGGCCACGGAGCGTTCGGTCCAGGCACAAAAAAGGGGCGAGGAGAGATCCCATCCCTCTCCCTGCCCTCTTCAACATATAGCGCCCCCGGGGCCTTGCGGCAAGGCCCCGGCCACGCCGCAGAATGACCCACCCGGCCGGAATCCAATCTCGTGAAATGGGCGTTGTGATGATTGACGTGATCGTGGTCGGCGGTGGACCCACCGGTCTGATGTTGGCAGCCGAACTGCGGCTGCACGATGTGTACACGGTCGTCCTGGAGCGGTCGGCCGAGCCGTCCGACCACTCCCGAGGACGCGGACTGCACACCCGGAGCGTCGAGATCATGGACCAGCGCGGCCTGCTGGACCGATTCCTCGCCGTCGGTAACAAGTTCTCGACCGGCGCTTTCTTCGGCGGCATCCACAAGAAGTGGCCGGAACGGCTCGACACAGCGCACCCGTACGGCCTCACCGTCCCGCAGCCCGTCACCGAACGTCTGCTCACCGAACACGCCCTCGCACTCGGCGCGGAGATCCGGCGCGACCACGAAGTGGTCGACGTACGCCAGGACAACGACCGAGTGACCGTCGAGACAGTCGACGGAACGTTTCTGCACGCACGCTACGTCGTCGGATGCGACGGCGGGCGCAGCACGGTACGCAAGCGACTCGGGATCGCCTTTCCCGGCGAGCCCTCCACCATCGAAACGCTGCTGGGGGACATGGAGGCAGCCGACGACCCGGCGACGATCGCCGCCATCGTCACGGAAGTCCGCAAGACGCAGTTGCGGTTCGGCGCCATCCCCGACACAGAGGGGCAAAGTGGCGTATATCGCTTCGTGGTACCCGCCGAGGGGGTGGCCGAAGACCGCAGAACACCGACCTTCGAGGAGTTCAAGCAGCGACTACGCGACGTCGCGGGCACCGACTTCGGCGTGCACTCGCCCCGCCACCTGTCCAGGATCGGCGACGCGACACGGCAGGCCGCGCACTACCGGGTCGGCCGGGTACTACTCGCCGGCGACGCGGCGCACATCCACCCGCCGACCGGCGGACAGGGGCTCAACCTCGGCATCCAGGACGCGTTCAACCTCGGATGGAAGCTGGCCGCCGAGGTCCAGGGCCGGGCACCGCGGGGGCTGCTGGACACCTACCACGCCGAACGCCACCCGGTCGGCGCGAGCGTCCTGGACAACACCCGCGCACAGATGACCCTCCTCGGGACCGAACCGGGTACCGCCGCGCTGCGGAACCTGCTCTCGAGGCTGTTGGACTGCGAGGAGGCAAACCGCTACCTGACCGGGATCACCACCGCCGTCGACATCCGCTACGACGTCGGCGAGGAGGGCCACGAACTGCTCGGCCGCCGACTGCGGGACGTCGAACTCGAACAAGGCCGCCTCTACGAACATATGCACCGAGGTCGCGGCCTACTGCTCGACCGTACCGGCCGGCTGTCCGTGACGGGCTGGACGGATCGGGTAGACCACGTCATCGACCCAGGCAAGGAACCCGACGTACCGGCAGCGCTGCTGCGCCCCGACGGCCACGTGGTGTGGGTCGGCGACGACCAACGCGAACTACTCCGCCGCCTGCCCAAGTGGTTCGGCGCAGCCACGGACTGACCAGCCCACCGGCCGGCAGGCGAAGGGAACCCGCAGCTCGGCCCACCCCGGGAAAGGCCCAGGACAGGCCAACCAACCGATGTACGGACAGCGGTATCTCGCGACGTTTCCGAAGTCGCACGCCGCCACCCGACACCGAGGAGGCAGGAGGCAGGAGACGGGAAGCGGCGGCACGCAAAGGCCCGAGCACAGTACGCCAGACGAGCACCCACCCAGCAACACGCACGCTGCCGCCGTACGACACCACACCCCACCGCCCGTGAACGACAGTCAAGACGCTTTCATCTCTCCCTCCCCCTCCCCCTCTCCCTCGCCCTCCACTTCCACCTCGACCTCCAGCGCAGCCATCACGTCCCTCTCCGAGCCCGAACCCGGCGACCAGCCCAAGCCCGCCAAGGGCGTGGTGTCGAGATACCGCACCTCATAGACCCGCTCCGCGAACTTCCACCCATCCGAGGTACGCCGGTAGCGATCGCGATAGAGGGAGTAGTTCAACCCGGACCTGCCATCACGCATACGCCCAAGCTCCTGCACGTACACACGGCCGGACGCCGCATCGCCGTCCAACTGGATCGCGCCAGGGTGCACGGTCTGCACGAAGAACTCCCACGCGCCCTGCAACCGCTCGCTCCCGGCGCGGATCTCCCGCCGACCGCGCAACTCCAGGTGGGCCTCGGGAATCCGCCACACCCCGTCGTCCGCGAACAGCGACGCCAGGCGGTCGTAGTCGCGCATCATCACGGCATCGGTGAACTCGCCCCACAACGCGGCGATTTCGATGCGATCGGCGATGCTCTCAAGCTTCCGGTCGAGGTCTCTCATCGTTCTCCTCCATAGCCCTTTCGGACTTCGCGGACGATGTGACGTTCCAACCGATATGACAAAATAAGCCGCCCAAATGTCAGGCGGCGAACGCAGCCGACGTTGCGGCACAGCGCCAACGGCAGAACCATCCCAAGGAGCCCCCGAAACCCCGTTGAGCACGATCGTCGGCCCCATCTGCCCCGACCTGCCCGGCTCGACCCAGACCCGACATGAGCCCCACGTGAGCGGATGGATCCCCGAGCCACTACCCGACGCACCTGATCCGGACCTTCCAACAGGCATGGAAAGCCACGGACTTAACCGCCGCCCTGATCACCCTCCGTCCCCCCGCCCACCACCTGCACAACCGCCGGCAACAGCCTGGTCACCATGACTGCCGCCCCAACCCAGTCCCGCAGGACGACATCCCAATCCTGCGAACCGCGCTCTACGACGACGTGCGCAACGACTCGTGAGCGCAGGGCCGACCATGGCGGCCTCTAACGCCCGATTCGCAAGATTCGTGGCTCGCGGTCAACGACAACGAGCCCGGGTTCGTCCCGTTCTCCGTGGTGGACCTCACCCTCGTCGGCCTCCTGACCCAAGACTGGAAGCCCAACTCGCAGACATAGCCCACCACCCCGAGCCGAACAGCCCACCCCACGGCCCGGCTCGGCCGGCCCCAGCAACGCAATCCGCTCCACACACCTCACACCCACAATCACCCACCGCAGGGCCAATGTCCGCAAAGGACGGAAGGCGGCAGCCAGGCGCAACTACCCCCGCCGTCCTGCCAAAACGTCATCAAGGTGAGGCAGAACATGGTGGGCCCAAGCCTCGTCATGCCGCTCGGCCGCGCCCTGGTCGTAGAAACCGATATGCGTCAGACGCAGCCGCGTCCCACCCCCCTCCACAGCGGCCGCCAACTCGACGGTGACAACGGTTTCGGCTCCTGCGGTGCCTGCGGCGCCGGTAACCCAGGTCAATTCGACTAGCCGATAGGGCTCCAGGACCAGGAACCGACCGTAGTGGGGGTGAAGTTCGCTCTCGTGCCGAGTCACGAACACGTAGGGCTCACCGACAACGGCCCGCATGCGAATCAGGCCCGGCTCAGCGAACCAGGTATCGAACCCCTCGGTCCACGCCCGATACACCACCTCCGGCGCCGCCCGCATCACACGTTCGACGGTCAGCCCATACGGACGCGCGCTGAGATCGGGGCGAGGGAGGGCGCTGCTCACGATGGGTTCTCCTCATTCGAGGTGCACTTCGAAATCATCCGGCCGCCCGGTGAAAAGCCAGTCGGCAGGGACAGCCGCCATCGGCGCACGAATCCCGCTCACATGCTCATATCACCAATCAGTCGGGCAAAAACCCACAACAACCGCCCCACGCCCACCCGACCCACGACCTCGCCGACCGGCGCACCAAGACGCATGGCAATACTGGCCGAGCACGCCGTTTGCCCCCGCCGAAGCAAGCCGCTGACCTGCACCGATGCCACAGACGGCGTTCTAACGGCCAAAAAAGATCATGTGCATCGGATCATACCGGCCAGTAAGACTTCGTGGCTTACCAGCGAATTTCTGCAAATGCCCAGGTCAGACGGGGTGCCAACAGCAACGACGGCCAAATCCCCACTCAGCGCGCCCGTGGCCGGCAACGAACGGCCCGCCACGGCGCCCGAACTCGGAGCGTCGTCCTGTCAAGGAACCTGCATCGAACACACGACGCACGACCCATCAACCGCGAGCATGGATCCGCAAAGTGATCCGAACACTCCGGCGCAGCCACCCTCGCCGAGTCCCCAGCGAAGCACCCAGCGCGCCACAGCCAAAGTTCCACACAGCAGGCTCGGTCATCCCTGGCCGGCAGAAGTCCTCACCCTGGCAGGCCCGTACAGAGACGTAGCCGACCGGCCGCACGGGGAACAACGCATCGACGCGCCCAACGACTCACCAAGTCGGACTTCTGCATCGCAGACACCTTGCCCGAGCGATTCCCTGATCCCGATGGCTCCTCCCAAAACCACACCAGCTGATTCAGGCCCGGCAGCCGCTCATTCGACCCGATCAAACAGCACTCAAGCGAACAGGTTCCGGTGGGGGAGCGGAGGCCAGAACACGAATGGCACTGCCCGGCATCCACACAACAGCCCCGGATGGCACGACAACCCAAAGCCGCCGACGCCAAGCTCACCTACCACCAGAGCGGTCCCGGACCCTCCGGGGGACCACTCTCGGCACACCACCACCCAGAGGCGTGGCCACCAAAGCCCACGTTGTCGCGCACATAGCACGCGAACCTGCTTCACCAAACCCACCCACGGCACCCGCCGAAACCACCTCTTCGGCAACCAGCTCGACGTATGAACAGCACCAGACGACGATTGATGGACCCCACACCGCCCCACGCGATCCAACGCTCGGCACCACCACGCATGACGGCAGCGAGCGTTGAGCGAAAGAGCACCTCACCATCCGAGTGCCGGCTATCAGGCCTGGGAACCACAACCGCCCTACGTCATCTCCACCCAAGGAGCGTTTCCGTAGCCGTGCCGTCGTGACGCCCCACCCGTGCCGCATCCACGGGACACGAAGTCATGGCATCCCATCAAGGCATGCTCGGCAGCCCGCACGGCTGCGAGCGTCAAGTGATCTTCTCGCTGATGGCCCCGCGAGCCGAGACGACATCTGGCCTGACCCCAAGATCATCACCGCCGACAACACGACTCAACCTTCGCTGGATCGGCGCTCCGGCGACCGCGAAGGCGGATGGGAGCCAGGGACTTCGCAACCTTGACGTCAGCTTTCCGACTAGTGTTCCACAGTGCGGCGAGCCGTTCTCATGTACCAAGTATCAGTCTCTGACCTGCGAATTTCACAAGTTCACAACTCATGCAACGCAAGATGTTCGGCATCATGTAGCACCCACTGCACGCTAACTCGCACGGGTAAGTGTCCCTTGAGATGTGCGCAAGATTGTTTCTTAGACTGCATGGAAGCAGGTTCGGAGATGTGCAACGCAACATGTGTGTTCTATCGCAACGGAAGAAGTTCGTGGACTTGCAACACTAAAACGGCGGCTGTACGGGCGGGTGTGCGGGTGTCTGTTGCGGCGGGTGTTCGGGCGTATGGATGGGCGTACCTCTGTATGGGCGGATCTACGGTCGGATCGATGGATGGCTAGCTCTATCTGCGAACGGCTCGATGGCTCTGTGTTTGTTCGTATGGATCGTTGAATGTGCGGGTGTGTCTACGGGCGCATGGCTGTACGGATGGATCAGTGCATCGATGTCGCAACGGGTGTTGGTGTGGGTGTTGCTGTGTTCGGATGACTGGGCGGATGTTGAGATGGGTGGGCGGATCTATGGGTGGACGAACGAAACGATGACTGTGTAGAGCAAACAACGGACGTGCAGATGGATCTATCGCTGGGTGCACGGCTCTGTGTACGGGTGGACAGAGCGGTGTGTGAATGGGTGGGCAGATCGATCGGCGGACGTGCAGGCGGGCGTTGCTCTGGGCGCATCGATGGGTGGTCGGCTGGATCTGCGGGTGGATCTATGGCCGGACCCGTGGGCGGAACGATGGCTGGATGGCTCTGCGGGTGGCTCGAACTACGGGCGTACCGGTGGTCGGCCGTACGTACGTGTGGAGGGGTGGACGGGTAGGCGGACAGGCGGCCGGAGCGAACGAACGGCGGGCCGGTCGGCGTGCGGAACCCTGGGTGTTCCCGTGTGCGGAACGATGCGCAGGCGTTCGGTCGGACGGAGCGATCGCTCGACGGTCGGACGGACGGGTGGTCCTGCGGGCGGGCCGTTCTACGTTCGTATCGTCAGACGGGCGGCCGGAGCAGTGGGCGTTTCGGTGCAGCGGCGGGTGGGCGGGTGGCCGATCGGCTGTGTCGGCGGGTGGGCCGATCGGTCTGTCCACGAACCGCGCGGTGGGCGGCCGAATCTCCGGGCGGGCCTGCCTTGGGGCCGGTCTGCCTGTGGTGCGCTCCGACACTCCCACACACGATCCGACCACGTTCCACCGGGCGGGCAAAGCTACGGAACGCTCAGACCACGGCACGCACGAAGGCTCCATGAACGAACGCGCAGGCGTGCGGACACGACAACGACTCGGCATGCGGTCGCAACACGCGATGCAACACTGGGTGGATCCGTGGCCGGGACAGCCTCTCAGCGGCTCTGTGACGGGATGTCCGGGCGGTAGGCACACACGATCAAACGAGCGCACGTACGGCGGCTCTCGGGGCCGACAGGGCGATCCGGCGAACATCCGGCGGCACGACGGCACATAGGACGTGCGGTCCGAACGGCGCCTTACACGCCGCTCCTCACCTGCCCTGCCCCACCGCCCTCCCACACGAGACACCCCCGATGGGCAAACACGACGCCTGGCACGCGAGTGGCCGCCCGACTTCCCGCACCTCCATCGGCGGATGCGCGCCCGCCCGTACCGCCCGGCGCACAACACCGCCCGCCACAGCGCGGACGGACCGGAGACCGACCACCCGGACGACCGAGGCCACCTGGGCCACCGGGACCGCACGGCAGGCTGCCTGACGTAGAGCGGGCCGACCGGACGGGGCGAGCGCGCAAGGTTGCGTCAGGACGGACTGGCCGAAGCTCCGGGTCGGGCCCTGTTGATACGGGTGCGTCGGACGGCCGGGTCAGGCCACGTCGCGATGGCTGGGCCCGAGCGGGCGCGGACGACTCGGCGGAGTGCGGCAGGCGGGTCCGTCTGCTCAGCCGGGCCGGGCGGACCCGACGAGCGGATGCGGTCGGCCGAATGTTGCTGGCACGGCGTGACGTGGCACGGAGCGGCGCGGTCAGCGCGGCATAGCGCCTGACGGCACTGCGCGGAACGGCGCGGCACGCGGCACCTGACGGCACGGCACGGCGCGGAACGGCGCGGCACGGCGCGGCACGGCACGCGGCGCCTGACGGCACGGCGCGGCACGGTCAGCTGGTCCTCGACGTAGCGAGTAGCGCTCGGCGAACGGCAGACAGCGGTGTGATCCGTCGCGCCGTCTGGGACAGCGATACCCCATCAGTGCGCCCGATGCGAGGCGATCAAGAGGCAGCCGGCAGGAGGGAGTTGGTGCTGACACCAGCACGCAACGGGCGTGGCCTCGTCAGGGCGAGCGGGCGACGAGGTTGGCCTGTGTCACGGCGAGCGGCCGGCGAGCAAGGGGCGGCGGCCACCCGGGCCGGCAGGCAAGCAGGCGATCCATGGGTCAGGGGCGCGTAGGCCGAGCGGGCAGGCCAGGACGCAAGAGGCGGCACACGCGGCCCAAGGGCGGGCGGCCCAAGGACACACAGGTCGGGGACACACAGGTCGGGGACACGCAAGTGCGAAGCGGCGGGTTGGGCACGGCTCGGCGAAGGCAGCAGGGCGGGCTCCGACGGGCTCAGCTCGACGGGCTCAGCGAACGCGACGGCCTCGGCCCGACGGGCCCAGCTCGGCAGAACAGGGCAGGGCGGACCCGGCTCGGCCCGGCAGGGCAAAGGCAAGGGTGAACTCCGCTCGGCGATGCAGGGCGAGGCCGGGTGTTCGTGGTCTGGGGGCTCGGTTGGCTTGGTGGGGTGGGGATGTGGGCTGCCTGGACGGGTAGATCCGAAGTTCTGCTCCGCCAAAGGGACGCGAGTGTTCAAGATCGGTTTGTGACGACCGACCTGGAGACCCCCCTGACCGCACCCTACTGAGGTTTCCGGGTCCGGTTGACGGTGTGTCAAATAGGGGCATACCCGTTTTTTAGGGAATTCGGGGATGTCCCCGGCGGAGCGGGAGCGCCGGGAGAAGTCGCGGTTGCCGGCGGCTGGTTGGTTCGCGGAGGGCGTGTCGCAGGCCGAGGTGGCACGCAAGTCGGGTGTGTCGCCGCAGGCGGTGTCGGTGTGGCATCGCGCATGGCTGGACGGTGGGGTGGACGCGTTGCGCTCGGCCGGGCCGCCGGGTACCCACCGGCGGATGTCGGACGAGGGGTTCGCCGAGGTTGCGGCGGTGCCGGAGGCCGGTCCGGAGGCGGCGGGGTTCACGGGGCAGATCCGGACGCTCGCGCGGGTCGGGCGGGTGATCACGCAGGTCACCGGGGTCGTGTACGCGTCGCCGTCCGGCGTGTGGCGACTGTTGAGAGCGCACGGTTGGTCGCGTCAGCGGCCGGCCCGGCGTGCGTTGGAACGGGACGAGGAGGCGGTGACGACCTGGAGGAGCACGGTGTGGCCCCGAGTGGAACCACCGCGGAGCGGACCGGTGTGGTGATCGTGTTCGCGGACGAGACGGCTTTGTCGCTGCCGCCGCCGGTCCGCGCGACGTGGGCCCGCACGGCCGCACCCCGACCCTGCGGGTGCGGATGGGGACCGGGAACCGGCCCGGGACAGCGACTTCCTGACCGACACCGTCTGGATCACCGGCTCCACACCCGTGCCATGCGGCATGTCGCGCCCCACCGTCCAGCGGTCCGACCTGTGGGCAGGGCCGGCTACCGCTACTGCGGCTCCCGCTCCTGGTTCTTCCGGGGCCTATGTCTGTCTGTACCCGGTGTGCACGTCGACCGGCATGCCGATCCTGTGGGCGCCGGACAACCCGAAGATCGACGGGCGCGAGGTCCTGGCCGCGATGTTCGAAGCGGACGCCGAGCTGGGCATCGAGTTGCCGAGACCGTCGTTCAAGCGCGAGAGGCAGCGGTTCGGCGAGCCGATGCTCAAGAAGGTCCGCCAACTTGTCGACTCGGTCAACGACACCCTCAAAGGCCTGCTCGACCTGGAACAACACGGCGGCCGGACCTTCGAGGGCGTCGCGAGTCAACCGCTCGCTGATCGCCTTCGACCACTGATCGGGGACGACATCGGCCTTCTCGATCACCCGGCCGGCATGCCGCCGTGGGGGCTGTTGACCACCATGGGCAACGACCCTTCAACGAGGTAAGGGTGTTCGGGGAAGTAGTCGATGTGGAGGTGACCGCCGTCCTCGGCGGTGGCCATGGCATGCAGGTTGTCCGCGAGGATTTCCCTGGCCTCGTGATCACCGCTGATCACAAGGACCCGCCGTGAGGCGTCGAGTGCGATCCGAACCCCGGGGCCGGAAGCCGGCCTGACTTCGACCCCCGCCAAGGCGTCGCCGTCCAGCGGTGACGTGGAACCGATGAAGCCGTCGCCCCCGGCCACCGCGCTCGCCAGAGCGGCCAGTTCTTGCGCAGAAGCAGTGAGATCCACTTCGCCGAACGTGGGATCGGAAACCAGTCGCACGGGCGGTAGTCCTTCGAGGTCGGGCCTCCATGATGCCGCTGGAGATCGCCTGCCCTGCTCTCACCCCCGCAAGACGATCCGACGCGACCGGGGGCATCGGAGCCACTCGTCCGGGCGGTGGAAGCAGGGGGCGGGGATTCGGGGGCGGGGGTGCTGCGGACCCGTGCGGTGAGGCCCGAGGCACTGAAGCCGGGGCGCCGGGCCGAGGCGTCGGGGTCGGAGCACCGCGACCGAGGCGCCGCGGTCGCGAGGGGGTGTCTCGATATGTCGTACAGGTGGTTCGGAGAACGAGAGGTTAGGGGGAATTGGTGCGCCAAAAGAGTCTGTTGGGGTCGTAGATCGGGCCGACCAAACGGGTTAACCGGGACATACGGGTGGGTTTTCCGAGTGTCACAGTGAATTTTGGGATTCCGCTGCTAACCTGACAGACAAAACTTAGGTCGGACCCCTCAAGGACACCTTGGAGGTTCTGCCCGCTAGATCCTGGTTCGTTGCGCTTTCGGGCTTCCGGCGGAAGTATCGAGCAGCTATCCCGGAGGTACGTCGTCTTCCCTGTCAGGTTCAGTGGACGGCTCTGACAGGCCACCGGGCGGGACCCCGGCTCACGCAGGCGTTCGGCCGCTCTACTCCGAGAGGACGCGCGATGGGTGCAGTTGTGGCGGTGGCCAGCCAGAAGGGGGGTCCCGGGAAGACGACGACGACGGTGAACCTCGCGAGCGCTCTGGCCATCAACGGCTTTCACGCCCTGGTGGTCGACCTCGAGCCGCAGGCGCAGGCCGGGGTCGCCCTCGGTGTGGTGCCACAGCCTCAGCGCTCGGTCGGTTTCGCGCTCTACGCCCAGCTGAACGGCATGACGCCCGACGTGCCGGAGATGATCTTCGACCGCAGCGAACTGCTCAAGTCGTTCGAGACAACCGGCAGCCTCAGCCTCTTCGGCTCGGTGCAGAGCACGATGGTCGACGCCGAGCGCAAGATCGCCGGGATGGACTTCTCCACCACCGGGATCCTCCGCCGCATCCTCGAGCCGATCCGCCGGACTCCGACGATCATCCTGATCGACACGCCGCCCAGCGTGAGCGCCCTGTCCGCCGTCGCGCTCGCCGCCGCCGACTTCGTGGTCGCGGTGTGCGAACCGCTGTACGCGACCGTCCAGGGCGCCGCCGTGATCAAGGGGCTGACCGCCGCCACCTCCGAGCGCACCCTCGGCGAGTGTGAGCCGCGCTTCCTCGGCACCGTGATCAACAAGGCCAACGCCCCGTCCCGGCGCACCAGCGAGGACGACCAGGTCGAGCAGCGGCTGGCCGACTACGGCCTCGATCCCTTCCAGACGCAGATCCGCCGGGACAGCCGGATCTCGCAGGCGTACGAGATCGGGCGCCCCGTCTGCATAGAGCAACCGAACATCGCCGCGAGCGTTGCCTATACCGAGCTGGCCATCGAACTGTTCGACCGTGTGAAGCAGGCCGTCTGATGACCGACGAGAAGCCCGTGCCCAAGTCCAAGGCAAAAGCGAGGAAGGCACCCGCCGTTCAGTCGTCCGTCCTGGCGGCGGCGCTGCAGGACGCCATGAACGGCAGCTTCCTGAACTCGGGCACCGACTCGACGGCCGCGCTGCTGGCCCAGATGGGCGGCGGCAGTGGCGGTGGTTCCGGGACCACGTCCTCGGGGCCGCCGTTCAAGACCGCCGCGGCGGCTGTACCGGCACCGGCGGCCGAGCCCGAGCCCGAGCCGGAGCCGGTCCCCGAGGAGGCGGCGGCCCCTGCCGCGGCCGACGCGGCACCCGACTCCGCGACGGCGCCCGAGCCCGAGCCGGCGGTTGAGCCCGAGCCGGCGGTTGAGCCCGAGCCGGTACACGCCGCTGCCGCGCCCGTCGTCGAGGCCGCGCCGGCGAGCGCGGAGCCGGCTCCGGTGGTGGAGCACGTGGCGGACCCGAAGCCGGTGGTGGCTTCGGAATCGGTGCAGGCGTCGACTCCGGAACCGGAATTCGCGCGCGTGGCGGCGCCCACGGCTGCGGCCTCGGTTTCGGTCTCCTCCGTGCCTGCCGAAGTGTCGACTCCCCGACCTCGGCGGGAAGTCGAACCCGACGAGGAGCCCCTGCTCGTGCAGTTGGCGCGGCTCGAGGTGGCCCGCGAGGAGTCGGCCGCAGCGCCGACGCCGCGGTCCGCGCCGCGGTCGGAGCCGGCCTCGACCCCGGCTCAGGCTCCGGCCGCGCAGGCGGAGCGGACGTCGGACCGGGCCGCCGAGCCCGCGCCCCGAGCGGCCGCTCCGGCTCGGGCCGCCTCGTCCGCCCAGCCCGCGAAGGCGTCCGCGCCCGCGAAGGCCGCCTCGGCTCCGCGTGCTTCCCGGCGCAGCGCTCCCGCGCCCGCCGCGCCGGCTCCGGTCGCCGCCGGCTCCGCCGACGAGCAGTCGGCGCATGCCGCGCTCCTGGAGAGCTTTCTCGACGCGCGGATAAACTCCAAGGGTTGGGAAACCTGGGGATTCCGGCTCCTGCCCGACGTGAAGGCGCGTCTGGGCAAGCGGCTCACCGCCGACAAACGTTCGTCGCAGAATCGACGTCTGGCGCTGGGGCACTACCTCAACGCCGCGTTGCTGGAGCTTCCCGAGGACAACGACGAGCAGATCGAGATGATCCGCTCGTTCCTGCGGGCCAGGGGCGGTATCACCGACCCCAGCCAGTCCTCCAGCTACCGGGTCAGCCCGGCCGTGTACGAACTCGCCCGCGATCTCGACACCGAGTTGACGGCGACGGAGAAGCGCGGTCTGGTCGTGTACCTGTTCTCGGCCGCCGTCGAACTGTTCCTCGAACGCCTCGACGCCGAGGGCGCCCTCGGCCGCCCCGAGATCTTCTCGCCCCAGCAGTAATCCGCCGCCGGCGGGCGTGGAGGACTTCCGGTCCCCCGCGCCCGCCGGCGGCGTTTTCGCGTACGGGGCCGGGGGGTCGGGGCGGAGTCGAGGGACGCGGCAGGCCGATCCCCATCCGGCGACGGTCGAACTTCGCTCCCGGTGACGGCCGTACCCGTACCCGAGTCCGCGTGGCCTGCCCGTCGCCCGCGCGTTGCCGGGGCATGTTGCCGCCGCGTCGGCCCCGAACACCCCGTCCGATTCGTTCTGTTCGCCGGAATTTCAGGTGGGCCCGCCAGTCGCCGAGTCGCTGAGCGGCCTTCCTGCGGCCTCGCCGTCCGCCGGCCATCGATCAACCCGCCGGCGGCTCCACGGGCGCTCAGAACGCCCTCCGAAGCGCTCCGGAGGCCCGTTCGGCGGCCTTGGCGGCGGCCTCCCGATCCTCGCGGCAGTCGGCGCACACCCCGTCGGCCCGCAGGCCCCGGACCGCCCGGTCGCAGTCGTCGCAGGTCCCGATCGGCGCCGGCGCGGCCACCCGGTGGGCCGTCGTACCGACCGCCGCCATCGCCGTGCTCGGCTCCCGCCCCGTCCGGGCCCGGTGCGCCGCCCGCCGGTCCGCGCCGAACCGCTCGTCCGCCGCGGCCCGCCGATCCTGGTCCCGCCGGGCGCAGTTGCGGCAGGCGAAGGGGTCGCCCGCCACGCCCGCCCCGGGACCGGCCGTGGGCAGCCACAGGCGGCCGTCCTCGCAGTTCGGATCGGCGCACCCGCGCCGGGCCAGTCCGCGGCCGCCCAGCCAGCCCATCGGGCTGCGTACGGGGCCTTCCTGGGTCCGCCAGCGATCCGCCAGCCGGGCGAAGACCCGGTCCGCGTCGCCGACTTCGGCCACGGCGCGATCCACCAGCGCCGCCGCCACGACCCGCTGGCCGGTGCTCATCCGGTCCACCAGCGGCCCGATTCCGGCGAACGCCCGCGCAGCGGTCGGGGAGATGGTGGTCCGCCGGTTCGGGACCGTCACGTGTCGCGATCGACGGGGTTCCGCCGCAGGCGCCTCGTTCGCCGGGGGTGTCGTGGAGCCGGTTCGGGCGTTGTTCGCGGGCTCGGGCACGTCTACCGACGGGAGCGCCCTGCGGGCGGAACCCCCTCGGGAAGCCGCGTTCGTCTGTAGGTCAATCGGAGTGTCTTCCTTATACGTGACGGAGGTCCGAACCCCCTGCGGACCCGACGTCCATTGACCCTCCGCACCTGGGTTTTGAGCTGCCGAAATGCCGTTCTCCGACGGCTCGAACGAGGTTCGGACGACGGTTCGCGAGGCACCCTCGGACGGTGGCCCGGCAGGCGTTTCGACAACCCTGTTGACGGTTGATCCGAGGGTCGGGAACACCCCTGTTCCGCCGCCCACGTGGAAGACCGCCCCGAGGACGACCGGACGGTCGGACCGCGAGTCCGCCGAGGTCTCCCCCACCGCTCCCACCGCTCCCAGCACTCCCGCCGAGTCGGTCTCGTCCGTCCCCTCGTCCGCCTCGTCCGCCTCGGTCGCCGCACCGGCCGCACCGGCCTCGGCGATCGACTCGTCGTCGCTCCCGGGTTCGAACGGCCGGAGCGGGACCATCATGTTCCGCCCCTGCCACCCCTCCCGGCGGCCCACCTCGACCCAGCCCCATCGCTCCAGGTCGGACACCACGGCGCGGGCGGCGCGCACACTCACCGGCTCACCGATCCGGCGGCCCGACTGGTGGCGCAGCACGTCGGCGAGTTCGGCGTAGGTCAGGTGGTGGCCGCGGGCGCGGGCGTAGCTGATGACGGCGTACGCCCGGGCATGCCGGTGTGGCACCGCGCCCAGGAGCGCGACGGGCACCATCACCCACGGCTCGCCCTTTTCCGGGGCGCGCAGGCGGCGTACGGCCGAGGTTCCGGTGCCGGAGGGCTTGGTGCGGCGGACCACGGTCAGTTCCTCGCCGGCGGTGAGCTGCTTCTGCGCGGCGTACAGGGACGACGGGGCCTTGAGCGCGATGCGGCCGTCGGCCTGGGTGACCGAGCGTACGGTCAGGCCCAGGTAGCGGGCGATGGTGGTCAGGTCGGCGATGCAGCCGGGCTGGTTCGGGCCGGCGGCCAGGTGGCCGACCTTGGCGGCGAAGACGAAGGCCAGGTCGCTGTACGCCTCGCCGGTCACCACACGCAGCGGGACCTTGACCGAGGCGCGGCGGACCGAGTCCGGCATGGTCGGGTCGATGCCGCGGGCGCCGCTGACCCGAACTCGGGCCGCACGCAAGGCGGCACGCACCCGAGCCTGCATCGTGAATCCAGAGGATTCGGGCACACTTGAAGAGGGCAAGGACCTGGCTGAAGACAGCACTGGGCCTGCCTCGGGGATCGCAGGTATGATCTGCTCCTGAAGCTGGTGAAGAGAAAGAGGTATGGGCGACCCGACCGTTCGGCGCGTGGAAGTACCGGAACGGCTGGGTCTCACTGTTCGGTTGTGTAAGCGGCCGGCAGGCCTCCTTTCTCCGACGGCGCCCCTAGGGGCGCTGAGCTGCGAGCGAGTGGACTAGGGCTGGACTCCTAGGCCACTCGCTCTGCTTTTGCGGACTTTTGACGGCGTTGCCCGGCGCTCAGGCCGCACCATGCCGTCGTCCGACCTGTTCCTGTTCGGCCGCCAGGGCGCGCAGGGCCTGCTGAGCCCACGCGCCGAGGGTGAGGTACTGGTACGGCGTGTTCTCCTCGACGAACCGCAGTGCGAGTGCGGCGTGTTCACTGGGTCGAACGGCCAGGTCGGCGCCCGAGGGGTGGACGTAGAGGCCGGTCATCGGGTCGACGTCGGCGAGGTCGCCGACGCGTGAGTGTTCGATGGCCAGGTGCTCCCAGAGGCGCAGGCGTTGTGGCGTGTTGCGCGCATAGTTCTCACCCGGCCAGCTGATCCTTCGCAGGGCCTCGAAGGTGAGCAGGGGCAATACATCGCTGGGCGAGAGCACCGTCGGGTGCAGCACGTTTCGGTCCCGTGCCTCGTAGCCCACCTTGCTGGGCAGACCCGCGATGGCCGCGAGCCTTGCCACGGTCCAACGCTCCCGGGAAGTGGCCATGACCGTCCTTTCGTGTCAACGACCGAAGCCTATCGCGATCTCCGGCAAATAACTTCCTGTCAGGAGAGTCGGCGTGTCGCTCGTTGCAGTGAAGCCGGCACAACAATGGCGCAAAAGCCCAGAAAATCAGGCATTGCCGTCGTGTTCGATCTGCATGTTGGAAGATCCGCCCGCCCGCCCATCTCCTGTCACGCATGAATACCCAGGCGTCGAGTGTGTGTTCCGTCGCGTGATCCAGTGCTCGATCGAGCGTGGGTTCCGCCGTTCGGACCATCGCGAGAGCGACCGTGCGACCGATCGTGCGATCCGCCGCGACGCCCACTGCGGGGCCCGTCGTGAGAGCCGTTGTGAGAGCCGTCGCCGGAGCCATCGGCGGCTCCAGCGCGCGAGCCGCAGTTCCGCCCACTGCTCCGGCCGGCCGCCCACGACACCGCGCGTCCGTCGTTCGTGCCGCACACCCGCCCGCACACCCGCCCGTACAGCGCTGCGGATTGACGAACACGTTGGGCTGCAATGTGCCGGACATATCAAAGGACATCTCACCGCACAGCAGCACGCACAGATCCCGCTGCGGTTCGCCGGACAGCTTGCCATGCAAGTTGCAGGTCAAAGGCTATTTGAGGGCGCTGTGGAAATGGCTCGATGAAGTGGTGTGAGGGTTCGGCGAAGGCGCTTCCGAAGGCCTGAGAGAGGCATTGTGGCGGAAGTGAAAATCATCTTAAAAGGTGGTGAAGCCGGCTTTTGTAGTCATTGGGAAGAGGGAGAAGGGCCGGCCCGGGGAAGACGTGGTGGAAGGGAGGGGTGGGGTACGTCGGACCGACGAGACGGTTGGGCTGCCCTGTGGTGGGGTGGCTCGGCGTTGGCTGCGGGACTTGAGGGGTGGGGTGGGCGGTTGTGTGGTCGGGAGGAGGTGCGGCCTCCGGGGTGGGCGGGGGTGAGTGGTGGGTGTGGTTTGGCGATGTGCCCGGGGGAGGGCGTGCGGCGATTTCGGCGCCGAAGGTTGTGCCCCCGCCGCCGAAGGACCGGTTGGTTGTGTTCGGATGCCCTCCTTCGTTGTGTTCGTTCGCCCCGTTGCTGGACGTTTTCCGACCGCGATCGGGCCGGCGGGCCCGTGGCGGGTGAGCGGATGCGATGCTCTGGGCAGGGCCGCGTGGGGTGGTCGGGAGGATCGGAGTGCTGATGGCGACTGGTGGATTCGGCCCCCGGCTGGTGTTGTGGGACATCGATCACACCCTGATCGACGGTGGCAAGGTGTCGCGGCGGGCGTACGCGGCCGCGTTTCGGCAGGTGGCCGGGCGGGCTCTGGAACAACCGTGGCAATTCGACGGTCGCACCGAGATGGCTGCGGCGAGCGAGGTCCTGCGGCTGCACGGGTTGTCGCCCGAGGATGGCCTGTTGGCTGCTTTCCTGGACCTGATCGTTGCGGAACTACGGCAGCGTGAAGCCGAGTTGGCGGCGGAGGGGCGGGTGTTGGCGGGGGCGCTGGAGGCTTTGACGGCGCTGGGCACGATGCCCGATGTGCGGCAGTCGGTGCTGACCGGCAACCTGTACGCGCTCGCCGTATTGAAGATGAACGTCTTCGGGCTGGCCGACCACGTGGACTTCCGGGTCGGTGCGTACGGCGAGGACGCCTATGAGCGAATCGACCTGCCGGCCCGGGCGTTCGCGCGGACCGAGGAGCACCTGGGCCGGCGGCACGTGGGCGCCGACACCGTGATCGTCGGCGACACCCTGCGCGACGTGGCCACGGCCCGCGCGGCGGGCGCGCGGTCCGTGGCGGTGGCGACCGGCTTGACGAGCGCTGCCGCGCTGAAGGCGGCGGGCGCCGATGTCGTCCTCACCAACCTCGCCGACACGGAGGAGGTGCTGAGCGCACTGCTGGGCGGGCGCCCGGGTCGCGGCTCGGACGGGTGACGGCGGGCGAGGCGGTGCTGGGGCGGGCGGGCCCGCGCGGACGGGGCGTTGAGTGCACTACCCGGTGAGGACTCGACTCGGGTCGAGGCTTTGTGGCGAACCGGTGAGGCGGCGAGGGGGCGGTGGGGCGTACTTACGTGCGCGGACGAGGTGTTGAGTGCGCTGCCTGGTGAGGGCTGGGCCTGGGGTCGGGCTTGGTGACGGTGGGTGGGGTGGTGGTGGGCTGGGCTTGCGTTCGGGGCCGAAGCGGTGGGTTGGCTGCTTGGCGGGACCCGGTTTGGGGCGAACCCTGTGGTGGTGGCGTGGGCGTCCCTATATAGGGGAGTGGGTGTGGTGCCTGTTGGTCAGGTGCTGCGCATTGGCATCAGTAGGTAGCGGTAGTCCTGGGTGTCTTGGGTGTCTTGGGTGTTCGTTGGTGATGGGGCCTCTGTGAGTACGGTGGGCTTGGTTGGTGTGCTGAAGAGCATTCGGGCGGTTGGGGTGCGGAGGGCGGTCAGGCCGTCCAGGAGGTGGGACGGGTTGAAGGCGGACCTGGTGGGGTCGCCCGTCAGGTGTACCGGGACCGTTGCGCCCGCCTCGGCCTCGTCGGTGGTGCCGGCCTCGACCCGCAGGGCGTCGTGTTCGAACGTCAGGCGGATGGGCGCGTTGCGGGTGACCACGAGGGATACCCGCCGTACCGCCTCGATCAGCGCCGCCGTGTCGATGGTCGCCACGGCGGTGGTCTCGTTGTCGAACAGCCGGTCGTAGCGCGGGAACTCGTAGTCGAGCAGCCGCGTGGTGGCCTGCCGTCCGGCGGTGATCAGCCCGAGCAGGCCGCGGCGGCCGGCCTCCGGGCCGAGGGCCAGGCGCAGGTCCGCGCCGGCGTCCGGGTTGCGGGCGAGTTCGGCGAGGACCCGGGCCGGGACCAGGGCGGTGCGGGCGGGGTCCTCGGTGATGGGCTGCCAGGGCATGCGGCGGACCGCGAGGCGATATCGATCGGTGGCGGCCAGGACGAGCGAGTCGTGGGTCAGGTGGAGTCGGACGGCGGTGAGTACGGGCACGCTCTCGTCCCGGGACGCCGCGATCGTCACCTGCGCGACGGCCTCGGCGAAGGTGGTAGCGCCCGCCATCCCCACGGTCTCCGGGAGCAGCGGGGTGGCCGGATAGTCGGTCGGGGCCGTCAGGGGCAGCGCGAAGTAGGCGCCGGCGCAGGTCAGTCGGGCCCGACTCGCCGGGGACGGCGACGACGACCTGGTCACCCTTCTCGCGTCGACCGTGAGGTCCACCGGGTGCTCGCGGGGCAGGGATCGGGCGATCTCGGCGAGCAGTCGTCCCGGAACGAGGATCCGCCCGGGGCGGGCGACCTCGGCCGGGACCTCGATCCCGGTCGAGACCTCGTAGTTGTACGCGGAGATCGTGAGCGTGCCGCCGTCCGCCTCGAGTCGGAACGCGGCGAGGGCGGGGACGACCGGCCGGGCGGGCAGGGCGCGAACGGCCCAGGCGATGCCCTCGACGAGGCGGTCGCGTGTTATTCGAACCTTCACAACGGGCCCTTTCCGAGAACTCGACGAGGAGGATGGTCGCGTGGTGATCGAATATCTGTTCGATTCCAGGAAGGGCGACACTACCGGGGCGCTCGGACAGCGCGCCCGGATCTCGGCGAATCTCGGCGGATCGTGGTGATTTGAGGTAGGGGGGTGGCGAAGGTGGGGCCCGGCTGGGCGATTTGCTCGGCCGAGTGACTGCTCGCCCGGGCGATTGCTCGGCGCGCCCGGGCCGCGCCGGCACGACCAGGCCCCACCGGTCCGTGCGGACTCGGATGGGGCCTGTCGGCGGGTGGCCTTCGGAGTACGCGTCCCTCGGGTTGCCGCTCGGGTGGCGGCGGCCCCCGGGACCGCCGTGTGCGGGGCGGTCAACGTGTGGGGCAGGTCGAACAAGGTCGCGCCGCGTCGTCAGATCGCGGCCGCCGCGTGTTCGGCGGCCGTCCGTGCGGCGGTGACGGCCTCGATGCGCGCGGGGTGGGTGAGCCGGCCCGCCCGCTTGACCGTGCGGCCCGCGACCAGGACCGTGTCGACGTTGCCCGGATGCGCCGACGCCACCACCGCGCCCGCCGGGTCGTGTGCGGCGCCGACCATGTTGACGGTGTCCGTGCGCAGCAGGACCAGGTCCGCCTGCTTGCCGACGGCCAGTGATCCGATCCGGTCGGCCAGACCCAGCGCGGCGGCGCCGCCGATGGTCGCCATGCGCAGTACGTCGGCCGCGAACAGCCGTGTCCCGTCGGCGAGTTGGCTGGTCAGCAGGGCGGCCCGAAGCAGCGAGAACATGTCGCCCGGGGTACTGGTGACCACGTCCACGCCGAGCCCGGTGACCAGGCCCAGGGCGCGGGCCCGGTTGATCATCGGCGCGCCGTGTCCCATCTGCGCCTCGATGGCCGGCGCGATCGAGAGCGCCCCGCCCGAATCGGCGATCATCGCGAGTTCGTCGTCGGGCAGCGAGTTGCCGTGGACGTACAGCGTGCGCGCGTTGAGCAGGTCGCGCTCGCGCAGCGCCTCGATGGGCCGGCGGGCGACGGGGCCGCTGCCGACGTGTACGGCCAGCGGGATGTCGAGGTCGGCGGCCAGCCGCCAGTCCTCCTCGACGAGTTCGATGGGGGTGTACGAGGGGCCGCCGGGGGCGAGCGCGAGGGTGACCAGGTCGTCGGGGCCGTCCCCGGCGAACAGGCGTTCGCGCAGGTCGCGGACCTGCCGCGGATCGCGGGCGGCCGGGTCGAACGGCGGGTAGCCGTACCCGAACACCGCCCGGATGCCCGCCGCGCGCAGTCCGTGCACCGCCGCGTCGCCGTGTTCGGCCCGGTGCTGGACGTGGGAGAAGTCCTGGACGGTGGTGATGCCGCCGTCGAGGCATTCGAGCGCGCCGACCAGGTTGCCGGCGTATACGTCCTCGGGGCGCATCGCGGGGGAGAGCCGGCCGAGGACCAGGCCGAGGTAGTCGCCGAGGTCGCTGTCGACGGCCACCGCGCGCAGCACGGACTGCCAGACGTGGCGATGGGTGTCGACGAAGCCCGGCAGCACGATCCGCTCGCGCGCGTCGAGGACTTCGGCCCCCTCGGCGGACAGGTCGGGGCCGACGGCGGCGATCACCCCGTGCTCGATCAGGACGTCGGTGTCGGGGCGGGCGGTGACGTGCGGGTCGGTGTCGACGACGGTGCCGCCGCGGAGGAGGAGTCGGGCGGGGGCGGGGGAGGTGCGGGCGGTTGCGGGGGAGGTGGGAGCGCCGGACATGGGAGCCTCGCATCGAGTCATGTTCACTGGAAAGCTTTTTAGAAAGCTATCAGCTGTGTGTAATACGCTGTCAAGATGACCGCATCCGAGGACCGCGCGAGCGCGCTGATCAGCGCGTGGCAGGCCGAACTGCCCGACGTGCTGGATGCGACGACGGAGTTGAGCAAGCGGATCATGCTGCTCGCGGCCGACCTGGACGAGGCCACCCGCCGTGAGCTACCGGAATTCGGCCTGACCCCGGCCCAGTTCGGCGTACTGGTCGCGCTGCGGCGTGCCGGGGCGCCGTATCGGCTCAAGCCGACCGAGCTGAGTCGTGCGCTGCTGCTGTCCTCGGGCGGCACCAGCAACGTGACGAATCACCTGGTCGCGGAGGGGTTGGCCGAGCGCCTTCCGGATCAGGGCGACGGTCGGGGCACGCTGATCCGCCTGACGCCGCGCGGGGTACGGGTCGCCGAGGAGGCGGTCCGGGCGAACGCCGCCGCGCACGCCGAGGTCTGGCGCGGCGCCCCGGCGGCGGCGATCGAGGCGGCGACGCTCGCGCTGCGCGAGATCGCCGCGGCCACCGAGGCACCGCGGACCGCGGGGCGGCGGCGCGGGGCCTGACCGATCGAACATCGCTCACACAAACGGCGGGCGGACGCTGCCCGCAAGGCGGGGCGCCACTCGCAAGCCGGCCGCCGCCTGCCCGCTCAGAACGGAGCCGGTGGGTCCTTCGGACGCGGCGGGGGCGGCGGCTGGCGCGGGATCGGCGGCGCCACGGGTTGCGTCGAGTCGGGAACCGGGCCGGACGTGGCGACTTCGGGGTGGGTCGGCTGGACCGCGTACAGCGGGTGCATCGGATGCATGGGGTGCGCCGGGTGCATCGTCGGCGGCACGAGGAAGGCGTATTCGCGCTCGATCTGGAACCCGGTGATCCGGGCCACGACAGCGATGGCCATGCCGGCCGCGATGATCATCAGGAGGAAGGCCCAGCCCGCCGCGGTGTCCGCGGTGCGGTAGGACTCGTGGTAGGCGACCCACGCGTCGCTGCCGGTCATCGCGTCGCCGCCGTCGCTCTCGCGGCCGGTCAGGCCGATGGCGAGGAGGGCGTTCGCGGCGAGATAGGTCGCCCACCAGGCCCAGAGCAGCGCATGCCGCCCCGGAGTGGCGCCGCCGCGCATCGGCGCGCGGGGATCGCTGGCCTTCCAGATGTCGTGTGCGATCAGCGGCGGGAACCACAGGTTGACCACCGGGCAGAACCAGCCGCCGATCGCCCAACCGCCGGACAGGCGCTGTACGGACGGCGGGAACAGGTCGACATTGCGCCGCGCGCGATGGAACCAGACCACGAAGACCACCGCGCTCGCGACCATGGCCAGGGTCGCGAGTCCCCACCACACGGCGATGGAGTGGTTCGCCCCGTCCGAATCGGGCGCGGACCACCTGCTGCGCAACACCTGGTCGACCAGGCTCGCGCGGTGGAAGAACGCGATGGCGGCGAGCAGACAGGCGACGGCTGTGACGCCCAACAGGACGTAGAGCGCGATGGCCGGCCCGCGCAGCGACCGAAAGATCGGCTCGGGTCGAAGCCGCGGATCCCGCATCGGCGTCCCGACGGGCCCGAAGTGGGCGAAACGCGCGTCCAGGGCGGCGTCGGTGGGGGCGCCGGGCGGGGCGTACTCGCGATGGCCACAGTTGGTACAGCGATCCGGCAACGTCGATTGGGCACCGCAGGCTGAGCACAACACGAGTTCGTATCCCCCGTCGACGGTCCTCGGCACCGACCGGACGAGCCTGGCGGGCGACGGCCTCACAGCCGACCGCCCCGACCGCGCCGACGACGCCGCGTAACGGGCATCATGCCGTGAGTACCTTCCCATGTCACGATCCGGGGACCTGCGAATACGCGAGGTGATGGGCGTGGCGACAACACCGGCACACCGCACCGCGCTGTGCCGCGCAGTGCCGCGCGGCGGGGTGGGGCGTGCACAACGACACGGGTGGTTGGGGGTACGGTCGGGGGGTGATCGGGACGTGGTGGGATGTGCTGCTCGTCGGTGGGGCCTCCGGGGTCGGCAAGAGTCGGGCGGCTGCGGAACTGGCCTTGTCGGCCGGGGCGTTCGTGGTCGAGTTCGATGACGTGGTCAGTGCGGTGCAGCACATCACGACGGCCGAGGGGCATCCCGGACTGCATCTTTTCGACGGGATCGCCGATGTCGACGGGCTCGGTGCCGATCGGGTACTGGAACTCCAGGTCGCCACCGCCCGAGCGCTGGAGCCCGCCGTCGTCGGCGTGGTGCGCAATCGGCTCACCGTCGATGTCCCGGCGGTGGTCGAGGGCGACTACCTCACGCCGGCCGCCGTGGCCCAGGCCATGCGGGAGGGCGTCGAGGCCGGGCGCAGCGTGCGGGGGGTGTTCCTGCACGAGGACGACGGCGCCCGGATCGTCGCCAACTACGGCGAGCGGGAGCCGGAGGGCGGGGTCCAGGCGCAGCGGGCGGAGGTCGGCGTTCGATACTCGCGGTGGCTGGCGGAGGAGGCGGCGCGGTACGGGCTGCCCGTCGTCGAATGCCGGCCGTGGGGCACCTTGACCGAGCGGATCGGGCACGCCGTGGCCCGGGCGGCGGTGGGGAACGCGGGGCGGGTCGGGCGTTTGGGCGGTGGGGTGAGGTAGGAAGGGATGGCGGCGGCGTTCGAGCGCTTCGTGTCCGCGCCCGGCGTCGTGGCGCGCGTCGAGGCAGGAACCCCTCACCGGATCACTTCGGCAGCATCCCCCGCAGATGCAGCGCCAGTCGGATTTGCAGCTCTCGATCGGGCTCCCGCCAATCCGCGCCGAGCAAGGACGCGATGCGGTCCAGCCGTTGTGTCACGGTGTTGATGTGTATGTGCAGCACCTTGCGCGTCCGCGCCAGGCTGCGCCCCGAGTCGAAATACGCCGCGACGGTTCGGGTCAACTCCGCGCCGCGTGTGGCGTCGTAGTCCAGCAGCGGGCTCAGGGTCGTGTGGACGAAGCCGGCGATGTCCTTCGTATCCGCCAAGAGCACGCCCAGGAAGCCGAGTTCGTCAGCCGAGGCGCCCTGCCCGGACCGGCCGAGCGCGTGCAGAGCCGCGACACAGCGGCCGGCCTCGGCGTACCGATCGACAATCGTGTCCAGGTCCGGTGCCGGACCGGCGGCCCCCGCCGTCGCGGGGCGCCCGAGCGCATGGCCGATCTCCGTCGCCGCGCGCCGCGCGCTCGCCGAAGGGTCCGTTTCGGGAAGCAGCAGGACCACGCCTTCGTCGATCTCGCCCGCCATGCCCGCGGATGTCGCGGCCAAGTGCCAAGCCGCCGAAGCCACCCGCGAACGGTCGGCGCCGGGTACCTGAACCACCACGACGACGTGCGGCCGGTTCAGGTCCGCACCAAATCGTGCCGCCCGGTCTGCGATCGCCCTCCGGTCCCGCGACGGGGCCGCAAGGATGTCGCGTACCAGCTCTCCTGCGAGCCGGTGCTCGGCCTCGTCCGCCGAGCGTCGGAAGAACAGGAGCAGCGCGACGATCATGGCCGCGCGCTCCAGAGTGCGCATGTCCGACGCCGTCGAGTCGGGCGGGTTGCTCTCGCCGCGACGCACCAGTACGCCGAACCATTCGGTGCCGGCGGCAACCGGTACCACGTCGACGTTGCCGACCCGCGCCCCGCGCCCGGTGGCCAGCGCTCGCGCGCGGGCTGCCGCGAAATCGGGGTCGGCGGCGTCCATGGCGCTTCCGGCGTCGGGGCCGAGCAGCACGGACGCGTCGCCGCCGACGAGTTCGCCCACCGCTCGGACGACGTCGTCCACCCCGGCGCCCGCAAGGACGAGCCCGGTGAACCGGTCGTGGGCGGCGGCGGCGCGTTCGATCGAAGCGCCGTGTGCCCGGGCTCCGGCGTGCGCGTCGGCCAGCTCGGCGATCGCGGACCGTGTTTCGGCGAGCAGATTCGCGTTGTCGATGGCGACGGACGCGTGGGCTGCGAGCGCGGTCAACAGTGACACTTCACCCGGACGGAACACGCGCGGACGGCGGTCGGAGGCCCACAGCACGCCGATCACCGTGTCGTCGACGACGAGTGGCACCGCGAGCATGGCGACGAGCCCCTCGTCGCCGACTCCCTCGTCGAGAGGAGAGGTATGCCGAAAACTGGTGTCGGCGAAGTAGTCGGCAGTGACGAACGGGGTGCCGCGTTCGGCGACCAGGCCTCCGATGCCATCCCCGATCGCCATACGCAGCTGCCGGAACCGTGGTGACACGGCGCCCGCGGTCACCCGGAGGTACGTGTCGCCCGCGTCGGTGTCCTGCAGCGACAAGTACGCGGTGTCCGAGCCGAGAAGCGAGCGCGCCCGGTGCACGATCGCGGACAGCACCGCGTCGACGTCTCGCAGCGCGGCCAGGTCGCCGATGGTCTCGTTGAGGGCGGCGAGTTCGGCTTCGCGGCGGCGGTGCTCCCGAAGGGTGTCGCGAAGCCGCATCGCGGTCGCGTATGCGGCGTCGACCTCGGTGAGCAGAGCAGGGCCGATGTCGGCGGCGCGGACGCTGTCGACGACAGCCTCGAACTCGGCCGCCGGCGCCTCGTCGTGCAGGAGGGTGAACAGAGCGCGCACGGCGGCCGTCGCCGCAAGAGCGTCCATCGGGTGATTATGCACATGAACGCCCCGGGGGTCTTCAACCGCTGCGATCGGCATGCGCGAGGGTTCGGCTCCCGCCCGCCCCGCACGGCGCCTCGGGATCACGCCGAGTGGTCCGTCGCTCCGGCGTGGCGGTTCCACCCATCACATCGCCGCGGGGTGTGGGTGCCTTGTCCATATCCGCACCGCGGTCGCGGCCCTACCGTCTTCGACCATGGACAAGACATGGGCATCCGCCGCCGAGGCGGTCGCCGACATCCCCGACGGCGCGACCGTCGCGGTCGGGGGGTTCGGACTGTGCGGCATCCCACACGACCTGATCCACGCACTACTGGCTTGCGGGGCGGGGGGACTGCGTGTGGTCTCGAACAACTGCGGCGTCGATGACGGCGGTCTGGGCATCCTGCTGGCGGCACGGCGGATCGCTCGGATGACGTCGAGCTACGTCGGGGAGAACAAGGAGTTCGCGCGCCAGTATCTGGAGGGCGAACTGGAAGTGGAACTGGTCCCGCAGGGAACGCTGGCCGAACGACTCCGGGCGGGCGGCGCGGGCATCCCGGCGTTCTACACGCCTGCGGGGGTGGGCACGGCCGTCGCGGAGGGCGGACTGCCGTGGCGCTACTCCGCGGACGGAACCGTGGAGGTCGCCTCGCCGGCCCGGGAGACCCGCCTGTTCGACGGCGCGGAATATGTGCTCGAGGAATCCGTCACGACCGACTTCGCGTTGGTGCGCGCGGCGGTCGGCGACACCCATGGCAACCTCGTCTTCCACTCTTCCGCCCGGAACTTCAATCCGCTGGTGGCCGTCGCCGGGCGTATCACCCTGGCCGAGGTCGAGGAACTGGTCCCCGCGGGTGCGTTGGACCCCGATCACGTGCACCTTCCCGGTGTCTTCGTCCAGCGTGTGGTTGCGGTCGCCGACCCGGGCCTGAAGCGCATCGAGAAGCGCACCACGACGCTTGCGACCACCAGGGCGGAGAACTGACATGGCACGCACCCGTGAAGAGATAGCCGCCCGAGCGGCACGCGAGTTGGCCCCGGGCAGCTACGTCAACCTGGGCATCGGGCTGCCGACGCTCATCCCCGACCACCTGCCGCCCGGCGTCGACGTCGTACTGCAGAGCGAGAACGGGATCCTGGGCATCGGCCCCTACCCGGAGGAGGACCGGGTCGACCCCGACCTGATCAACGCGGGCAAGGAGACGGTGACGACCCTGCCCGGAGCGTCCTTCTTCGACTCGGCGTTGTCGTTCGCGATGATCCGCGGCGGCCACATCGATACCGCGGTCCTCGGCGGCATGCAGGTCTCCGCGGCGGGGGATTTGGCGAACTGGACGGTGCCCGGACACATGGTCAAGGGGATGGGCGGCGCGATGGACCTCGTGCACGGGGCCCGCCGCGTCATCGTCGTCATGGAGCACACGACGCGCGAGGGCCGACCCAAACTCGTGCAGCGCTGCACCCTGCCGCTCACCGGACGCGGTGTGGTGCACCGGGTGATCACCGACCTCGCCGTCGTCGACGTGACCCGCTTCGGCCTGCTTTTGGTGGAGACGGCCCCGGGAGTCACCGTAGCCGAGGTCGTCGCGGCCACCGACGCACCCCTGACGGTCGCCCGCGGCATGATCCGGCCGGACGCAGTCCCCGACGTATGGCTTCTGGGGCCTTGACGACCGATGTCGTCCGTCGATGGCGGACGTCGGCGATGACGAACCGCCTCGGATCGTGGGGTCGAGCGCGGTGCCGGCGGCCTTCTGAGATCCGACCGATACCAACTGGGATCATCATCGCTAGGATGGCCGGGTGAAGTATCTGCCGGCGATCCTCAGCACCGATCACGCGGGTTTGAACGCCACGGAGCGCGCTTACCTGGCGATCAAGCGGCAGATCATCGAGCTCGAGCTGCGGCCGGGCGCACACGTCACCAAGACCGACCTTTCGCGCCTGGCGGGTGCGGGCACCATGCCGGTCCGGGAAGCGCTGACCCGTCTCCAGCGCGACGGCTTGGTCCAGGCGCTGCCCCGATCGGGGTACCGCGTCCTGCCGGTGACCCTGAAGGGCACCCGGGACCTGTGTGCGTTCCGGCGGCTCCTGGAGACCGAGGCCGCGGGTCTGGCCGCGGAGCACGGCGCTCCGGAGCCGAGCCTGGACCGCCTGGAGAAACTGCTGGGCGCGTCCTACGAGTTGGGCGACGCGGCCGGCGTCGACGGCTTCTTGCGGGCCAACTTCGAGTTCGACGCCATCATCGCCAACTGCTGCGGCAACGACATGCTGGCCCAGTCGATCGTCCGTGCCTTCGACGAGTTGGAACGTGTCCTGCGGATCACCTTGAAGTCGCTGCCGTTCTCGGCAACGGCCGCTCACCAGCGGCGCGCCGTTTTGGAGGCCATCCGCGAGCGCGACCCCGCCGCCGCCCGCGCGGCCATGAGCGCCCGTACGCGGACCTCGCAGGAGCACATCATCGGCGCGCTGCTGTCCAGCGATTCGATCACCGGGGCCAGTATCCAGGTGTCCTGACGGGTGACGACGAGTTCCCCGGGCGTTCCGGAACCGTTGACAGAAGGTTTTCCCAGTGGTGAACTGAGATCTCAGTTGGAGAATTAGCGATCTCAGCGTTGGGTGAACCGGCCCCGACACAACGGTGCCCGTCGCGGCCGTTCGATGCCTTCGAAGGGAATCACCATGCCTGTGCCACGCCTGCCGGCCCTCGAACTCGCCGAACGTGTGCTCGACGCGTCGGGGTCGTGTGCCGACCTGATCCCCATGGGCGGCGTCCCGGTGCTGCCGATGCCCGCACACGTCGTCGAGGCCGCCCGGATCGCGGCCGGTCAGGTCTTCCCCCGCCGGAGCCGGGGCTCGGCCGAACTGCGCCGAACGATCTCCGATCACCTGCGGATCACCTTCGGAGTCGACGCGGATCCGGAGACCGAACTGCTCATCACCCACGGAGCGCAACACGGCATGAGCCTGGCCCTGCGAGCCCTCCTGGACCCGGGCGACGAGGTCCTCGTGCCGGCCCCCACCTACTTCTTCGACGGCATGATCCGGTCGGCGGGAGTCCGCCCGATCTATGTGCCGTCGGAGGAGAAGCGCGGATGGGACCACGACCCCGCGGCCGTCGAGGCCGCCGTCACTCCCGCCACCAGGGCGCTGCTGATCTGCAATCCCAACAATCCCACCGGCTACCTTCCCCGTCGGGAGCGGCTTGAGCAGCTTCTGGACGTGGCGGCGCGCCACGGCCTGATCGTTTTGGCCGACGAATCCTACGAGCGTTATGTATGGGACGGCCCGGGCTACCGGCCCCAGATGTTGCTGCGCGAGCGCCATCTCGACCTGGTCACGGTGACCAGCCTCAGCAAGAACCACGCCTTCACGAGTTGGCGGGTGGGATACGTGAACGCTCCCGCCCACCTGTTGGAACCGATCCACCGTGCACTCGAATGGGACGTGATCAACGTGGGCGACGTCGCGCAGGCCGCCGCGGTAGCCGTCCTCACCGGGCCGCAGGACTGGATCGAACCCTTCTTCGCGACCCTGCGCTCGCGGCGCGACCTACTGGTGGCGGGCCTGGCCCGGGCGGGCCTGAAAACTTCGCCGCCCGACGCGGGAGTGTTCGCCTTCGTCGACTTCGGCCCGCTCGGCGTGGTCGGCCGCGCACTGGAGGACCTGCTGCTGTCGCATGGTGTCACCGCTCTGGCGGGCGATGCCTTCCAGGGCCCGGCCACCCATGCCCGCGTGCTGTACGGCGGGAGCGCGGGCGCCCTCGCCGAAGTCACCGACCGGCTGGCGTCCCTGACCGCAGGTGTCCGCCGCACCTGAGCCCCCGCCGGAGTGCGATCCCGGCCGCTTCCTGCCCCGCCCCCACCGAGGGCACACGCTCTGTCTCGCAAAAGATCTCAGATGAAAGATTTGAGATCGCAATTCCGTGATCCACGCATCCGCCTGCGAGACGTCCGCGTCACCCAGGTCCACCCCGAAGGAGCCGAACGTGTCAGGAGCACCCACGACCGGTCGCGACGAAGGCTGGCGCGTCAGTGCCGACATCGGCGGCACTTTCACCGACGTCATCGCCCTCGGGCCCGACGGCCGCGTCGTGCCCGTCAAGGTTCTCTCCACTCCGCCCGACTTCGGCACCGCGGTCCTGGAGGGGACGGCCGCCGCGCTCGGTGACGCGGGCGTCGAGACGCGTGAGGTCCACGCGATGCTGCACGCCACCACCGTGGCCACCAACGCGATCCTTGAAATGCGCGGTGCGCGCACCGCGCTGGTCACCACCAAGGGCTTCCGGGACGTCCTGGAACTCGGCCGCCTGCGCCGCCCCCTGCTGTACGACCTGTCCTGGCAAAAGCCCGTGCCGCTTGTGCCGCGCCGCCACCGCTACGAACTGCACCAGCGCATCACCGCGAACGGTGAACTCGGGCCCGCCGCGGACAGCGCCGAGGTGGCCGACCTGGCCGATCGCATGCGTGCGGCGGGCATCGAGGCCGTCGCCGTGTGTTTGATCAACTCCCATGTCCGCCCCGATGAGGAACAACGTGTCGCGGCCGAGCTGCGCGAACTGCTGCCCGGCGTGTACGTCACCGCCTCCGTCGACATCTCACCGCAGATCAGGGAGTTCGAGCGCACCAGCACCGCGGTCGTGAACAGCTACGTCGGGCCGCAGGTGCACGACTACGTCAGCGCGCTCGGCGACGGGCTGCGCGCGGCGGGCATCACCGAGCCCCTCATGATCATGCAGTCCAGCGGCGGCCTCCTCGACGCGGCGTCCGTGGTGCGACGGCCCGTCCAGATCATCGAGTCGGGCCCCGCCGCAGGCGTCATCGCCGTCCGGAAGCTCGCCCAACTGATGGGCCTGGACTCCGTCGTGGCGTTCGACATGGGGGGCACCACCGCCAAGGCCTCGCTCATCGAGAACGGGGAGCCTTTCGTCGCGGCCGACTACGAGGTCGGCGGAGGAATGAACCTCACCAGAACCATGGGCCGGGGCGCCGGCTACACCGTGCGGGTGCCTTCCATCGATATCGCCGAGGTGGGCGCCGGCGGCGGCAGCATCGTCTCCGTGGACGCCGCGGGCTCCCTGAGGGTCGGTCCCGAAAGCGCGGGATCCCGGCCCGGCCCCGCGTGCTACGGCAACGGCGGGGACCATCCCACCCTCACCGACGCCAATGTCGTCCTGGGCTACCTCAGTCCCCGATCCATCGCCGGCGGCCGGGTGGCGATCCGTCCGGACCTCGCCGAGAAGTCCCTCGACACCGTCGCCCGACAGTTGCACATCGACATCCCCACCGCCGCGCGCGGCGCCTACGAGGTCGCCGTCTCCAACATGACGAAGGCCGTCAAGGCCGTCACGAGTGAACGCGGCCGCGACCCGCGCGACGCGGTCATGGTGGCTTTCGGAGGAGCGGGCCCCCTCTACGGTGCCGCTCTGGCGAAGGAACTGGGCATCGACACCGTCATCGTTCCCGTGCACACCGGCCTGTTCAGCAGCCTCGGCCTGCTCGTGGCCGACACCTCCCGCGAGTCGGTGGTACCCCACCGCCCCCAATGCGACGAACCCGGCGTGCTCACCGCCGAGTTCGACCGCATGGCCGAGGACGTCACCCGGGCGCTGCGGGAAGCCGCGCCGGGCGCGGAGGCCGATGTGCGGCGGGTCCTCGACATGCGCTACCGCGGCCAGCGGTTCGAACTCCCGGTCGTGATACCCAACGGCACCGTCACACCCGCCCTGATGGCCGGAGCCCGCGCGCGGTTCCACGCCGAGCACCGCCGGACCTACGGTCGCGCGGGTGGTGACGAACTGATCGAGATCGTCAACATCCGCGTGCGGGGCACGGTGCGCAACCCCATCACCATCGACCGCGCGCTGCGTCTGCCCCCGCGGCACTCCCACCCCGCCCATTTTCGGGCCTGCCGCTTCGACCGCACGGAAGACACCCCGGTCATCGCCCGCGCCGAACTGCCCTCCCACCGCGTGCCCGGACCGCTGGTCATCGAGGACATGGACTCGACGACCCTGGTGCCGCCGGGAGCCACCGCGCAGCGCGACAGCCTCGACAACATCGTCATCCGCTGGACCACCGCCACCAAGGAATCGTCATGAGCCCGCACCCCATCCGCGACGCCGCCACGTTCGAGGTGTTCCGCAACGCGGTAACAGGACTGTCCGACGAGATGGCGATCACCATCCTGCGTACGGCCCACTCGCAGATCGTCGCCTCCAGCATGGACTTCTCGGCCGCGCTGTGCGACGCCTCCGGACGCGTCATCGCCCAGGCCAACACCTGCCCGGTGCACCTCGGTTCCATACCCGAGGCCATGAGCGCCGTCCTGGACGCGTTCGGGGACACCGTCCGTCCCGGCGACGTCTACCTCCTCAACGATCCGGATCTGGGCGGTATGCACCTGCCCGACATCTTCGCTGTCGGTCCGGTCTTCACCGATGAGCAGGAACTGATCGGCTACTCGGTCACGGTCGTCAACCACGCCGACGTGGGCGGCTGGGCCGCCGGATCGATGGCCGTGCAGTCCACCAGCATCTTCGCCGAAGGCGTCCAGATCCCGCCGTCCCGCCTGGTGGAAGGGGGCGTACTGAACGAAACGTTCCTGGCCCTGATCCTGCGCAACGTACGCGAGCCCGGCCTGCTGCGCGGTGACCTCGACGCGCAGCTCGCCGCCTGCCACGCCGGCGGCGAAGGACTGAAGGATCTTGCCAGGCGCCACGGGACCGACGAATTGGCCGCGCTGATCGACGAACTCCTCGACTACTCCGAGACCCTCCTGCGTGCCGCGGTCACCGAAGCCCCCGACGGCAGCTACACGTTCGAGGATCACATCGACGACGACGGGCTCGGCTCGCCCCCCATCCCCTTCCGCGTCACCGTCGACATCGTCGGCGACGCCCTGCACCTGGACTTCACCGGATCGTCCCCGCAGGTCGCCTCGGCGCTCAACGCCACCGCCTCGTTCACCAAGTCCGCCTCCTACGCCGCCATCCAGGGAGCCCTCGGATCCGACATCCCGGCCAACAGCGGCTTCTACCGCCCCTTCACGTTCGTCATTCCCGAAGGCAGCATCCTCAACGGCAGACGGCCCTCGGCCCGCGGGGCACGCGGCCTGGTCGCCTACCGCATCATCGATACCGTCCTGGGCGCTCTGGCACCGGTCTTCCCCCACCGAGTCCCCGCCGCCGGCGACGGCGGCCCCGACTCCATCGCGATCGGCGTCACCGAGCAGGACGGATCCAGCGCCGTCCTGTGGGACGTCCTGTGCGGCGCCTGGGGGGCCAGGCCCGACCGCGACGGGGTGGACGGCGTCAGCCCGCTCGGTGCGAACCTCGCCAACACGCCGATCGAGGAGCTCGAGCAGTCCGGGCACCTTCGCATCGACGGTTACGGCTATCTCCCCGACACCGGCGGACCGGGCAGATGGCGCGGTGGCCTGTCGACCTTCCGCGACATGACGATCCTCCACCCCGAGGCCTCGGTACAGATCCGTTCGGACCGGCGCCGGCACCTCCCCTACGGCCTTGCGGGAGGAGGACCGGGGACTCCCTCGTCCAACATGCTCAACGCCGGGACGCCGCAGGAGCGGATCCTGCCGACCAAGGTCATCCGGACCCTGGTCGCCGGCGACCGTCACCGCCACGTCACCGCCGGCGGCGGAGGTCACGGCAGCGCCCTGACCCGGGAAGTCGACCGGGTCCTGCAGGACGTGCTCGACCAGAAAGTGACCGTCGCCGGCGCGGCCCGCGACTACGGCGTGGTCATCACGCCCACCGGCACGGTCGACACCGCCGCCACCCGGGAACTGCGCTCCGCTCACCACCGCTGAGCGGCCGTCCTCGCGTGCCCGGCCGCGCCCCGGAGCATCCCCCGCACCACGCCTGAGAAGAGGTCACCGTCATGGCCGAGGTCACCGTCCCCGCCCCCACCGACAGATCCGTGCGCCGGCTGTGGCGCAAGGTGGGCATACGCATCATCCCGTTCATCGGAATCGCCTACGTGATGAGCTACATCGACCGCGCCAATCTCGGCTACATGGCCGCGCCCCTCAGCAAGGACCTGGGCATCTCCGGATCGCAGATGGGACTGGCCTCCGGATTGTTCTTCATCGGCTACGTCCTTGTCGAGGTGCCGAGCAACATGATGCTGCGCCGGTTCGGGGCACGACGGTGGATCACGCGCATCCTCGTCACCTGGGGCGCGGTCACGATGGCGACGGCCGCGGTGCAAAACGTCGGCCAGCTCTACGCCATGCGGATCCTGCTCGGCTTCGCCGAAGCGGGGCTGGCCGCGGGCATCCTCCTGTACCTGACCGGCTGGTTTCCGCGCAGGTACCGGTCCTGGGCCCTGTCGGCGTTCTTCATGATGATTCCGCTCTCGGGCATCATCGGCTCGCCCCTGGCCGCCGCCCTCCTGTCCTGGGGGCAAAGTCTCACCGGACTGGCCGGATGGAGATCGCTGTTCCTGGTCGAGGGGGCCATCACCCTCCTCGCCGGAATCCTCGTCTTCACGATGCTGCCCGACCGGCCCCGCGACGCCAAGTGGCTGACGACGGCCGAGAAGGAAGCCATCGAACGCCGGCTCGCGCAGGAAACATCCGAGCGGGAAGCGCGTGGCGCGCTGTCCAGCGTGCGCCAGGCCCTCACCAGCGCGCGGGTCTGGACACTGGCGCTGGCCTTCTTCGCCATCGTCTTCGGCCTGTACCCGATCGCGTTCTTCCTCCCCACGATGATCTCCACCTTGACCGGCAGCATCTCCGGCATGTCGAACGTCAGCAGTGTGCTGCTGGCCGGCATCCCGTCGGCGTTCGCGATCATCGCCATGGCGGTCTGGCCCAAGGTCGCCTCGGGCATGTCGGCGGTGTCCTCCACCGTGATTCCCATGGGAGTCGGAGTCGTCGGCCTGGTGACGGCCACGTTCACGCACAACAACGTCGTCTTCATCGCGTCGTTCTGCCTCAGCGTCTCCGGTATCTACACGGCCATGCCCCAGTTCTGGCGGCTGCCGCCGCTGTCCCTGACCGGCGCGGCCGCCGCTTCGGGCATCGCCGTGATCAACTCGGTGAGCAACATCAGCGGCTTCGTCGGCCCCTACTTCACCGGGTTCATCGCCGACACGACCGGCAGCTACACCTACGCTCTGCTGACCATCGCGCTCATCATGGTCGCGGGCGCGGCAATCCTCCTCACCGCCGGGCGCAAGGCGGAGCACGACGGAACGACTCGTCAGGTGCTCCCTTTGTCCGAGAAGGAGAAGATCGCGTGATCGTGCCGGCGCGACCCTTGTCCCGATTCGCCGCCGCGCAGGCCGGTTCGGCCGGTGCTCAGGCGAGTTGCAGGCGGTCGATCAGGCCGGCCGCGGTGAACGCCTCGACGAGGGCGGTGCGGCCCTCCGTGAAGTGGCCCCAGCTGTCGAAGTGGACCGGGACGACGCGGCGCGCGCCGAGGATGGCGGCGGCCTCGGCGGCCTGGGCGCTGTCCAGGGTGAGCAGGGCGCCGTCGAACAGCGGGGTGCGGGCGGCGCCGGCGAAGAGTACGGCCGTGTCGATCGGGCCGACCCGGGCCGCGATCTTCTCGACCACGGGCAGGGACGCGTTGTCGCCGCTGACGTAGACGGTCGGGAGGTCGGCGGCGGTCAGGACGAAGCCGACGACCTCGCCGGTGACCGGCTCGCAGCCGTCCGGGCCGTGCTGGGCGGGGGTGGCCGTGACGGTCACGGTGCCGCCGCCGGGGCGGGGGACGTCGATCGTCGCCCAGGGGGCCAGCGGGCGGGCGGTGCCGCCGAGGCGGTCCGCGCCGCCGGGGGTGGTCAGTACGAGCGGGACGTCGGCGAGGAGCGCGCGGCCGGAGTGGTCGAGGTTGTCCGGGTGTTGGTCGTGGGAGAGCAGGACCACGTCGATCGGGCCCAGGTCCGCCGGGTCGACCGAGGCCGGGGCGGTCTTGGTGAGGACGCGGCCGTCGCCGACGGGGTACTCGCCGGGGGCGTCGAAGGCGGGGTCGGTGAGGAACGCGAGGCCGCCGTACTCGATCAGGGCGGAGGGGCCGCCGAAGACCCGAATGGCGATCTGCTCGTTGGTCGCGTCGAAACCGGTCACTGCACACCTCACGGATAATGATTGTGTTTGCCGTGAGAAAAGCTAGCCGATTCTCACGGAGAACGGCAAGCCTTAACATGAGACTCATGAAGGAGACCTCGCCGGCCGCGTCCGCCGAGCCCGCCGCCGCCCGTCCCGTGCCCTCGGGTCCCCCACTCGCGCCGGGTGCCGAGCGGTACCTGTCCCTGGACCTGGCGAACAGCGATCTCGCCGTCCCCGGCGGCCGGGACGTGGATCTGCTCGGCACGCCCGAGTCGGCGAGGCAGTGGCTGGTCACGCGCGAGCTGGCACCGGCGGAGGCCGTGCTCTACGACGTGTGCGCGGGACGCCTGCGGGCGCTGCGCGACGCGGTGCGAGCGCTGCTGTCGGCTCGGGTCGAGGAGGTGGTGGCGCCGGCCGACGCGGTACGCGCGGTCAACGACGCGCTCACCAGCGCGCCGTCGGCCGCGCTGCTGCACTGGGACGACGTACACGGCCCGTACCGCGCCCAGGCGCACCCGATCGACCGGATCGTCAACCACGCGATCGCCGTGCTGGCCGCCGACGCCGCCGACCTGCTGACCGCGCCCGACGCCGCGCGGCTCACCCCGTGCGGCGCCGCGCCCTGCCGCCGCTTCCTGGTTCGTACGCACGCGTCCCGGCAGTGGTGCTCGACACGATGCGGCGATCGGGTCCGGGCGGCGCGGGCCTATGCGCGTCGGACCCAGGGGAAGGCGGACTGACGGCGGGCGGGACCGGGGGTGGTCGTGGGCCGGGTCAGCGAGCCGCGCGCGGCGTACGGTTCAGCAGGTCGTGGGACAGGCGCAACAGGTCTGCTCGGCGCAGGACTTCGCCGGCCGAGCCCGGGATCGGCACGTGCAGCCGGTCGGTCCAGCGGGTCGGGATGGCCGCGAGGCCGTATACGGCTCCGGCGAGCGCGCCGGCGACCGCGCCGACCGTGTCGGTGTCGCCGCCGAGGTCGACGGCGGCGCGCTGTGTGATGTCCATGCGGGCAGCGTAGAGGTCGACGCGCGGGGCGGATTCGAGGGTGTGCGATGGTGCCGGGCGGTCGGGGTCGTTGTGGTTCGCGCTACGGCGTGGACGGTGCGGGGGAGCGCAGCACCACGTAGGTGGGGCCGAGGTGGGTGTGGATCCGGGTCAGGTGGGTGGGGGAGGGGTCGATCAGATAGCGGTGGGTGGCGGCGGTCAGCAGGGGGAGGTCGACGGAACTGTCCGTGTAGGCGTGGGTGATCGGACCGGTGATGCCGGCCGCGCGGATCCGCTCGACCTTGCGCACGCCCCGGCACGCCGGCAGCGGCCGCATGCCGGTTCGGCTCGCGGTGAGCCGGGAGGCGATCACCTCCACCGGGGCCAGGCCGAGTTCGCGGCAGATGGCGGCGGCGAGGGGTTCGGCGCAGGACGTCGCGATGACGACGCGGTCGCCGGCGGCGAGGTGGGCTCGGGCACGGTCGAGGGTGTGCGGGATTCGGTTGCCGTCGGATGTGCGTTCGGTGGCGAACTCCGTTGCGAGGGCGGCGAATCGGTGCGGGGGCAGGCCGATGGTGGCGAGTCGCAGGAGCAGGGCGAAGGCGCGGCGGCGGGTGGGGTGGAGGGCGTACAGGGGGGCGAGTATCGGTACGCACAGGGTCGCGGCGACGGTGCGCCAGGGGGAGCGGCGCAGCAGGGCGCGGGTGAAATGGGTGAAGGAGTCGCCTCGGACGAGGGTGCCGTCGAGGTCGAAGACGGCGATGGGGCGGGGCGTTGGTGGGGGGTGGGGCATGGGGCGCTCCTCGGGTGGGGTGGTCGTGGCGGCGACGGGGTCGGGCGGAGCGGCCGGGTGTGGCCGGTGGCGTGGAGCGTACGGCGGGTCGCGGCCGGTGGTCGGCCGACGTGGCCCATGCCGTCGACGAGTCGGCCGGTACGCGGACCGCGTCCAACCCCTCGCCGCCCGGGTACTACCCACGAAGAGCCGAGCGCGTAGTCCCTGGTGGGATGCCGGACTTTGGTCCGCGTGTGGGTCGGTTGGTCGTGGGTGGGTGGGGGCTTGGCATACAACCTTCGGTTGTGGGGTGGGTGCTGGGTTGTTGTTTGAAGTCGGGGGTCGTCGGTCGCTTTGATGTCTGGAGTCGGTGCTTGGGAGTTCGGGTGGTGAGGGGTGGGCGCGGGTGGCGGGTGGGCGGGATTTGGGGCGCGGGTTCCGGTGGCTCTGGGGGGCCTATGCCGTCAGTGCGTATGGGACGGCGTTCGGATTCGGGGCGTTTCCGCTGATCGCGGTGCTGGTGTTGCACTCGGGGCCGGCTCAGGTGGCGGTGTTGGCCGCTGCCGGGCGGGTGGTGGGGGCGGTGATCGCGGTGCCGCTCGGGCCCTGGGTGGAGTTTCGTCGCAAGCGGTCGGTCATGGTGGCGATGGACCTGGTTCGGTTCGCGGCGCTGACGAGCGTTCCGGTTGCGTTCGTGTTCGGCCGGCTGAGCTTTGTACAACTTCTCGTGGTTTCGGTGGTCGTGGCCGCCGCCGATATCGCGTTCAAGGCGGCGAGCGGGGCGTATCTGAAGTCGCTGCTGCCGCCGGCCGACCTGCTCGTTGCGAACAGCCGGTTCGAGTCCACGAGTTGGACCGCGATCACGGTCGGGCCGCCGCTCGGTGGGGCCGCGATCGGCTACTTCGGTCCGGTGACGACCGTGCTGGCCGACGCGGTCAGCTATCTGGTGTCGGCGCTGGGCATTCGTGCCATCGGCGGTGCGGAGTCGCCTCCCGAGCGGACCGGTGCGCCCCGGTTGCGGGCCGGTGATCTGCTCGACGGGTGGCGCCACATCCTCGGTCATCCCGTATTGCGGCCGCTGTTCTTCAATACGGTCGTGGTCAACGGGTTGATCATGGCCGGTGAGCCGCTGCTCGCCGTACTCCTGTTGGGTCCCCTCGGGTTCGAACCGTGGCAGTACGGGCTGATGTTCGCCGCTCCGTGTGTGGGTGGGCTGGTCGGGGCGCGGTTGGCGCGGCGACTCGTGGCGCGGTTCGGGCGGCGTGAGGTGTTGCTCGTGTCCGGGGGGCTGCGCGCGTGCTGGCCGGTGGGGCTGGCGTTCGTCCGGCCCGGGGTTTGCGGGATGGTGCTCGTGATTGTTCTGCAGTTCGGCTTGGTGGCTTGTTGTGGTGTGTTCAATCCCGTACAGGCCACCTGTCGACTGGAGCACACCGATCCCGACCGCGTCGCCCGCACGCTGACCGCGTGGTCGGTCGGCAGTACCGCCTCCATCGCCGTGCTGACCGCGCTGGCGGGCGTGCTGGCCGCCGCCGCGGGCACCCGCACCGCGATCGCCGTCGCCGGGATGCTGCTTCTGGCGACCCCGCTGCTGCTCCCGGGGCGCGGGGAGCCGCCGGGCGGCGAAGCCATCGAACCGGCGCGTGACGAAACCGCCGATCCGGCAACCCACGAAGCCGCCGACCGGGCGCCGACAGGCTCGGCGCCCGGTCGCACGCACAGCGACCACGCATCGTCGGAAGGGAAGTCCCCCGCGTGACCATGCTCAACCCCGTACAGACCGCCCTGCTCGTGCTGGACTACCAACCCGCCATCCTGGCCGCGCTGCCCGACGGGGAGGATGGCGGGCAGCGCGCCGCGCTCCTGGCTCGTGTGGAAGGGATCGTCTCCCACGTGCGGGCCGCCGGCGGTACTGTCGCCCATGTCCGGGTCGGCTTCACCGCGGCCGATTGGGACACGATTCCCGCCGCGAACAAGTCCTTCGCGCCGGTGGCCCGATACCGGCTCATGCACCACGAGGACCCCGCCGTCGCCATTCACCACCGGCTGGCTCCGCGCGACGGCGATATCGAGGTCCGCAAGGTGCGCTACGGCGCGATGTCCACCACCGACCTGGATCGGCGCCTACGCGAGCGCGGTATCGACACCCTGGTCGTGGCCGGCGTCAGTACCGGCGGCGCCGTGTTGTCCACCGTCGTCGACGCGGCCGACCGCGACTATCGGCTGTACGTGCTCTCCGACGGCGTCGCCGACCCGGATCCCGAGGTTCATCGCGCCCTGCTGGAGCACGTGTTCCCGACCCGGGCCCACGTCGTCGACACCGCCGAGTTGCGCGCCCTGCTGCGGGCCGGCTGAGCCCGCCGTCGACCCGATCCGCGGTCGGGAGGCTCGCGCCGCGGCGATGCTCCCGGCCGGGGCGGGCGCGGCCCCTGTGTCGCTCCGCCGGCGCCGGCGTACCGTTCCGCCGCCCATGTCAGTACGCCACCGTGAAGCGCGCGCGGTGGTGGCGCGGGTTTTCCGCCTCGTCGACCAGGGCCACGGCCAGGTCCTCCATCGAGATCGCGGAGACGCCGTCGTCGTCGACCAGGAGTTCGTCGCCGCCGACGCGGAAGGTTCCGGTACGGGTGCCCGGTTGCAGGTGGGCCGGCGGGCTGAGGTAGGTCCAGTTCACCGCGGAGTCGGCGCGGAAGACGTCGAACTGGGCGTTGCAGGCCAGGGCGATGCCGCGCCACGCGGCGGGGACGAACCTCGGGTCGTCGACCGCCATCGTCTCGCTCGTGCCCGGGACGCGCAGGCTGCCCGCGCCGCCGACGGTCAACAGCCGTACGTCGGTGCCGGCCAGGCCGGACAGCAGCGCCTCGGCGGTGGCGGCCAGCTCCCGTTCGCTGCCGAGGGGTGGGCGGGTGGCGCTGATCACCAGGTCCTGGTCGGCGCCGAGGGCGGCGACGTCGTCGGTGCGGGCGGCGTCCCCGATCCGGGCTTCGGCGCGGGGATCCAGGTCGGGGAAGCGGGCCCGGTCGCGGACCACGGCGGTGACCTCGTGGCCCCGCAACAGGGCTTCGGAGACGACGCGACTGCCTACGCTGCCGGCTGCTCCGAACACGGTGATGCGCATGGTGGGGTGTCCCTTTCCGGGATGCGGTCGATTCCTTAACGCTAAGGGAAATGTACCTCAGCGCTAAGGTAAATGCGAGGGGCGTCGCCACCCGCTTCGGCGGCCGGATTCGGCTAGCCTGACGCCGTGGCAGATCACGTCGACCTTGTGCTGGAGCAATGGGGTACGCAGCGCCCCGATCTGGACGCGTCACCGATGGCGGTGCTCGCCCGACTGTCTCGCGCCGCGCGCCTGGTCGGCACCGAGCTGACCCGGACCTTCGCCGAACACGGGCTCGACGCCTCGTCGTTCGACGTACTGGCGACCCTGCGCCGCAACCCGCCGCCGCATCGACTGAGCCCCACCGAGCTGATGCGCTCGTCCATGGTCACCTCGGGCGCGATCACCCAGCGGCTGGACCGCCTCGAGGCGCGCGGCCTGGTGTTCCGCAGCGCCGACGAGTCGGACGGCCGCAGCGTATTGGTCGCCCTCACGGACGCGGGCCGGGAACTGATCGACGAGGTGCTGCCGGCACACATCGAAACCGAACAACGCCTGCTCGCCGCGCTCACTCCCAAACAACGATCCGCCGTCGCGGACGGCCTGCGGGCGCTGCTGGAATCACTCGGCGACGCGAGGGGGTGAGGGCGGCGCGGACACGCCGAGGCGGAGGCGGGGTTGAACGCCGCGCCGAAGGCGGGGCCTGAACCCGACCGGGCCGTGCCCGAACCGGGCCGAACACCCGGCGAAGGCGGAAGGCGTGGGGTGTGCGGAAGGCCCGGCGATGGCCCGATGTCGAACGCCTGGGCGACGCGTGTCGGCGGGACCTGCCCAACCCCGGACGCCGAGCCGGAGCCCGTCGGCCGCGCCCGGCCGCGCGGCCTCCCCGGCCCCCGCCTCCCGGTTCCCGCGCCGCCGGGATCGCGAATGGAACGCCCGTCGAACGGATAGCAGTACGCGCATGGTTCTTCACACGCGTTCCGTGCAGGTCGCAGCGTCCACCGACCAGACGTACATGGTCTTGTCGGATACCGACAGGCTCCCCGAATACCTCCCGCCGGTGACCGCCGTCCGGACCACCTCGGCCCACGCGGTCGTGGTGACCGCCGGCGAGGCCGCGCAATCCGTCGCGGCCGAGGTCGACCTGGACCGGGACGGCCCCGGCACCCGCATCGAATGGGCGGTGCGCGGTACGCCGTACACCGGCATCGTGATCGTCCAGGACGGCCCCAGCGACATCGACAGCATCGTCACCGTCATGGTCGAGGACGGCCGGGATCCGCTCGACCCGGGCGCGGTCGAGGGCGAGCGCGTCCACGACTCGGCCCAGTTCGGCGGCAAGAAGGGCGGCGAGGCGTTGTCGGTGGACGCCCTGACCCGACACCGGGCAGCCGGCGCGGACACCGACCTCGCCGTCGGCGACATCCTCGAACGCGGCCTCGACCACCTGCGGATCTACCTCGAGACCGGCCGGCGGCAAGGCTGACGCCGCAGCCGCCCCACCCCGCGCCCGCGCCCCCACCCGCCCCGAGCGAGCCCCCGGCCCACCGCCCACCGCTCGGGGCGCGCTCGTGCCCGGCCGGTGCCTCGACGGTGGGGCGACTCCCAAGCCGGGTAAGCGGGTTGCCCAACCATCCGGCCATTCGCCGTGTTCCCTGAGGCTTCTTCGGGCAATCGGCCAAACCCGACCATCCGGGAGGGTCGGCGCGAGTAGGTTCCGACCAGGAGCACCTGTTCGGCTGCCCGGGGACGTGAGGAAGGATCGGCGATGCCACTCACCGCCTCCGGCACCTGTTACACCTGTGAGCGCCGCTTCGTCGAGGAGACCCTGACCGACGACTACCGCTTCAGCCGTGCCATCGCCGCCGCGGCGGTGCGGTGGGGCCGGGGCCGGGGGTACACCTTCCAGCCGTAGGTTCGCGGCGCCGGGGCCGGCCGGCTCACCACACCCGCGGACGGACCAGGCCGACGCGCGCCCCCGCGGCCCGTGGTGGGTGCGGGGAGTCGTCGGGTGCATGCTCACCGTTGTCCTGATTTGGGGCCGTCTTGATGCACCCTTGACACCTCCCTTCTCCGGGCTTAATTTTCTCTCACTCTGAAATATTTTCACTCTGAGAGGTGAACATGGCGGAGACGGCGGATGCCCGATGGGCCAACCGTTCCAGCCTGCTCGCGGTGTTGCTGGCCGGTGGGCAGCACAGTCGCGCGGGCCTCACCCAGCAGACCGGGCTCAGCGCCGCCACCGTGTCCCGGGTGGTCGAAGGGCTGCTGGACGAGGGCCTCGTCCGTGAGGGCGCCGTGCTCCAGACCGGCCGGCGGGGCCGCCAGGGCGTGGTGATCGAGGTCGCCGCGGAACGCGGTGTCGCGGTCGGGGTCGACCTCGGCGGCACCACCTGCCGGTTCCTGGCCACCGACCTGCTCGGCCGCTCGCCGCGCTACCACGAGGAGCCCACGCCCCGACACCTCGCCGCCGACCACCTCGCGGACTGGCTCGCCGAGCGGGTCCGCGCGCTGTACACCACGGCCGGGACCGCCGCCGCGCCCGACACCAGCCGGCCCGCCGCCGCGCCCGACGTGCTGCGCGCGGGCGTGATAGGTCTGCCCGGAGCGGTCGCGGCCGACGGGCTGGACGTACGCGGCGCGACCAACCTCCCGCAGATCGAGGGTGACCTGTTCACCCGCCGGCTGCGCCGCGCCCTGGAGGGCACCGTCGTGTTCGGCAACGACGCCGACCTGGCCCTGGAGGGCGAACTCCGGCACGGCGCCGCGCGCACCGCCGACACCGCCGTGATGTTCACCGTCGGTGCGGGCTTCGGCGCGGGTGTGGCCGTGGATCGGCACATCCGGGGCGGACCGACCGGCCTGGTCGGCGAATTCGGCTTCCTGCCCGTCGACTCCGACGACCACACCGTCGAGGAACTGGTCGGCGCCGAGGGATTGATGCGCGCCGCCCGCGAGGCCGGACTCGACGTGGCCACCGCCGCCGACGTCTTCACCGACACCGCGCCGGCCGCCCGCGCCGTGGTCGAACGCTTCGAGCGCGCCCTCGGCATCGCGCTGACCGCGGTCACCATCGCGTACGAGCCCGAACTGGTTGTCCTCGGCGGCCGGGTCTCCGCCTCCATCGACGCCGCGATGACCACCCGGCTGCGCGAGCGGGTCCGCCGACGATTGCCCGCCTGCCCCGAGCTGGTGCACTCCGAACTGGCCGACCTGGCAGGCGCGTTGGGCGCGGTGTCGCGCGGCCTCACCGCGTTGCGCGTGCGCTTCGACGTCGCGCCCGACGCGGCGGCGGCGGTCCGAGCCGACCTCGACCTCGCGGCCTTGCTGACGCCACGGGCGCACTGAGCCCGACCCCCACCCCACAGGCGCGCGTCCCCGCCCTCCCCGCACCCCCGGGGCCCGTCCCGCCCCACCGAACCGCCTGGAGTACCACCCATGTCCACCGCACTGCCCTCGCCGCCCGCGAGCCCGAACCCGAAAGGCGGGTCGCTCCGCCGCAACACGCTGTCGGTGTTCGGCGCCGTCGCCATGTGTATGGCCTTCATGGGCCCCGCCACCAGCGTCGCGTTCAACACGCCGCCCGCCGCGGCGGGCGCCGGGTACGCGCTGCCGCTCGCCATCGTGCTGGCCATGGTCGCCAGCCTCCTGGTGGCCAACACCATCGCCGCGTTCGCCCGCAAGCTCCCGGCGGCCGGCTTCGCCTACACCTACAACAGCCACGGGTTCGGCAAGTCCGGCGGCTTTTTGTCCGGGTGGCTGCTGCTGCTCACCTACGGCATGGTCGGGCCGATGTTGTTCGCCGCGCTCGGCGGGTACAGCCACGACTTCCTGGACGCCCAGTTCGACATCCGGGTGCCGTGGCAGGTGATGTCGTTGGCGTTCGCCGCCGTGGTGTGGGGCGTCAACTCGCTCGGGGTGTCCAGTTCGGCGAAGACCGCGCTGATCTTCCTGGTCCTGGAGGTCGGCGTACTGCTCGGCCTGGCCGGGGTGATCCTCGGCGACGGCGGCGACTCGGGTCTGTCGGTGGCGCCGTTCAACCCGGCCAACTCCATCGACGGTTTCAGCGGCCTGGGTACCGGCATGCTCTGGGGCATCCTGATGTTCATCGGCTTCGAGTCGGTGGCCACCCTCGGTGAGGAGGCGCGCGGCGCCAAGCGCAGCATCCCGCTGGCGCTGTTCACGGCCGTCGCGGTGATCGGCACCTTCTACGTGCTGATGGCCTACTCGACCTCGATCGGCTTCGGCTCCGCGCACGGCTCGGACCTGGCCGGCGACGCCGCGCCGCTGACCACGCTGGTCGACCGCTACTGGGGCGTCACCTGGATCCTCGCGCTGACCGTGATCGTCAGCCAGTTCGCCAACGTCGTCTCCGGCTCGAACGCGGCCGTGCGGGTGTTGTTCTCGATGGGCCGCGAGGGGGTGTTGCCGCGTTTCCTCGGCCGCACCAACGAGCGCCACGTGCCGCAGTCGGCGATCACCGCGTATCTGGGCTTCTCGCTCGTGTTCGCGCTGGCCCTGGGCAGCGGCTTCGGCGGCGACCTCGGTCCGCTGGGCGTGTACGGGTTCGCCGGCACCATTCTCGGACTCGGCATGGTGGTCATCTACATCCTGATGAGCATCGCGGTGATCCGGTTCTACCTGCGCGAACACCGGGGCGAGTTCGCCCTGTTGCGGCACGGGATCCTGCCGGGCGCGACGGTGCTGTTGATGCTGCTGCCGATCTACGGCCAGCTGTGGCCGGTGCCGGATCATCCCAACAACCTCGTGCCGTACGTGATCGTCGGCTGGATGGTGCTCGGCGCCGCGTATCTGGTGTGGGCACACCGCTCGCGACCGGAGGTGTTGGCCGCGATGGGACGGGTGTTCGAGGACGAATCGGGCGACGACACGACCGGCGCGACGGACGCTTCGACCGCGGCGTCTCGGACCGCGCCGACGGGGGTGGTGCCGGTGTCGACCGGCCGGACCTGATCCGTACACCGTTCAGCTCGCCCGCACCCCGCCCGCGCCGAGGAGACCCGATGTTCCTGGACCGACTGCTCGCCCACAACCGCCCCCTGATCGACGCCGTCGTGACGGCCCATCAGGCCGGCGAACTGCTCGCCAACACCTACGTGGTGGACCTGGACACGGTCGCCCGCAACGCCGCCGCCATCGCCGACGCGGCCCGGGCACGCGGGTTGTCCACCTACGTGATGGCCAAGCAGTACGGGCGCAACCCCGACGTGACCCGCACCGCGATCGAGGCCGGCCTCGGCCCCGTCGTCGCGGTGGACACCGCCTGCGTGTCGGCGGCGGTGCGCCACGGGCTCCCGGTCGGCCACATCGGACACCTCGTGCAACCGCACCGGGGCAGCGAGGACCTCGTGGTCGGCGCCGACCCCGAGGTGGTCACCGTGTTCTCGCTCGACGCCGCGCGCCGTATCGGTGCGGCGGCCCGACGTCGGGGCGGCCCGCCCGTGTCGGTGCTGCTGCGGGTGCACGGCGAGGGGGACCGGTTCTACTTCGGCCACGGCGGCGGCTTCCCGGCCGCCGACGTGGAGGCCGCCGCGCGGGCGGTGCACGCCATCGAGGGAGTCGCGGTACACGGCGTCACCACGTTCCCGGCCCTGCTCGCCGACGCGGACAACCGGCGGATCGCCGCCACGCCGAACCTGACCACGCTCGTCACGGCCGCCGAACGCCTGCGCGCGGCCGGGTTCGACATCCGCCAGGTCAACGCGCCCGGCACCACCTCGGCGCGCTCGCTGGCCATCGCCGCCGACGCCGGGGCCACGCACGTCGAGCCGGGCAACGCGATCCACGGGACCACGCCGCTGCACGTGTTCTCCGAGGACGCCCCGGAGCAGCCGGCGATCGTGTACGTGAGCGAGGTCTCGCACGTGGACGGGGACGACGCGTACACGTTCGCCGCCGGGCACTACATCGACAAGGTCCTCGGCGACTTCCGGCTCACCGCGCTGGTCGGCCGGGACGCGGAGACCGCGACCGAGCGGGTGGCGCGCGTGGACACCGCCCCCGATGGGGCGATCCACTACTACACGGTGCTGCGCGAGGCCCGGCGTCTGGACATCCGTCCGGGCGACACGGTGGTGATGTGCTTCCGGCCGCAGGCGTTCGTCACGCGGGGGCGCACCCAGGCGGTCGCCGGGCTGCACACGGCCGGAGCCGCGCCGGTGTGGGGGAGCAGGTACGACGCGGAGGCGCGGGTCGTGGAGGACGCGTCGTGACGCGTGGTGCGCGTGCGATCGTCGCGCTGGACATCGGCGGCACCAAGACCGCGATGGCCACGATCGATGCCGCCGGGGTGATGTCGGCCGGGCGGCGGGTGCCCACGCGCGCCCCCGGTGAGGACATGGGGCGCGCGTTCGATCGGCTGCTCGGGGCGGCCCGGGACCAGGTCGCGGCGGCGACCCGGGGCGGACGGCACGAGGTGGCGGCCGTGGGCCTGGTGTGTCCCGGGACGGTGACCGCGGCCGGGGTGGAGCTGTCGCCGAACCTGCCCGGCATCGAGCGGGTGGACGTCCTGGGCCGGGCCCGGGAGGCGTTCGGGGCGCTGCCGGTGGTGGTGGCCAACGATGTCAAGGCGGCGGGGCTGGCCGAGGTGCGCTCCGGTGCGCTCGTCGACGCCGATCCGGGGTTGTTCGTCAATCTGGGTACGGGCGTGGCCGCCGCGCTGACCGTCGGCGGCCGGGTCGTGGGCGGCGCGCGGGGCGTGGCCGGCGAGATCGGCTACGCGCTGGCTCCCGGCCGCCCGGACGAGCCGGACCTGGAATCGCTGATCGGCGGCGGTCCGTTGCTGGCTCGCACACAGGCCCTGTACACGCTCGGTGGCACCGGCCCGGCCCCCGACGCGGCGGCGATCCTGACCTCCGCCGATCCTCGGCTGCGTGCGGTCGCCGACCGGGCGCTCGACGTACTCGCGGGCCATGTGCTCAACCTGTACCTGGCCCTGGATCCGACCCGGATCGCCCTCGGCGGCGGGTTGATGGCCGCGGCCGACCGGGTCCTCGACGTACTGCGCGGCTTCGTCGCCAAGCACGCACCCGGCGCCGTCGCCCCGGACGAGGTGATCGTCGCGGCGCGGCACATCCACGACGGCGCGCTGCGTGGCGCCGCCGCCCTGGCCTGGGACATCGCCCGCGGCGAACGCCCGAAGTGGGCGCTGGTGACGCGATGAGCCCGACCCGCCGAACCGCCCTTCCCGAACCGATCGACCCAGCGCGGACCCAAGCAAAGCCGACCGAGGCAAGGCCGACCGAAGCGAAGCCGACCGAAGCGAAGCCGACCGAAGGGACCAACGCCATGACCCCCGCGACCCCGAACACGCCGACCACCGACCACCCCGCCGCCCCCGGGGCGGTGATGGCCGCCGAGATGGCCGAACAGCCCGACGTCCTGGGCCGGTTGGCCGCCCGCCTGCCCGAACTCGGCGAGGCCGTCCGGGCCGCGCTGCCCACGCCGCTGCTCGGGTCGACGCTGATCGCGCGCGGATCCTCGGACAACGCCGCCGTGTTCGGCCGCTACCTGTACGAGCCGGCGTCCGGTCGCCCGGCGGGCCTGGCCGCGCCGAGCCTGGTGACCCGCTACGGCGCGCGCACCGACTACTCCGGCTACCTGGTCACCGCGCTGAGCCAGTCGGGCCGCACCCCCGAGATCGTCACGGCGGTCCGGGCCGCGCGCGCACAGGGCGCCAGGGTCGTGGCGATCACCAACGAGGCGGACAGCCTGCTCGCCGCCGAGGCCGACGTCCTGGTCGCCACCGACGCCGGCACCGAGATCGCGGTCCCGGCGACCAAGACCGTCACCGCCCAACTCCTGGCCGTGGTCGGCATCGCGCTCGCCCTCGGCCCGCTGCCGCCGACCGTCGCCGATCTCGCCGACCTGGCCGAACTCCCCGACGCGGTACGCCGGGTGCTGGCCGACGCCGACGCGTGCGAGCAGTTGGCCGCCGACTGGTCGCACCACGACCGCCTGGTCGTGGCCGGCCGGGGGCTCGGCGGCGCGGTGGCGTTGGAGGGGGCGCTCAAGATCCGCGAGACCTCCGGCGTATTCGCCGAGGGCATCTCGGTCGCCGACCTGCTGCACGGCCCGATCGCCGCACTGGGCGACCGCGTTCCGGTCCTGCTGATCGATCTGGGCGGCCCCACCGCGCCCGACATCGCCCGACTGCGCGAGCGCCTGGTCGCCGACGGCGTCCCGCACGCGACGGTGGCCCCCGAACTCGGCGGCCTGCGTACGGAAGCCGCCCGGGCCATCGCCACCACCGTGCATCTGCAGAATCTGGCCCGCGCGTTCGCCCTGCGCCGAGGGGCGAACCCGGACGCCCCGGCGGGCCTGGCGAAGGTGACGCCGACGACCTGACGCGTCCGGTTCGCACATCTCGTCCGCGCGAATCTCGTCCCGCGAACGCCGAACCGTTCGAGGCCCTGGTACGTATCTGACTATGTGGTGTGTTGTCACTCGGCCATTCCCGACAACACCCGCGAGGCCAGGAAACAGCCGGATCGGGGGGCGGTCGCTCGGAGGACAGGGATCCGGGCGATCGCACGGTTCGCGGGAATCGAGGAGAGCGAACAAGCATGAACGGGGACAGCGGGGAACTCGGGCGATCGGCCACGGACTTCCGCGGTTCGGGGGAACCCGGGGAAACGACGGAGCCGGCCCGACGCCACGGCGACCGGACCGAGGGCGGCATCCGGTCGGCGCACGGCGGTACACCGACCGGGCGCACCAACGGCGTCAAGCCACCCGGCACGGGACGGCCGACGACCGGCGCCATCAACGGGGTCGAGCCACCGACCGGGTCGGCCGTCGCCGGGGCGGTGGGCTCGCATCAGGGGCGGGGCGAGGAGGGCGGTCGCTGAGCGGGGGTGATCGGGCCCGGCCGGTTCCGGGCGTGCGGCAGGTCGACGGCGTGCGCCAGGTCCACGGCGAAGTGCCACTGTCCGTCCTGTAGTTCCGTGTAGCGCGGGTTCGCAAACGCCGCGTACAGCGCCTTGCGGGCGGCCCGGTTGTCGATGCGGATCTGGGCGTGCAGGACGCGTACCCCGGCCGCCTTGGCCAGGGACGCGACCTGCCCGACCAGCCGGGTGCCGAGGCCGTTGCCCTGGTACCGGTCGCCGACCAGGGCGGCGATGTCGGCGTGGCCGGGCTCGTCGTCGAGTCCGTACTCGGCCCAGCCCACGATGCGGCCCCCGCTGTGGGCCACACACGCGTCCCACCTGCCGTGTGCCCGGGCCTCGGTGATGTGGGCCCGGTACCAGTCGGGGATCGTGGCACTCGCCGCGCCGAATCGCGCGGCGAGTGCTTTCGGCGAGAAGTACGCGGCGGCTCGCCCGAGTTCGTCGGCATCGTCCGAGCGCCACGGGCGCAGGCGCACGATGTCGGCGGGGGCTTCGGGAACTACGCGGGTCATGACGGTCACGGTGATCAGCTCCGAGTGCGGCCGGTGATGCCGAGGGCGTGATGCGGGTCGGATGGTCCGATCGAAGGCAGCGCGGCGCTGCGCCGTCCGCCGCGGGAGTGCGCGACATGGCTGACTTTCCTGGAGTATAGGTAGCATCGGTCTGGCTATACAAGGTGATAGTCGGGGGTGGGTACGATGGGCTCATGCCGGTTGTCATGGAGGGCGCGCTCGCCGATCTCGGCGCGTGGAAGACCGACCACTGCTCGCTGGTCAAGGCGCTGGAGGTGGTCGGGACCCGCTCCGCGCTGCTGATCCTGCGCGAGGCGTGCTACGGCACGACCCGGTTCAGCGGCTTCGCCGACCGCATCGGGATCACCGACCGCGCCGCCGCCCAGCAGTTGCGGCGCCTGACCGAGGCCGGCCTGCTCGCCAAGCGCCCGTATCGGGAGGAGGGCGGTCGTACGCGTGACGAATACGTGCTCACCGACATGGGCCGCGAACTGTTCCCGGTGATCGTGGCCCTGATGCAGTGGGGCGATCGGCACCTCCAGGACGGCACGGCGCCGCTGCACTACGTCGACCACGAAACGGGCGTGCCGGTCCACGTCGAACTCCGCACCGAAACCGGCGACACGCTCGAACTGGAACAGGTCGGCATCCGCAGGAATCCCGCCTGGCGGGCCCCGAAGCCGGCGCCGCAACCGGACACGGCTCCCTGACCGGCCGAGGGTCGGGGTCGTACCGTGGTGGGCATGCGCGTTCTGCTGGTGTCCGACACCCATGTCGCCCGTCGTGCCAGGGCCGTCCCCGAGCAGGTGCTGGTCGAGGCGGCGGTGGCCGACGTGGTGATCCACGCGGGGGACTGGGTCGACGTCGACGTACTCGACCTGTTTGAGGCGTCCTCGCATCGGGTGGTCGGGGTCTACGGCAACAACGACGGCGCGGACCTGCGGGCGCGGCTACCGGAGGTGGCCCGGGTCGAACTCGGCGGCGTCCGCTTCGCCGTCGTCCACGAGACGGGCCCGGCCGAGGGCCGCGAACGCCGGTGCGCGGCGCGGTATCCCGACACGGACGTCCTCGTGTTCGGACACAGCCACATCCCGTGGGACACGGTCACGGACACGGGGCTGCGCCTGCTCAATCCGGGCTCGCCGACCGACCGCCGCCGCCAACCGCATCACACGTACATGACGCTGACGGCCCAGGCGGGCCGGATCAGCGACGTCGTGCTGCACAACCTCGACTGACGCCCACCGGGTGGCCGCCGCGCTTTCCCGATCCCGAACGGGCCGTTGCCGCGCTAGCTTGGGATCGGCATGGGTGAGTGCCACCTCCCAGGGTGAGAGGTACGCGGTGAGCGGACTCGGGGACAACGTTCGGCGGTATCGACGGGTGGCCGGGCTCAGCCAGGAGCAACTGGCGGAGGCGGCGGGCCTGGGCGTGTCGACGGTCGCCAAGGTCGAACAGGGCGGCGACGTCCGGATCGCCACGCTGCACGTGCTCGCGCGAGCGCTGGATCTGCCCACGTCGGCGCTCTTCGCGCCGTCGGTGCCCAAACCCGTGCGCGACGAAGTGGGCTCCCGCATCCAGCTGATCGCGCTGCGCCAGGCACTCACGCCACCGGTCGGCCTGATCGACCGCGCCGACTCCGCCGAGCTCACCCCGCGGCGCCTTGCCGCCACCCGGGCCCGGATCGATCGGGCCCACGAGCTGTATCAGGCCGACCGGTACGAGTCGATGGCGGACGAACTCCCCGCGATCCTGCGGGCGGTGCCCTCCGCCGAGGGGCCCGAGGGCGTCGGCGAGGTGCGGGTGGCGGCCCTGCACGCCGCCGGGAAGTACCTCACCCAGGTTCGCCAATACGACCTCGCCTACCACGCGTTCTCGGAGAGCATCCGCGATGCCCGGGCCATGGGTCGGGCACACCTCGCGGCCACCGGTGTGGGGGGTCTGTGCTGGCTGCTGCTGCGCCAGGGGCGCTTCGACGAGTGCGAACACCTGGCGGCGGAGACGGCCGACGGCATCGAGCCGCGCCTGTCGAGGGCCACTGCGGGCGAGATCGCGGTGTGGGGCGAACTGCTCCAGCGAGTCGCCGCGGCGGCCGTGCGCAACAACAACCCCGATGTCGCCCGGGAGGCCCGCCGCATGGCCGGCACCGCAGCCACCGCCGTCGGCGTCGAACACACCGACCGCAGCGTGCACTGGGGATCGTTCGGCCCGGTCACGGCCCATCTGAAAACCCTTGAGGACTTCGCGGTCGTCGGCGACCACCGCGGACTGCTCCGGGGCGTCGAGCACACCCCGAAGCCGATCACCGGTCCGCCCCCGAGCCCGAACACGCAGAACCGGCACCGCCTGGACATTGCCCTGGCACAGGCGCACGTCGGCGAATTCGGCGAAGCGATGACCGAAATGCGGACCGTCCTGCAGGCCGCGCCGGAATGGGTTCGCCACCAGAGCCTGGCCCGAGACGTGGTCCGACTGATCCTGAAAAAGCGCAAGCGCACCTTGACCACCGACATGCGCGAATTGGCCGATCACCTCCGTGTGACCGGATGACTACCGCGTAACGCGGTGGCTCGGCGCCGGCCCCACCGAAACCGGCGCGCAGCATGTCTGGTTCCGGGCATGTCGGTTTTCTACCGTCACGAGCACTGATCGCCGAAGCTCGGGAGCCGGACCATGACGACCCTTGTCCCCACACGTCTGCTTACCGCCCAGTCGCGCTGGGCCTACCCCTCGACCGAGCGCAGCGTCGGCGAGGCTCGCCGCGTCGTCGGGCGGGTGTTGGCGAAGGCCGAGGTGCCGGAGGCGATCTCGTACGACATCCGGCTCATCGTCACCGAGCTGGCCACCAACGCGGTGCGGCATTCGGGGTCGGCCGAGTTCGCGGTGGAGGTGTTCCTCGTGGAGAGCGTCGGGGATCACGCGCGGCCGAGTGTGGTGGTCGTGCGGGTGTCGGATCTGGGGCGGATCGGGCGGGAGTACGACTACATCAACCACCCCGCCGGTGCGCGGACCGCGCTGTGTCCTCGCTCGCCCGGGACCGATGCCGGCGCGGAGCGGGGGTTGCTGCTGGTGGATCGGCTGTCGTCCGCGTGGGAGGTGGCGTTTTGCTCGCTGGAGAAGCGGGCCCGGTTTCGGTGTGACGACTGGATGGACCGCGACTGCGCGGAGCACGGATTCGGGCCGGACCATACGACGGTGACGGCGCTGGTCTACCTGGAACGGGCGCCTTCGGGGGCTTGGGCGCGGCGCGGCACCAGTGCGGTGCCGCGCTGAACCCGGATCAGGGCGGCGCGTGAACCCCCAAGGATCAGCGCGGCGCTGCATTAGCTTTGGGGCATGACCAAATCGCTCTCCGCCGCCGTCCGGGGTCGATCGTGGCCGGGGGTCGGGGTGCCGGTGCGGGTGGGGCGGCGCACGCTGGTGCAGTCGGTCTACCTGCTGACCGCGCCGCTGTCGGCCGTCGTCGGGCTGTTCGCCGCGCTGGGCGGGGTGTTCTTCGCGGCGCTCGGGCTCGTCCTGCCCGGTGGCGCGCCGCTTGTGGCTCGTGCGCTCGCGCCCGCGCGGTGGTGTGCCGATCTGGAGCGGTGGCGGATCGCCAAGGTGCGTGCCGCCGGTCGCGGGACCGCGCGCGCCGAGCCGGCGGCGACCGCGTCCGGCGCCGGATCCGGGCCCGGGCCGTGGCTGGATGCCGCCCACGCCGTGGTGTTGTTCCCCATCACCCTGGTCACGGCGCTGGTGACCGCGCTGTGGTGGTTCGTCGGGGTGGCCTGTGCCACGTGTGCGCTGCGCTACGACTACGCGGCGTCGGAGCAGCTGCGGCCGTTGTCCCTGAACGCCGGCGGCGGGCAATCGCACGTCACCGTGAGCCTCGGGCTGCTCTCGCCGGTCGATCGGGTCGCCTTCGGGACCACGGTCGGCCTGCTGCTCCTGTGCACCCTGCCGCTGGTCACCCGCGCCTTCACCACCGCCCAGACCGGCCTGGGCCAGGCGCTGCTCTCCGACGCCTTTGCCCTGCACCGCCGCATCCGCGGCCTCGAACAGGAGCGCGACACCGCTCGCGCGCAGACGGTCGCCGCCGTCACGGCCGAGGCGAGTGCGCTGCGCCGGCTCGAACGGGACATCCACGACGGCCCGCAGCAGCGCCTGGTCCGCCTGGCCATGGAACTGGGCCGGGCCGAGCACCATCTCGACCGCAGGCCGGAGACCGCCCGCGCGGCCCTCGCCGACGCGATGGCCCACGCCCAGGAGGCGCTGGACGAGCTGCGCGCCCTCTCGCGCGGCATCGCTCCGCCGATCCTGGTCGACCGCGGCCTGCCCGACGCGCTCGCCGCCCTGGCCGCGCTGTCCACCGTCCCCGCCGACCTGGACATCGCCGCGCCGGGCCGGCGACTGGACGCCGGCGTCGAGACGGCCGCGTACTTCGTCGTGGCCGAGGCCCTGACCAACGTGGCCAAACACAGCCACGCGCACCGGTGCGTACTCGGACTACGGCACGACGGGGGCGACTTGACGGTGTGGGTGAGCGACGACGGCATCGGCGGCGCGGCCGTGGCCAAGGGCCACGGACTGCGCGGCCTGGTGGAGCGGTTGCTCGCCGTCGGCGGGCGGTTGCGGGTGGACAGCCCGGCCGGCGGCCCGACGACGATCACCGCCGTACTGCCATGCGACTGACCCCGGACCCGGCGCCGGGCCAGGCGTCGGACCGGGCGTCGGACCGGGCGCCGGATCGTGCCGAGCGCCGCCCGCTGCGGATCGTGGTGGCCGACGATTCGGTTCTGCTGCGCGAGGGCCTGGTCCGCCTGCTCGTCGAGGACGGTCACCGGGTGGTGGCCTCGGTCGGCGACGGACCCGCCCTGGTCGCGGCGGTGCTCGAACACCGGCCGGACGTGTCGATCGTCGACGTACGGATGCCGCCGACGCACACCGACGAGGGCCTGCGCGCGGCGATCAGCGCCCGCTCGCACGTGCCCGGCGCGCCGATGCTGATGCTCAGTCAGTACGTGGAGGCGTCCTACGCCGGTGACCTGCTCGCGGACGGCTCGGGCGCGGTCGGCTACCTCCTCAAGGACCGGGTGGCCAGGGTCGAGGAATTCCTCGACGCGCTGGACCGGGTCGCGCACGGCGCCACGGTGCTCGATCCGCAGGTCGTCGCCCAGCTGCTGGCCGCGCGTCGCCGGGACGACGGCGTGAGCGCGCTGACCGCCCGCGAACGCGAGATCCTGGCGCTGATGGCCGAAGGCTGCTCGAACACGGCGCTCGCCCGGCGGCTGGTGATCTCCGCCAGTGCGGTGGAGAAGCACATCGGCAACATCTTCGCCAAACTCGGCCTGCCGGCCGACGACGACGCCCGGCATCGCCGGGTGCTGGCCGTACTCACCTATCTCAGGGGCTGAGCCCCGGGCGACGCGTCGACCGCCGTGCCCGATTCGTCCCGGAGGTGTGGCCTGCCATACCCCCGGGTGTCCGGCCTGCTCCGATGACCGCGGGGCGCAGCTGCGGAAGCGTGGTCGGCATGACAGCAACGCCTCACCTCCCGGGCCGGCGGCGGCAGCGTCCCGCGGCCCCGTCGCGATTGGCGGGCATGCCCGCGCGCGCGCTCGCCCTCCTCGTCGGCGCCGTAGTGGCCCTGATCGCCGCCCTGTTCGTCGTTCCGCCCGTCCTGGCCGAGCACATCGCCGGCGACGGCTCCGTCGATCAGGACAACCTCGCCGCGTCCTTCCGCGCGGCGTTCGTCGAGTACTGGCGCGCCGGTCGGCGCGACTTCACCCCGGGCATGGACCGAGCGGTCGACTACTGGTTCCGATTCCACGTCGTCAAGGCGGTGATCGCCGCGATCCTGCTGGTCGTGGTCGTCGCGCTCGGCATGCTCGTGTGGCGGGCGTTCCTGCGGGCGCGCGATCTCGGTAAGGGACGCCGGGCCGGCCTCGCGGCGGCGGGCGTGTTCGTCACGATGCTCGGGGCCGGCGCGCTGGCGACGGCGATGGCCAACATCCAGGGCGCGGTGGCGCCGTTCTCGTCGCTGTTGACGCTGCTGCCGAGCGGCGCGGCCGAGGGCGAACCGGGCGACACACTCCGCCAGGTGCGGGAAGCCCTGGCCGCCCCCTCGGGCGAGGGCGAGCGCACCCCGCCCGCCCTCGACCTGATGATCGACGACTTCGCCCGCTACCACGCGGCGTTGGCCGTGGTGGCCGCGCTCGTGGCGGTCGTGCTGATCGGGCTCGCCGTGCTGGTGTGGCGGCGGTTCGCCGCGACCGGGGCCGCCGATCGGCGCGCCCGGCGCCTTTTGGGGTGGTTCGGGGTGCTCGCGGTGGCGTCGACGCTGGTCGTGCTCGTGGTGGTGATGGCGAACGTGGGCACCACGGCCGACCCGAAGCCGGCGCTCGCGGCCTTCTTCGACGGCGGGTGGTGACGGGCGTCGGTCCCCGTCCTCGTCCTCAGTCCTCGTCCAGCTCGCTCGCCCATTGCGCCGACCACTCCAGCAGCGGATCGAGGGCGGCGACGAGCCGGGTGCCGGTGGGGGTGAGGGTGTAGCGGCCGGTCGGGTCCCGGGCGGCGATCCGGGTCTCCACCAACTCGCGCAGGCGGTTGTCGAGCACGCTGGAGGACATGTCGTCGCACCGGCGTTGCAGGGCGCGGAAACCGGCCGGTTCCCGGCTCAGCTCCCAGATCAGGCGCAGGATCCAGCGCCGGCCGAGCAGGTCGAGCGCGGCCATCGGGGCCCGGCCCGTGGTCGACCCTCGCACCGGGCTTCCGGGACGTGGGACGCCCGCCTCGTCGTGCCGGTCCACGGCCGCCTCCTTGTGCTTCGCTTTCGAAAGCAGCATAGTGCTTTCGAAAGCGAAGCACCCGAGTGGTCGGTCGCCGAGGCGCACGAGCGGCCCACGCCGAAGCGTCCGAGCGGCCGTCGTGGCCGATGGAGGAGCACGCCCATGTCGCGGATCACGCCGTTGTCCCCGCCCTACGCCCCCGAGACCGAGGCGTCCCTGGCCCGCTGGATGGGCGCCGCCGGGAACCGTGAACCCCTCGCCCTGTTCCGGGTCCTGGAGCACCACCCCGACCTGGCCTCGCGGATGCGGGTGCTCGGCTCGGGGCTGCTCGGGCACGGTACGCTGCCCGCCGCCGAGCGCGAGACCGTGGTGCAGCGGGTGTGCGCCCGGGCCGGCTGCTCGTACGAATGGGGCGTGCACGCCGAGGTGTTCGCGGAGCGGGTCGGCCTGACTCCGCGTCAACTCCGGGCCACCGTCGTCGACGACGAGGCCGCCTGGACACCGCGCCAGGCGATCCTGGTACGCGTGGTCGACGAGTTGCACGACGGCGCCGACCTGACCGACGGCACCTGGGCCGAACTGCGGGCCCGGTTCGAGGATCGGCAGATCGTGGAGGTGCTGGTCCTGGCCGGCTGGTACCGCACGATCGCGTACGTGGCCAACGCGCTGCGGCTGCCGGACGAGGAGTGGGCCGCGCGCTTCCCCGAGGTGTGACGGCGCCCGGAGGCCCGAAGCCCCCGCAACCGCCGCCCGCTACCGGACCGCGTCGCCCTCGACCTCGCCCAGGAAGCCGACGATCGCCGCCAGCCACTGCGCCGGACGCTCCGCGAACGGCAGGTGGCCCGAGTCGAGTTCGACCACGCGGGCGTCGCGCAGGCCGGCCGCGACGGCGCGGTGGTGGTTCGGCTCGACGAGGCGGTCGCCGGTGGTGGACACCACCAGCGCCGGGACCTCGATCGTGGCCAGGTCGGCGCGCACGTCGACGCGCTCGGCCAGTTCGGTGTGCTCGGGCGTGCCGAGCGGCGGGGTTTCCGCGGTCGTCCGCAGTACCTCCGCCAGCTCCTCGGGGGAGAGCGCGTCGAAGGCGGCCGGGCTGAGCGCGAACGGGGTCAGGAAGGCGGCGAAGTTCGCCCGGTCGCCGGACTCGTACAGCCCGCGCCAGACCCGCGCGGCCAACCGGAGGCGGGCGTCGGCGTGTGCGAAGGCCGCGGTCAGGATCAGCGAGGTGACCCGCTCGGGGTGCCGGGTGGCGGCCCGGACGGCGACCGCGCCGCCGAGCGAGTAGCCGGACACCGCGAAGGTCTCCAGGCCCTCGGCGACACCGGCCGCGACCAGCTGGTCGGCGAGTTCGTCCAGGTCGAGCGGCCCGGTCGAGCGCGGTGTCTCGCCGGAGCCGGGGAAGTCGACGCCGACCACGCGGTGTTCGGCCGCGAGGCCGGCCAGGATCGGTCCGTAGTTGGCGGCGATACCGCCGCCGGCGCCGTGCGCGAGGAGCAGGCCGGGGCCCGAGCCGCGGACGGTACGGGCGAAGGTCGGCACGGGCAGGGCGGCGGCGCGGGCGGTGCCGGTGGCGGTGACGGACATGAATGCTCCCCGGAGAAGAGGTGCGACGAGTTTCGTAGCGGTCGCTACAGATCTCACCGTAGCAGGGATTCCCGCCTTCCATAACGAGCGCTATAGAATGGTTCGCATGTCCGGTACTCAAGGCCGCCCGCGCGGCTTCGACCGCGAGGCCGCGCTGGATCGCGCGGTCATCGAGTTCTGGCAGCACGGCTACGAGGCGACCTCGGTAGGCGGCCTGACCACCGCGATGGGCATCAAGCCGCCCAGCCTGTACGCGGCCTTCGGCGACAAGCGCACCCTGTTCAGCGAGGCCATCCAGCGCTACGGGGTCACCTACGGCGCGGTCGCCGGCCGGGTGTTCGACGCCGAGCCGGACGCCCGCCGGGGGATGGAGCGCATGTTGTACGCGCTGGCCGAGGCCTACACCGAGCCCGGCCACCCGCCCGGCTGCATGGTGATCACGGCGGCGGTGAACTGCACCGCGGCGGCCGAGGAGGTCAAGGCCGAACTGCGCGAGCTGCGCGAGGCGTCCAAGGCGGCGTTTCGCCGCAGGATCGCCGCCGACACGGCGGCCGGCCGACTGCCCGCCGACACCGACCCGGACGGCCTCGCCACCTACTACGCGGCCGTCGTCCAGGGCATGTCCACCCAGGCCGTCGACGGCGTCCCCCGCGAGAAACTGGAACGGGTCGCGGAACTGGCGATGCGAAGTTGGCCCGAGGGACCCTGAGCCGGTCCCCGGCCGGTGCCTACCCGGCGCTCGCCGTGCTCATGGGAGCCTTGACGCGGGTGCGGCCGTGGCGCACGGGGCGGTGATCAGTAGTAGCGGCGGTGCCATTGCCCGGTGGTGAGGTCGAGTTCGCAGTACGCGGCCTCTCCCGGCGTCCGCGTCACGTAGACGCGGCCCGCGCCCTCGGCGATCGACCAGGCGGCGATGTCGTCGCGCAGCGTTTTGGGGCCCTGGGCGGTCAGCTCCACCACGCCGCCCTTCCCCACGGCGCAGAACAACCTTCCCTCCACGCACGCCACGCCCAGGGCGGCGACCCGGTCGCGTACGGCCACCGCGAAGCCGCGCCGCGCGGACCCGCGAAGTACGCGGCCGCCGCGCGATCTGCCGGTGACGTACACCTCGCCGTCGGCGTCGAAGGCGATGCCCGTCAGCAGGTCGCTCGTGTCGGGGCCGTCCGGATCGGCGATCCGTGTCCACGCCGTGCCGTCGAAGTGCAGCAGGGTGCCGTTGTGGCCGGCGGCGTAGACGTCGTTCGCCGCGCGGCCGCGAACGGCGCCGATCGGCGCGCCGATCCCGGAGTGGAACTGCGACCAGTCGGCGCCGTTCCAGTGGTAGAGCACGCCGCCGAAGGTGGCGATGTGGACGTCGCCGTCCGAAGTCCCCCACACGGCCGCGGGGTTCGGCCGACCGTCGTTGTGCGCCTGCGCGGGCAGCGCGGTGTGGCGCCAGGTCACCCCGCCTTCGGGCGCGTCGAACTCCAGGTCCGGCGGCATGGTGTCCGCCCAGGGAACGGGTGCGCTCGTCCAGACCGGACCGGTGCTGCTCGTCGCCCACACATGCCCCTGCGGCGAGCACCACAGTTCGCGGAGCGTGTCGTTGGTCGCCAGGATGTTCTCGGCCGGCTCGTCGCTGCCGACGGGGCGCCGGAAAACGTACCCGGCGGCGTTGCCCGAGTCGCCGGGGGCGTACGTGATCAACAGGAAGTGCACCACGCCGCCGCCCTCGTGGACGACGACGATGTCCTCGACGAACTCGCGCGATGCCTCCTTCGAGGCCCCGTGCGTCCCCCCACCCGAACCGCCGCCTCGCACCACGACGGTGGCATCCCCCGGCTCGTTCATCGCGGTGCTTCCTCCGACTCGGTCTCGACCCGCGGCCTTGCGAACCACCGGCGAGGGGGGCTCTCACGGTACCTGTGTCACCAGGGTCTCCCCGACGTCCCGAACGCCTGTCAGCCTGGTCGAGTCGAAAGCGCCGACGACACCGCATGGGCGCGCACCGCGGGTTTACCCCGACAGTTCGATTCGGCTGCCTCTGATGCGCGATCGCGTCGGCGCATTCCTCCACGACGAAATGGACGAAGACCAATGACGGACAACCGATTCACCACTCATCGAGAACTTTTCGATCTGAGTGGAAAGTACGCCCTTGTCACGGGCGGTACCAAGGGCATCGGGATGATGATAGCGCGCGGCCTTCTCCAGGCGGGCGCCCGCGTGGTCATCAGCTCACGCACGGTGGACGCGTGCGCGGAGGCACAACACCTGCTGTCCGAATTCGGCGACGTTCGAGCAATTCCCGCCGACCTGTCCAGGCGCGACGAGTGCCGGCGCCTCGCCGGTCTTGTCGAGGCCGACTCGGAACGCCTGGACATTCTTGTCAACAACGCGGGAGCGATGTGGCGCGAGCCACTGGCGACATTCCCGGACGAGGGCTGGGACGCGGTGCTCGACCTCAACCTCAAGGCGCCGTTTCGGCTGGTGCAGGCGCTGCTTCCCGCGCTTCGCAGGGCGGGCACCGCCGATGATCCCGCGCGGATCATCAACATCGGCAGTATCGCCGCCATCCACGTCGCCCAGGCGCCCAACTACTCGTACGCCGGCAGCAAAGCGGCACTCCACCAACTCACCAGGGTGCTCGCCAGGGAACTGGGCCCACAGCACGTCACGGTGAACGCGGTGGCACCGGGAGTGTTCCCCTCGCGGATGATGGCGTCCACGCTCGACGCCATCGGCGACACGATCGCGGCGGCGACCCCTCTGCGCCGGATCGGTCGCGACGACGACATGGCGGGTATCGCCGTGTTCCTCGCCGGCCGGGCCGGGTCCTACCTCACGGGCGCCGTCATCCCGGTGGACGGCGGCGTCGCGACGACCGCGTCCGGCACCCCCTAGCGCGGGACGGGCTTACGGTGAGGGGATGGCCACGATGGATCCACGCACCGATATCCGGGAGTTTCTCAGCTCGCGTCGCGCGCGCATCACGCCCGAGCAGGCGGGCCTGCCCGCCTACGGCGGCAATCGTCGGGTCAAGGGTCTGCGTCGCGAGGAGGTGGCGGTGCTGGCGGGGGTATCGGTCGACTACTACGTGCGCATGGAGCGCGGCGGCCTCGCCGGTGTCTCCGACGGCGTGCTCGACGCGTTGGCCTGCGCCCTGCAACTCGACGAGGCCGAGCGCGACCACCTGTTCCACCTCGCGCGCCGATCCGGGGCGCCCGGCGGCCCACGCCGGCGCGGGCCTGCCGCGACGGTGCGCTCGACACTGCACCAGGTGCTCGACGCGATCTCCGCCGCGCCGGCCTGGATCGGCAACGGAAATTTCGACGTACTCGCCATGAATCGACTCGCTCGCGCACTGTATTCACCGATGCCGGCCGACCCGCGTCGGCCCGCCAACACGGCGCGGTTCGTGTATCTGCACCCCGAGGCGGCCAAGGATTTCTTCGTCGACTACGACCACATCGCCGGTGTCGTGGCCGCGAAGCTGCGCATGGAAGCCGGCCGCAATCCGCACGACGGGAAGCTGATCGCCCTGGTCGGCGAACTGTCGACGCGCAGCGAGCTGTTCCGGCAGCGGTGGGCATCCCAGGACGTGCGGCTGCACCGGTCCGGACGCAAGCGGGTGCGCCATCCGATCGTGGGCCGGCTCGACCTGGACGTCGAGTCCCTGGAACTGCCCGCCGAACCCGGCCTGCACCTCAACGTCTACACCGCACCCGCGGGCACACCGACCGCCGACAATCTGGCGCTCCTGGCGTCGTGGGCGGTCACCCGACGGACACCGGCGAGCGAACTCGAAGCACACGACGGATAGTCCACATCGACACGACGTGCACCACGGTGCCTGCGTGGACGGTGACGATCGCTGCGTCGGACAGGCCCTACCCCGAGCCCGCCGCCGCCAGCAGTGTCTCCGCCGCCCGGGTGCGGGCGTACAGCACCACTCGGCCGGCTCGATGGGCGCCGACCAGGCCCGCCGCGCGCAGTGCGGACAGGTGTTGTGAGACGCCGCCCGGGGTCAGGCCGGTACGCCGGGCCAGGTCCGTCGTCGAGGCCGGTGTGGTGAGTTCGGCCACCAGCGTGGCGCGGGAGCGGCCCAGGACGCCGGCGAGCGCGTCGGGTACGGCCGTGGGCGTCGGCGCGGCCGACCACAGGGTGCCGATGCCGCGCGGCGGATAGCGCAGCGTGGGCTGCCAGCGCCCGTCCAGCACGGAGAACACACGCGGCCAGACGAACGCCGACGGCACGAGCAGCAGCCCCCGGCCGCCGAGCGTGCGTCGATCGCGACAAAACCGGGTCCGCACCTGGAGCGTGCCCGCGTCCCAGGCGACCTGCGGGTCCAGGTCGTTGAACAGGCCGCGCGCGCCGCCCTCGACGAGTCGGCCGGCCCGGAAGAGGATGTCGCCTTCCAGGAAGGCGAGGATGCGCGGCCAGTACGGCGCGAGCGCCACATCCCAGTACGCCTGAATGGCCTCCGCGAGCCGGGCCAGCTCACGATCCGGGTCGGCGCGGATCTCGGCCACGCGTTCCGGCGTGATCGCCGAGGGCGTGCGCAGCAGTTCCGGGGGCGTCGCGCGCAGCGCCGCCAGTTCGACTTCCAGCGAGGTCAGCGGGGTGGTCGGCGGCGGGGCCAGGAAACACGCGAGCGCCAGGGTCGGTACCGGGATCAGGTCGGTGAGCGGGGTCAGGTCCACCTTCGCGGCGGCCAACCGGTCGCGCACCTGCTCGGTCCAGACCCGGTGGATGCCCTGCTCGTCGGCGCCCTTGAGGACGCGTACGCTCGCCACGACCTCCCACAGCGGGGAGATCGCGAAGCGGGTGCGGGCCACGTCCTCCGGGGTGAACTCGATCTCGATCACCCGGTTCAGGCTACCCGTGGCCGTCAGGGATTCGGCCCAGGATTCAGCCCCCGCTAAATCATTGCGGTGCCGGCGCGGGAGCCAGGCAGGCTCCCGGCATGAGCCACGCGCACTCCCCCTGGCGGATCGCCGACTTCCGCACGCTGTTCACCGCGGCGGCGCTCAGCGAACTGGGTACCAACATCGGCTACGTCGCCATCCCGCTGATCGCCGTCGAGGCGCTGGACGCGAGCCCCGGCCAGGTCGGCGCGCTGGCCGCGCTCGGCACGGTGGCGTTCCTGCTGATCGGCCTGCCCGCCGGCGCCTGGGTGGACCGCATGCGGCGGCGCCGGGTGATGATGGTCGCCGACCTGGTCCGCGCCGCGCTGATCGGCTCGATCCCGTTGGCCTGGTGGCTGGACGTACTGACCCTGCCCCAGCTGTACGCGGTGGTCCTGCTCAACGGGTGCGCGACGGTCTTCTTCGACGTCGGCTCGCAGAGCTTCGTCCCGCACCTGGTCGGCCGCGAGGCGCTGGTGCCGGCCAACGCCGCCATCGTCAGCCTGATGGCCACCGCCAATATCGCCGGGCGCGGCGCGGGCGGCTTCCTGGTCCAGGCGGTCGCGGCGCCGTTCGCGGTGGTGTCCACCGTCGTCGGCTACCTCGCGTCCGGTCTGGGACTGGCCCGGATCCGGACCGACGGCGCCCCGGCCGCCACCGCCGGCCCCGCGCGCCGGTTGCGCGCCGAGATCGGCGAGGGGCTGCGGCACGTGTGGCGCGGTCGGGAACTGCGCGCGCTGATGTGCACGGCGGCGTTGACCAACTTCGGCTCCCAACTGGTCACCGTGCTGCTCCCGGTCGTCTTCGTCCGCGAACTCGACCTCCCCTCAGGGGCGTTGGGGCTGTTCCTGGCGATCGGTGGGGTGGGCGTCCTGGTCGGCGCGCGGTCCGCCCGGCCGATCTCGCACCGGTTCGGCTACGGCCGCACGATGGGTATGGCCGGCCTGTGCCTGGCGCCGGCCGCGCTGGTGATCCCCCTGCTCGATCGTGGGCCGTGGCTGGTGGTCGCGGGCGTCGGGTGGTTCCTGTGCACGGCCCGGATGGGCGTGGACAACGTGCTCGGGGTGAGCCTGCGGCAGCGGCTGACGCCCGACGCACTGCTCGGCCGGATGAACGCCACCTTCCGCTGCCTGCTCACCGGCGCGGCGGCGATCGGGGCGGTGGCGGCGGCGCTGATCGGCGAGTTCGCGGGGGTGCACGCGGCGATGTGGGTCGGCGGTGTGTGCATGGCACTGGCCTTCCTGCCGGTGTTCTGCTCGCCGATCCGCGCGCTGCGCACGCTCCCGGAGGGGCCGGCGGTGGTCGTGGTCGCGGCCGGGGAGTCGCCGCTTCCCCGCGACCCGGCCGAGGCGCCGGTGCGGGCCGGGCGGGACGCGGAGACCTCGCGGACCTCGCGGGACTGAGGGGTCGCGCCGTCGAGGCGCCCTCGTGCCTACCCCGGATCGGTCGGGTCGAAGGCGGCGCTGGGATCGGTGGCGAGGACGAGTCGGCTGACCGGGGACTGCTCGCCCGTGCGGGCCAGGACCCGGAACAGGCCCTCCACGGGCAGGATCTGGCGGATCGTCACCCGGCCGTCGCGGGCCACCGGCAGGGCTTGGGGCAGCGCGACGCCGGTGGCCACGTCGACCACCCGCACGCCGATCGCCGTCGGGTCGGCGACCCCGTCCACGACGATGTCGAGGGTGCCGCCGGCCGCCACCGAGTCCGCGACGTCCAGGGCCAACGGGACGACGTCCCCGGCCCGTTCGGGCGCCGGGTCCTCCTGGCGCAGGACCGCGCACACGTACCCGATCGCCTCGCGGGAGCGGGCCAGCGCGCCGTGCGTCTGGACCACGGCGAACGGTTTGAGCGCGGCCGGAGCCGCCACTCGGCGGCACACCGTGTCGTCGCCGCGCCGGTCGGCCCGCACGATCCCGCCGTTCCCGTCGCTCGTGCAGGTCGTAAAGCGCGGCCGGACCACCCCGTCGCGGATCACCAGGGACTGTACGGTCGGCTGCCCGACGCCGACCACCGGCCACAGCGTGTCCCAGGACCCGGTACCGAGCAAGCGTTCGCGCCGGGCGAAGGCGTCCTCGGCCAGGCGCTCGTCGCCACCGACCGCCGCGACGTCGGCGGTGGTCGGCCGCCGGACCGCGGACCCCTCGTCCAGGCAGCGGTACGACGGCAGCAGGTCGTACAGCCCGGGCGCGGTCGCCGCGAATCGGCGCAGCCGAGCCTCGGGCAACCGCGCCGCGGACGGCCGCGAGGCGGACCGGCTCCCGGGGTCGGTGGGCGCGCCGCCGAGCACGTGCAGCGCCTTCGCCGCGCCCAGAAACGGGGAGCCCAGCGTGACCAGCGCACGCAACTCGGCGGCGTCGCCCAGTACTTCGGTGAAGTAGCGGGCGACCAGGCCGCCCGTCGAGTGGGCCACCAGCACCAGGCGCGCGTCCCTGCCGCCCAGCGGGTGACGGCGCCAGCGGCGCAGGTGCTCGTACGCGGCGATCGCCAACAGACCGGCGTTGTAGTCGACGGGTAGCCGCCAGTCGTACGGGAATTCGTGCACCGCGGCCGGATCGGCGGCGGCCCGGCGCAGCGCCCGGACCAGTTCGGTGTACGGCTCGAAGCCGCCCAGCAGCGGAGCCCACGCGGGGGTGTGCAGCAGCCGCGTGGCGCGGATCCGCCCCACGCGCCCGGAGCGTTCCGCGTTGGTGACGGCCAGTGCGTCCAGTGCGCCGCCGGTGGTCCAGGCCCCGGCGTACCAACTCGCGTCGGCGGGCCCCCACAGGGTTCGCCCGGTCGACACCTCCACCAGTTCGCTGCCCATCGTCCCCGGCAGCACGATCACCGCGTCGTTCATCATCGCCCCCAACCCCCGGCCGAAGCCGTCTTGTGCGTGCACGGGGTGGGCCGTCGGGCCTCTCCGTCGCGCACCTCGCGGTCCCGCGCTCCCACCGACCGCGGGCCCCACCGCCGTCGCCGCCGCGACGCACGCGGCGGCACTTCCCCCGGCGGCCGGTGCGCGCCCCACACGCCCCGGCGCCGCCCATCCATCCTTGCCGGCGCGACGGCGGGCGCGCAGGCGATTTCCGATTCAGTCGACGACGGGTGACCAGGAACGGATGTGCGGCAGGCGAGTGAGGCGCATATGTGACATCCGGTCGGTTTATGAGGCTTGGGTTCGCTTTGATCGCATCGGGAATACGTCGGCGCCCTCGACACATGATCCATACGACTTCTCGTGGTCGTCATGTCGCGGCCATACCGCCGCAACACGGGCCGGTCAGACTGAGGGCATGCGAAACACCGACAACTCGGAGACGCCTGTGACCCGACCGAACGACCCGCTCGACCCGAAGCCCCACGAGACTCACGAGCCCCAGCAGCCCCGCGAGCGCGGCATCGCCCTGGTGGCGCACGACCGCTGCAAGCCGGAGATGCTCGCCTGGGCCCGGACCCACCGCGAGACGCTGACCCGGCACCGCCTGTACGCGACCGGAACCACCGGCGGCATCCTCGCCGACGAACTCGACCTGGAGATCATCCGGTTCCGCAGCGGCCCCCTGGGCGGCGACCAGCAGATCGGCTCGCGGATCGCCGAAGGCGACGTGGACCTGCTGGTGTTCTTCTGGGACCCGCTCAGCCCCCAGCCGCACGAGCCCGACGTACGGGCGCTGCTGCGCCTCGCGGTGCTCGCGGACATCCCGGTGGCCTGCAACCGGGCGACCGCCGACTTCGTGATCACCTCGCCCCTGCTCGCGGTGGCCGGCGACCCGGATCGGCCGGCGTCTCCGGTGTTCGCACCACTGGCCGCGTAGGCGCCCTGCACCGGCAGGCACCACACCCGGCCCGTCGGGCCTCGGGGCCGGCTCAGTCGCGTGACAGGCCCTGGCGGTCGACGTAGTGCATCGCGTCGCCGCGGTTGCGGGCGTTGATCTTGGCGAACGTGTTGTTGATGTGCGTCTTGACCGTCGCCGCGCCGATCCGCAGGGTCGCGGCGATCTCGGCGTTGTTCAGGCCGGACGCGATCAGGCACAACACCTCCACCTCCCGGTCGGTGAGCCGATCCGGGTGCCCGGTGCGTCGGCGTGGGCGCCCCACGGTCGCCGGGTCGATCGGGGCCCGCCCGCGTGCGGCGTCCCGGATCGCCGTCGCGATCTGCTCGCCGCTCGCGTCCTCGGCCAGGCGGCCGAACCCGCCGGTGGGCGCGGCCTGATCGGACGCGGCGGCGGACACCACGAGCAGCGCGGCACCCGGATGCCGGGCGAGCACGTCGGCGGGGCCCTCGGGGCCGCCGTCCGGGCCGAGTGCGCGCCCGTCCGCCAACACCACCTGCGGTGCGCGCCCGTCGCCGTCGACCATCACCTCCATGTCGCCGCACGCGCCGATCAGCGCGGCCAGGCGCTCGCGCACGCACGGCCGGTCGTCGGCGACCCGGATCAGGACCCGGGTCCGCGATCGCGGTCGGCTCGGGTCCGGACCGCCGTCCGGGCCCGCGACCGGTGGTCGCCTCGGCGCGCCGGCGATCGGGTGCGCTGTCGGCTCGGGCCGGTTGGTCACGTAGGTCAACCTTTCGACTTCCGTGCCGATCACGGTAGTTCGGACGGTCTGCTGCCGATTGCCCTGTTAGGGCCGGTCCGTACCCCGGTCGGCGCCGTACAACCTACCCGGGAAGGGGCGTTCGCGACTCCGCTTTCGCCATGCCGGGGCCGACTTTCGGTGACGCGGCGACGCGAAGCGGACGCGCACGATGCGCGGGGACGGGGTCAGCCGTCGGTGGGCGGCGTCGGGTCGCGCCGGGACCAGCGGCGCAATACCTCCGTGTACGGGTTGACCGGAAGCCAGGAGATCGCGTCCCGGGCGCTTTGTTCGTAGCTTTCGGCGAGTGCCCGCGCGTCGGCCGCCGCGCCGGTCGCCTCGACCAGCGTGCGCATGCGGGTCAGCGCGATCTCCGGGTTGCGCTCGTGCAGCAGCGCGTGCCGGATCGCGGCGCGCTGGTCGAGGGTGCCGCGCTCGTGGGCGAGCAGTACCGGAAGGGTCGGCCGGTGGTTGCACACGTCGCTGTCGGCGGGCTTGCCCATCGCCGCGGCCGAGGCGTCGGCGTAGGGGAGCAGGTCGTCGCGGATCTGGAAGGCAAGGCCGACATGGCGCCCGAACGCGTTCAACGCCTCCACCGCCGCGTCGTCCCCGCCGCCCAGGATCGCCCCCACCCGGCACGACGTGGCCAGGAGTGCCCCGGTCTTGCCGCCCGCCATGGTGAGATAGTCCTCGACCGGGCAGTCCAGGTCCCCGGCGAAGCCCAACTCGTCGAACACGCCCTGGCACATCGCGTATCCGCCCTCGGCCTGGGCCGCCATGGCCCGTGCGATCCGCTCGGGCGACACCCCGTTGCGGGCACACTCGGCGAGGGTGCGGAACCAGGTGAAGTACAGGCCGCTGCCCGCGATGACGGCCCGCTCGGGGCCGTACGCCCGGTGTACCGCCGGCCGCCCGCGCCGCTCCTCGTCGGCGTCGATGATGTCGTCGTGGACCAGGCTCCCGGTGTGTACGCACTCCATGCCGACCGCGGCGGGCAACGCGTGCTCGACCTCGCCGCCCACCGCCAGCGCCGCGTACATCACCAGCGCGGGCCGCAGCAACTTCCCGGTGGGCAACAGCGCGTAGCGGTGCACCGCGTGCATCCCGTCCGCGTTGTTCGGCCAGCGTCGGGCGAACTCGGCCGCCAGCACGGTCGGTACGTCCACCACCGGGCGATCGGACAGCTCGTACGAGGTGGGTGCGGACGCGCCCGCCGTGCGTGCCCGTTGGCCCGGGCGACGTTTGTGCGCCGCCTGCGGTGACTGCGACTGCGCCGTGTGCGGATTCTGCGTTGCCTGCGTCGTCTGCGTTGCCCGCGTGGTCGAGGAAACCTGCGGTGTGGTCTCGGTCACGGCTTGCGAACCCCCTGTGTCGCCCCCGGGACGCCGCCTCGCGACGCCGAGGCGCGGTGCGGGCGACGCATGATGCGGACGCTCGACGGCGCCCGGATCAACCCAACAGACCTCGACCGGTCGCCGACAGTCGAGTGCGGAAGCATCACCGCGGCGTGCGTACACCCCGAACGGGGATCGTGTGCTTCCAGTCCCCACCATCGCGTGGTTTCGCGGCGGTCGCGGCTCGGCCGGGGCGTCAGCGATACGCGCCCAATCCGTCGGCCAACTCGGCACGGTCGCCGTCGCGGAGTGCGGACAGTGCCTGCTGCAACGCGAACGTGCCCCGGATCGCGGCGATTCGGGCCACGGTGGCGGCGTCGCGCCGGCCCATCCGGTCGAGGATGTCGGCGACGAGCGCGTCGCCGTGGGTGGCGGCGATCGCGGCCAGGTCCTCGGCGGGATCGCCGAGCGAGACCTCGTCCCAGTCCAGGACCCCGCTCAGCCGCGGCGTGCCGTCGACGGTCGTCCACAGCAGGTTGTCGCCGCCGAGGTCGCCGTGGACCAGGGCGGAGACCACGGGGGACAGGGCCTGTACGGCGGCGAGTTCGGCGTCGGCGCGGTTGCGGCCGGTCGGCGACATGAGGGGGTACAGCTCGGCGCGCACGTCGGTGGCGAAGACGATCCACGCGGTGCGCGGGGGAACTTCGGCGGAGGCGGACTCGGCGGTGGGCGCGGGTACTTCGGTCTTGTCGGTGGGAAATGCCGCCCGGACTTCGGGATTCGAGGCGGCTCGGGCCAGGGCGGTGAGCAGGGCCGCGTACCGCGCGGCGGCGCCGGAGGGCACGGCCGCGTCCGGGGCGAGCGGAACGCCCGGGAGCCGGTCCAGCAGCAGGTATCCCGGATCGTCGCCCGTGCCGAGCAGCCGCGGAGTGCGTACGCCGAGCGACAACCCGCCCAGCAGCCGGATCAGCGCGGCGCGCCGGGGCAGCCGCCGTTCGGCCGCCTCGGTGCGGGCGAAGCAGACCACCCGCGACGCGCCCATCACCACGTCGTGGAACTGGCCGTGACGCACCGTCAACGCGGCCGGGGGGTCGGTGGGCAACAGGCGGGCCAGCAGGGCCGCGTGTCGGGTCAGGATGCGGTCGGCGGGCGGGCCGCCGTGCTCGTCCTCGGTCACGATCGCCCCTTCGTAGGTGTGTCCCGGCCACCCGGATTATCGCGTCGCCGCGGGCCGAGCGGGCCACCGGGATGCCGCGTCCCACCAGCGGTGCCGAGCGCGCGATGGGTCGGTAAACCGGTTCGTGGGGTTCCGGCCGGCGTGGAATGCTGACGCGCATGTCCCATACGAGTGATCACGGTCGGGTACGGCGCAGCTACGACGTCGTGGCGCAGGAGTATCGAGAGCGAATCGGCGACGAACTCGCCCACAAGCCGCTGGATCGCGCGTTGTTGAGCGCGCTGATCGAGCAGAGCGATCCCGACGCGCCGATAGCGGACGTGGGTTGCGGCCCCGGGCACATCACCGGATGGCTCGCCGAGCGCGGTGTGCGGGCGGTCGGGATCGACCTTTCGCCGGCCATGGTGGCCATCGCCGGGCGCGAGCACCCGAAGGCGCGGTTCCGCGAGGGCGACTTCCTGCGTCTGCCCGCGTCCGACGGCGAGTTCGGCGCCGCGATCGCGTTCTATTCGATCATCCACCTCGACGCCGGTGAACTGCGGCCCGCCTTCGTAGAGTTGCACCGCGTGTTGCGTCCCGGGGCGCGGTTGCTCCTGGCGTTCCACCTGGGCGTCGAGGTGCGACACCTGGCGGAGTGGTGGGGGCGGGAGGTCGACGTGGACTTCCACTACCTCGAAATCGAGGCGGTGGTCGAGCAGTTGAGCGCGGCCGGCTTCACCCTGGAGGCACAGTTGGAGCGCTCGCACTATCCGCAGGAGGCCGAGACCCGGCGCGGGTATCTGCTGGCCCGGCGCACCGGGTAGCGATCGCGCTGCCGCTGGAGTACCCGTCGTCGGCCGGGGTCAGCCGGGCGTGATCCCGTGTTCGATCGTGTCGAACGCCTGGTCGAGTCGTTCGAGGTGCGCGGCGACGATCTCGGCCCGATCGTCCCCGGCGAGCCGGCGCCGGGCGGTGTCCACGGCGACCGTGCGGTAGGCGGCGACCATCAGGGCCGCGACCAGGTCCGCGTTGCCCGTGAAGCGCGGATCCTCGCGCAGGTCGTCCGCCAGCGCCGCCTCGACCTCGTGCTCGAATTCCCGCAGCCGCGCCAGGAGCGCGGGGGAGCCGGCGACCGTCCGCAGCACCGGCTCGACGCCGTCGCCGAGTCCGGTCAGGGCGCGTCGCTGCTCCGCGAGGGTGACGGCGAGGGTGCGGAAGGCCTGTACCGGCCCGACGCCCTCGGCACGCTCGCGGATCGCGGTGCGCAGGATGTCCATCGCGGCGGGAAGCCGGTCGAGCAGGAGGTCTTCCTTGCGCTCGAAGTGCGAGAACACCGTCACCTTCGAGACCCCGGCCGCGGTCGCGACCTGGGCGACCGTGACCTCGTCGAAGCCCCGCTCCAGGAACATCCGCGTCGCGACGTCCGCGATCCGGGCGCGTGTTTTCGCGCCGCCTCGGTCTCCTCGGTTCGGCATGCCCACCTCTCGTGCTACGTTTACCGGGTAAGGCTTACTCGGTAAGGTTACTGAGTCGATCTACCCGGTAAGTGTGCTGGGTAAGGCTACCGAGTCAGTCAACGGACTCAGTCTAAGGGGTGCACCATGCAGCGGAGCGATGTGATCGTCGTCGGCGCCGGGCCCACCGGGCTCCTGCTCGCCACCGAGCTGGCCGTCCAGGGCGTACGGGTGACCGTGCTCGAACGCCTCGCCGAGCCGGACTCGACCATCAAGTCCGGCTCGATCAACGTGGCCAGCGCCGAGATCCTCGACCGGCGCGGCCTGCTGCCGGCGGCCGAGGAGATCCAGCGCCGCCGGATGGCCGCCGCGGGGCGCTTCACCGCCGGCGGCGGCACCGCCGTCACCCGCGAGCTGGTCGGCGCGTTCGAGGACAGCGCCCCGCGCTTTCCGGTGATGGGCCACTTCGCGGGCATCATGTTCCGCAACGACCTGGTCGACCAGGCGGATCCGGTGCTGGCCTCGCACACGGCGGTGGCGGGCGGGATCGCGGTGCCGCAGTACGACCTGGAACTGCTGCTCGCCGAGCGCTGTGCCCGGCTGGGCGTCCTCGTCCACCGGGGTGTCACGGTTCGGGGCGTGCGCGGCGACGTACTCGGCGACGGCGACGGCGACGTCGTCGTCGACACGGACGCGGGCGAGTGGACCGCCGAGTGGGTCGTCGCGGCCGACGGCGGACGCAGTGCCATCCGCAAGCGGCTGGGCGTCGAATTCATCGGCACCGCACCGGAGTTGGTGGGCTACCAGGCCATCGCCGACTTCGACGCGACCGGTCTGGCACACGGATGGAACTGGACGCCCACCGGCGTCTACGCCTACGGCCCCATCGCCGGCCGCATCCTCGTCGCCCGCTTCGGCCCGCAGCCAACGGACCGCGACGCGCCCGTGACCCTGGCCGAACTCCAGGAGGCGGTGCGCGAGGTCACCGGGACTCACGTGACCCTGAAGGCGATACAGGGCCGCGCGACGCGCTGGTCGGACAATGCCCGCCGGGTCGAACGGTACCGCCACGGCCGGGTGTTCTTCGCCGGCGACGCCGCGCACGTGCACTCGCCGTTCAGCGCCCAGGGCCTGAACCTCGGCTTCGGCGACGCGGTGAACCTGGGCTGGAAGCTGGCCGCGACGATCCAGGGCTGGGCGCCGGCCGGACTGCTGGACACCTACCACGCGGAGCGCGCCCCGATCGCCGACTGGGTGCTCGACTGGACCCGGGCCCAGGTCGCCCTGATGCGCGGCGACGAGCGCACCCGGCAACTGCGCGGGGTCGTCGGCGAGGAACTGTTCGCCGTACCGGGCGCGACGAACCGGATGGTCGCCCTGTCCTCGGGCATCATGCAGCACTACGACGTCGCCGACGACGCGGACGCGCCCGTCGGGTCCATCGTGGGCGACGTCCCCCTGACATCGGGCCGCCGCCTGGCCGACTACGCGCACGACGGCCGCTTCGTCCTGATCGACCGCAGTGCCGACGGCCGCTTCGCGGACGCGGTCCGACTGCTCGACGACCGGATCGTGCACGTCGCCGACCCGAGCGCGGACCCGGATCGGCCGAGTCTGCTGGTACGTCCCGACGGCATCGTCATCTGGGCCGCGCACGAGGCGGACGAACCGGCCGCCGCCACACGACGATTCGCCACCGCCAGGCTCCGCTGGGCCGGCACCCACTGACCGGCGTCCTCGGGACCGCCCCGCGCCCGCTCCGAGTCCGAACCGGGCTCCGGACGGGCTCGTCGGTGGGGGCGGATCGCTCAGACCGCGGCGGACTCCCCGGCGGGCGCGGTGTGCCCCTCGGGCGAGGGCGGGTCGGTGGGGCGGCCGGGCAGGAACAGGCACAGGGGGATGGCGGCGGCGGTGAACGCGGTGGCCCACCGGAAGGCTTCGGCGAATCCCGAGGCCAGGGCGGTGGGCGTGTGGGCGTCGGCGGAGGCGCGCTGCAGGATCATCGCGAGCAGCGCGGTGCCCGCCGAGCCGCCGATCTGCTGGGCGAGGCGGCTGATGCCGGAGCCCTGGGGGATCTCCTCGGGCGCGAGTCCGATGTAGGCGGCGCCCAGGATCGTGGTCATCGCGCCACCGAGTCCGACGCCGCGCACGAACAGCACGGCCATCAGCACGATATTGCTCGTGGAGGCGGTGACGAAGGCGAACGGCACGGTGGCCGCGCAGGCGAGGGTGCACGCGACGACGGCGACGGGGCGCGCGCCGAAGCGGTCCATGTACCGCCCGGCGAGCGTGCGTGAGACGAGGGTGCCCACACCCTGCGGGATCAGGAGCAGCGCGGCGCCGAGCGCGTCCGCACCGCGCACCTGCTGCCAGTACAGCGGCAGCAGCAACATCGTGCCGTACAGCGACGCGCCGGACAGGAACACCAGCACCGACGACGAGGCCAGGGCGCGGTGGTGGAACAGTGTGATGTCGACCAGGGCGCGCGGTCCGCGCCGCAGTGCCCAGCCGAGGTAGCCGAGCAGGAGGGCGAGCCCGGTGGCGAGGGGCAGCCCTACCGTGGGGTCGGCCGGCCCCCGCGAGCCGCCGATCCGGGACAGGCCGTAGACGACGGCGGCGACGCCGGGCGAGAGCAGCAGCATGCCGACCACGTCGAGCCGGGGACGGGAAACGGGCCGGTCCCGCGGCAGGTCGCGGGCGGCGAGGTAGGCGCCGACGACGCAGAAGGGCACGTTGAACAGGAAGATCCACCGCCAGTCGCCCAGGTGCAGGATCACTCCGCCGAGCACCGGGCCGAGCACCGGCCCGAGCGCGGCCGGCACGGTGATCAAGGCCATGACCCGGCCGATGTTGCGGCCTTTGGCGGCCTGCATGATCAGCGTGGTCATCAGCACCATCATGATGCCGCCGCCGAAGCCCTGGACCACCCGGAAGGCGATCAGGCTCGGCGCGTTCCAGGCCGCGGCGCACAGCAGCGAGCCGGCCAGGAACACCCCCAGTGCCGCGATCCACAGGCGTTTGCCGCCCAGGGCCGCCTGGAGCCAGCCGACGGCCGGCATCACGGTGGCCAGGGCCAGCAGATAGGCGGTGCTCACCCACTGGACGGTGGACACCGAGGCGTGCATGCGTCCGGCGAGGTCGTCGATGGCGACACTCATGATCGTGGCGTCGAACATGACCGCGAGCGCGCCGATGATCAGGGTGAAGGTCAGGCGCCGCAGCGCGGGGTCGATGCGGTCGGGGTCCGCAGGGCCGGTGGGTGCTGCGGCGGCGGGTGGCGACTGAGCGCCCGAGGCGGTCATGGACGACTCCTTAAGAAAGGCTCTCTATCTTACGATCGCCAGAGTAGGGCGCCGCGATAAGATAGGCAACCTATCCAACGAGGAAGAACGGGAGGCCGCGGATGACCGAGCGGCGCCGCGGGGCGGCACTGGAGAAGGCGCTCCTGGACGCGGCCTGGGCGGAACTCACCCTCCACGGCTACGCCAAATTCACCATGGACGCCGTCGTCAAGCGGGCCGGCACCAGCCCGCCGGTGCTGTATCGCCGCTGGTCGGACCGCGACGAACTGGTCCGGGCCGCCATCGCGCACACCATGAAGGAGGCCCGCCTGGCCATCCCCGACACGGGAACCCTGCGCGAGGACGTACTGACCCTGATGCGCGAGATCAACGAGACCCGCTCCGAATTGGCCACGATCGTGATCGCACACCTGGCCGCCCACTACCAGGCGACCGGAATCCGCCCCGGCGACATCACCGACCCGCTCGTGAGCGGCCGCAAGGAGGCCGTCGACGTGCTCTTCGCCCGGGCCGTGGAACGCGGCGAGATCGACCCGGCCCGCCTCACCGAGCGGATCAAGTCCCTACCGTTCGACCTGCTGCGCCACGAATTCCTGACCACCTTCGCCGCCGCCCCCGACCGCGCCCTGGAGGAGATCGTCGACGAGATCTTCCTCCCCCTGCTGATCGGCGACGCCGACGGCCGGGCACGCGCCGGTGGGGTGTAGGGCGTCGAGGATCAGGGTCAGGCCGAAGGCGAATTCCTCGTTCGGGTCGTAGTCGGGGGTCCGGGCCAGTTCCGTGGCCAGTTCGGTCAGGTGCGGGTAGGTGTCGGCGGGCAGGGCATGCAGGAATTCGTCGGTGATCTCGGTCAGGTCCGCCGCGCCGGTGAACGGCAGGCTCAGTTCCTGGATGACGTAGCCGTAGACGTAGCTGTCGATCAGGGACACGGCGTGCGCGGTCATCGGGACGGACAAGCCCGCCGTGCGCAGCGCGCCGACGACGGCGTCGTGGTGGCGCAGCGTCGCGGGGCCCGGATGGGCGCGCGAGTCGAGCAGGGCCACAGCCCAGGGGTGGCGGCGCAGCGCCGCGCGGGCCGAGGCCGCCCGGTGGTGCATCGCCGTCTTCCAGTCGGCGCCGGGCGGCGGTAGCTCGATCTCGGCGAAGACCGCGTCCACCATGCCGTCCAGGACGTCCTCGCGGCCGGCGACGTGGTGGTAGAGGGACATCGCCTCCACGCCCAGGGGTTGGGCGATGGCCCGCATGGTGAGGGCGGCCGTGCCCTTCTCGTCGGCCACCGCCATCGCCGTGGCGATCACCCGCTCGCGGCTGAGCGGCGTGCGGGTCGACCGGTCGCGGCGGCGCCTGGCTGCCTCGCTCACGCACCCCTCCTTGTTCGTTGTCGTTGACCACCTTACGACATAAGGCTAACTTGCCTTACAAGATAAGGTCGGCATTTCGGGGAAGGGCTGCGCCATGGGTACGGAAGGCATGAGGAAGGTCTGCGTCGTCGGGGCCTCGGGCAGGCTCGGGCAGTACATGGTTCGGCAGTGCCTGGAGCGCGGCTACGAGGTGGTCGGCGTGTGCCGGGAGCAGAGTGTGCCGAAACTGGCCGCGTTCCAGGGCCGGATGACCGTCGTTCCCGGGCCCACGAACGACCCGGACGTGATTCGGCGGGCGGTCGACGGGTGCGACGGGGTGTTGACGGTGCTGGTGCCGTGGGGTGTGCGGCAGTACGCGTCCGGCACGGCGCGGGCGGTGCTCGACCACGCCCGACCGGGCGCGCGGCTGGTCTTCTCCTGCGGTTGGCACATCACGCGCGACGGCAAGGACCGATACTCGCGGCTGTTCACCCTGGGCGTGCGGATCGCCGCCGTGCTGGGCAGGCTCGTGCGGGCCGTGGAGATCGACGACCAGGTCGAGGCGTGCCGGCGGGTGTTCGACAGCGACACCCGGTGGACGGTGGTGCGCGGCAGCACCCTGAAGGAGGGGGACAGCGAGGGCCTGCCCGTGTGGAGCCGGCACGTGGGCGATCCGGTACTGGCCAGTGACCGCACCCGCCGGGTCGACTTCGCCCTGTTCATGGTGGCGGCGCTCACCGACGACGAACTCGTCCGAGAGGCCCCGGCGATCGTCGGCCGCCGCACCCCCAGCGCCCTCGCCCACACGGACGGCCGGGCGTCGGGTGGGTCAGACGGGTTGCGGAATCAACATTAGTCCCCTCGGGCCGGGGATGGGTTCGCGTACGGACGTGCGCACCCGTGCGTCCGGTTGCCGGGTCAGGCGCCACGAACTGCCCACCGCCACCAGCGTGGCCATCATCTCGGCGATGGCGAAGTTGTCGCCGACGCACTTGAACCGGCCGCCGCCGAACGGCACGAAGGAGTGCCGCGGCGGCTTCCAGCCGCTGTCGGGCAGCCAGCGCTCCGGGGAGAAGGTCTCCGGGCGGCGGCAGAAGCGCGGATCGGTGTGCAGGGAGTGCTGGCTGTACGCGGTATCGGTGCCGCTCGGCAGCATGACGTCGCCCAACTCCACCGCCGCCGTGGTGCGTTGGGTCACCAGCTGCACCGAGTGCAGGCGCATCGTCTCGTACATCACCGCCCGCGTGTACGGCAGCGCCTGCGGATCGGCCGCCGTCGCCACGGCGTCGCCCGCCGCGGCGGACTCGGCGCCTTTGGTGATCCCGGCGATCTCGGCGAGCATCCGTCGCTCCGCTCCCGGGCGCAGGGCCAGGTGATACCACGCCCAGGACAGCGTGGTCGGGACGTTCGCCACCCCGCCGATCAGCATGGCGATGACCTCGTCGCAGATCAGGTCGTCGGCCAACGGCCGTCCCGTGTCCGGGTCGCGGGCGGCGAGCAGGCACGCCACCACGTCGCCGGCGGCCTCCGGGGACCGCGCACGGCACGCCGCGACGGCCTCGCCCACCGACGCGCGCATCCGGGCCATGGCCTCGTCGCCGCGCCGGACATACGGCAGCGGCAGCCGATCCACCACCTTCGGCAACATCGGCCGCTCCACGGCCGCCCGCTCGATCACCGGCAACACCCGGTGCAACTGGGCCAGGACGCCGTCGGGCATACGGTTGGAGAACAGGGTCTCGGCCGTCACGGCCACCGAGAGGCCCTTCATCGCCTCCAGGACGTCCACCGGCCGACCCGGCTGCCAGTGGGCGCACAACTCCCGCGTGCGCCGATGGATCGAGACCAGGTGGCGCTCGATGTGCGCCGGGGTGAACGCCTTCTGGATGACCCGGCGTTGGCGGTGGTACAGCTCCCCATCGGAGGTGATCACGCCGTGCCCCAGGAGCGGGATCATCCGTTCGAACTGTTTGCCGCGGCCGAAACTGCGGCCCTTGGACGACTGCACCTGATGGACCAGAACCGGGTCGGTCACCACGTACACCGGCGCGGTGCCCAGTCTGATCCGCACCAACGGCCCCACCCGGGGCAGGGATTCGAGGAAGCGCAGCCGCTGACCGGCCAGGCGGTGGAGGTGTCCTACGCCGGGCAGAGCGCCCGGTGCGGTGGGTACGTCCTCGATGGAATGCACACGCCATCCCTTCACGTCGGACCAGGCTGCCGGTGACCCCCACCACTGTGCCGAGGTGATCGCCGGTTCGGCAGGGTGCACCCGACCGGCCTTCTCGCGCCGTGCATTCGCTACCTCGCACGCCCTTACCGGCCGTGCCGGGCGAACGCTAAGCATGAACCGGCGCGTACGCGGATCGCTCCCGAACCCCCGCGCACACCGCCGCCCTCGCCTGCCCCGACACCCGGCAATCACCAAGGAGGGCCACATGACCACCCTCACCCCACCCGGCGTCCCGCCCATGGCCGGCGGAGTGCTCCCGATCCTCGGACACACCCTGCCCATGTGGCGCGACCCGATGGCGTTCCTGCTGGAGCAGCACGCCGTCGCCCCGGTCGTACGGGTGCGGCTCGGCCCGAAGGTCGCCTACCTCGTCACCCGGCCCGACCTGGTCCGCAAGGTGCTGGTCACCGAGCAGCACCGGTTCGACAAGGGCGGCCCCTTCGTCGACACCGCCCGCACCCTGATCGGCGACGGCCTCGGCACGTGCTCCGCCGCCGACCACCGCTACCAGCGGCCGCTGATGAACCAGGCGTTTCGCCAACCGAGCATCGTCTCCTACACCCACGCCATGACCGAATGTGTGCAGGACGTGCTCGACGGGTGGCAACCGGGCCAAGTCGTCGACGTATGCCGGGAGATGCGCCTGCTCGCGTGCCGGGCGCTGACCCGCACGCTGTTCTCCGATCCGGCCCAGGCGCATCTGACCACCCGGATCGAAGCGGCGTACACCGTCCTGATGCCCGGCATGTGGTGGCAGATGGTGATCCCCGTCGCCCTCGTCCACAAGGCGCCGATCCCGGCCAACCGCCGCTTCGAAAAGTCCCGGATCCAGGCCCGTTCGCTGATCAAGCGTATGGTCGAGGCGTACCGCGTGCGCGGCGCCGACCCGGCCGACGGCCTGTCCACGATCATGGCCGCCGAGGACGAACGCGGTCGCGCGTTCACCGACGACGAGGTGTGCGACCAGATCGCCACCTTGATGATCGGCGGAATCCCGGCCACCGCCGACCTGTTGGCCTGGACCTTCGGCGTCCTGGCGCACAACGGCCCCTTGGAGCAGAGCCTGCACGAGGAGGTGGACACCGTACTGGCCGGCCGCACGCCCGGCTACGCCGACATCCCGCGCCTGCCCCTGCTGGGCCGGGTGCTGACCGAAACGCTGCGCCTGTACCCGTCGGTGTCGGTGCTCAGCCGCCGGGTCACCGACTACATCACCCTCGACGGCACGCAACTGGTCCCGGGCGACGAGGTGATGTTCAGTCCCTACTGCCTGCACCGGGACGCGAGAGTGTTCCCCGACCCCGAACGCTTCGACCCGGACCGCTGGTTGCCGGGCGCGGTGACCCAGGCCCAGCGCGAGGCGTTCATCCCGTTCGGATCCGGCACCCGCAAGTGCATCGGCGACTCCTACGGCATCACCGAGGCCACCCTGGCCGCCGCGGGCATCATGTCCCGGGTCTCGCTGGCCCGGATACCCGGCGCCCCGACGCCGAGGCCCCTGCTGCGCATGACGCTCTCCCCGGTTCCCCTGGAGTTGACGGTGGAGCCACGCGGTACGTGGACCCAGGCACCCGAGGAGGCGGCCGATGCACCGACCGACGAATCCGCGACGCTCCGCCGCCCCGTCCACCCCGCCGCCGGCGCCGACGCCACATCCCCCGACGGCGACTGACCCGGCGCACCCGGCGGCCCGGCTCACCGCGCCGCACCTGTGGTGCCCGATCGAGCCCGCCCGCCACCCCGACGAGCGCGAGGTGAACGAGCGTACGGTGGCGTGGATGCGCCGGTTCGGCTACATCACCACACGTGGCGAGGAAGTCGCGGCGCGCGCCGCGCAGTTCGGCGAGCTGGGGGCGCTGACCTATCCGCACGGCGACCCGGAAGGGGCGGTGCTGGCCGCACAGTTGATGGTGTGGCTCTTCCTCCAGGACGACCGCTTTTCCGAACTGGCGCCCGCACAGGGCCGGATCGAGGACCTGGCCGAGCACATCCTGTGGTCCCAGCGCGTCCTGCACGGCCGGACCAGAGCGGTGCCCGAGCCGTATCTGGAAGCCCTGATCGACCTGCGCACCAGGGTCGCCCGCATGGCCGTGGACGCGGAACAGGTGGAGCGCTTCGCCGACGGCTTCAACCGCTACCTGGGCGCGGTGGCGGCGGAGGCGATCTATCGGGCCCGCGGCATCACCCCCAGCCTGGGGCAGTACGTGCGACTGCGCGAGTCCACGATCCTGATGCGCGGCATGTGCTTCGTCGTCATCGAACTGGCCGACGACTGCTACCTGCCGGGCCCGATCTGGGCCGGCCGCGAGGTCCGGCGCTGCGAACAGGCCGCCGCCCGGGCCATCGCGTACACCCACGACATCCTCTCCGGGATGCGCGAGTTGTACTGGCCCGGCCACACCAACCTGATCACCGTGCTCGCCCACCACTTCCACTGCCCCCTCGACGAGGCACTGCGCAGGGCGGTGTACATGTACGAGGACCAGATGCGCCGCTTCGAGCGACTGGCCCGCCCCCTCCTGGAGTCGGGCGACGCCCGCCTGGCGCGATACGTGCGCGGCATGGGCGCGTGGATCCGCGGCAACCTCGACTGGTCCATGAACTGCGGCCGGTACCATGTCACTTCCCCGCAACCACCGGACAACCTGCCCTCGCTCTTCGGCGCCTGACCCCGCTTCGCGGGCCCGCCGACGCCGATGTCGGAGCGATCGGCCATCATGTGAGGCGGCCGTAGTCTGCGACCGGTCGAGCCCGCCGCAGGGAGGCGGGCAGGCGGCCCGGTCCCACACCGAAGACCGGGCCGTCCGGCGGTCGCACGCGGGTCGAACCGAGCGCCGGGGGTCACCCGTTCGCGCCTCAGGCCACCAGTACGCGCTCGGCTCGGAGCAGGGCGGCCAGTTCGACGCAGCGGCGGGTCTGGATTCGGGCCAGGTCGAGGGACAGCAGGGTCGGGTCGTCCGTGGCGGACGCGCCGGCGGTGCGTTCGGTGAGGGTGGCCACCGACCCGCGCGGGTGGTGGCCGTCGTCCGTCGGGGACTGGGGGCGGATGATCGCGAAGCCGCGCATCAGGCCGCCGTGGCGGGTGTCGGGCGCCGGCGAGGTGACGAAGACGCCGAAGACCTGCTCGCAGGATCGCCGCTGCCAGGAGTCGCGCATGTCCCGGGCGGCCGCGTCGTTCGCCGACGCGGCCGCCGAGCGGGTGAGGCGGTGCAGCAGGGCGACGACGTCGCCATCGCGCGCCGGTGCGCCCAGGATCACCACGTCGGGCCAGGTCAGGTCGCCCACCGTGGCGAGCGGGTCGGCCTTGGTCCCGTCCCGTGGCGCGGCCGGTTCGGCCTCGGGCAGTCTGCGCAGCCGGACGTCGGCACCGGTGTTCCAGGCGACCGCGGCGACCGCGTCGGCCAGTGCGCGTACGCACGTGTCGGTGTCGTGGTAGATCACGGTGACCTTGATGCTCATGTCGTCTCCCCGTAGCGGATGTCCGGAAAAGCCGGTGCCTTCCCGAATGCCGGTCAGTTCATGATCAACCGGCACTCGTACGTCGTGCCGGCCACTTCACGCTAGGCGCGGGCACACCGTCGTGCTGATGGCCGTTCACGCCACGAAGCGGACTCCCCACGCCACCCCCGGGCCCGCCGGCCGCCGACCGCCGGCGCCGCCGCTCGGGTGCGGCGAGCGGCTATCGCGAACGAATCGGATCCGGGCACCCACGTGGGCTACCGTCACTGTGCCCGGCCCACCGGACCCCCGACCCCGCCCCGCCGACCGCACCGAGGAGAGCCACCGATGGCGTTGGACCCGCTGGACAGCCGGATCATCACCGCGCTGATCGAGGACGCGCGTTCGACCTACGCCGAGATCGGCACCCGGGTCGGCCTGTCCGCGTCCGCGGTCAAGCGCCGGGTGGACCGCCTCCTCGCCACCGGCGTGATCACCGGCTTCTCCGCGTCGGTCGAACCCGCCGCGCTCGGCTGGACCACCGAGGCCTTCGTCGAGCTGTACTGCGTGGGGCGTACCTCGCCCAGCGAGATCGGGCGCGCGCTGGCCAAGTTCCCCGAGGTGGTCTCGGCCAGCACCGTCACCGGCGACGCGGACGCGGTGATCCACCTGCTCGCGGCCGACGTACAACACTTCGAGCAGGTCCTGGAGCGGATCGCCGCGGAGCCCTTCGTGGTGCGCTCGAAGAGCTGTGTCGTGCTTTCCCGGCTGGTCAGGCGCAATGGAACAACGTGGCAGGGAGTGGAGACGCAATAGATCGCCACGAACGCGCATGATCACGCTCTTGGCCGGATCGCACACCCGTACGTAGGGTTTGAGCTGCCGGTGCACACTCCCGGCGCCCCGAATTCCGTCGTCGCGTCCCCGCCGCCCCCGGGCGGGGACGCCGCGCGACCGCGCCGAGAGAATGCCGAGCACCGCCATGCCGACGCCGAGCACCCCCACGCCCATGTCCATGCACCGGTACGACCCCGCGCTCGCCGACCTGGTCTTCGACTACATGCGCGAACGGCTCGCCCTGGACCCGGTCCCGCTCGACCACCCCGGCCGCAAGGACAAGCTCGACCGCGCGCTCGACGGCCTGATCGGCGCGCGGGGCAACGACCCCGGCGAGGTGCTGGCGATCTACGCCGACCGGCTCGCCCCGGCGGTCATCTCCTGCGACAGCCCGCGCTTCCTCTCCTTCATCCCGGCCGCGCCGACCAAGGCCGCGCTGCTGTTCGACATGGTCGTCTCGTGCGCGTCCCTCCAGGGCATCTCGTGGCTGGAGGCGGCCGGCGCGGTGGCCGCGGAGAACCAGGTGTTGCGGCTGATCGCCGACCTGGCCGGGCTGCCCGCGAGCGCCGGCGGCTGCTTCGTCAGCGGCGGCTCGGCGGGCAACCTGTCCGCGCTCGTGGTGGCCCGGGACATGGGCCGGCGGCGGACCGGGACCGGCGCGCGGGACCGGCTGCGGATCGCGGTCAGCGACCAGGCGCACTCCTCGATCGGCAACACGCTGCGCATCATCGGCATGGACGCGCTCGTGGTGAAGACCACCGACCACCGCCTCACCGGCGAGGCGTTGCGCGCCGCGCTGGCCGCCGACCCCGAGGCGCACGACGTGGTCGGCGTGGTGGCCACCGCCGGCACCACCAACGCGGGCATCATCGACGACCTGGCCGGGATCGGCGCGGTGGCCCGCGAGCGCGACCTGTGGTTCCACGTGGACGGCGCGTACGGCGGCGCCGGGCTGCTCGCGCCGAGCGTGCGGGCCCGCTACGACGGGATCGAACTCGCCGACTCGTTCGTCGTCGACCCGCACAAGTGGCTGTTCGCGCCGTTCGACTGCGCGGCGCTGATCTACCGCGACCCGGGCCCGGCGCGCGGCGTGCACACCCAGGACGCGTCCTACCTCGACGTCCTGCACACCGACGCGCCCGAGGAGTGGAACCCGACCGACTACGCGTACCACCTCACCCGGCGCGCCCGCGGCCTGCCGCTGTGGTTCTCCCTCGCGGTGCATGGCACCGACGCGTACACCGAGGCCATCGAGACCGCGCTGACCCTGGCCCGGGACACCGCCGAGCTGATCCGGGCCACCCCCGGTCTGGAGCTGATCCGCGACCCGGAGCTGTCCGCGGTGCTGTTCCGGCGCACCGGTTGGGGCCCCGACGACTACCTCGACTGGTCCCGCCGCCTGCTGGCCGGCCAGGTCGGTTTCGTCACCCCGACAGGTTGGGAGGGGGAGACCGTGGCCCGCTTCGCGTTCCTGCACCCGGGCACCACGATGGCGATGGTCGAGGAGATCCTGGCCACGATGAGGTAACGCAGTGCGGCCTGCCGCTCGCGCGTTCGGGTCGCCGTGGCCCAGACTGGAAGCCGATGGGACGGCTTCGGGGGCCGGGCGCCCGATCGGCCTCGGGGCCGGAGAGGACAGGCGTGGCGCTGGACGAGTACGCGGACCCGCCGATGATGCCGGAGGTCGACGCCGTGACCGGCGCGGTGGCACGACTGGTGGGTACACACGCGGGGGATGTGCGCGATGTCGGCGCCTACGCGGTGTTGCAGGGCCTGCTCGACGGCACGCCGGCGGCGGTGGGGGTGATGAGCCCGACCATGCGCTACCTCTATGTCAATCCCGCGCTGGCCCGGATGAACGGGCTGCCGGCCGAGGTGCACCTGGGCCGCACCATCGGCGAGGTGCTGCCCGACCTGGACGCGAAGGAGGACGTGCTCCGGGCGGTGCTGCGCGACGGCGTGCCGCGCGAGGCCACCTCCTCCGGGACCACGCACGCGGGCCCGCCCGGCCGCCGCTGGTGGCACGGCGCCTACCACCGCCTGGAGCACGAGGGCGAGGTGGTGGGCCTTGCGGCCGTGCTCCTGGAGGTGTCCGAGTCCCGGCGCACCCAGCTGGAGCTGGACGCGGCCCGGCGCCGGCTCGCGGTCCTGGACGCCGCCGCCACCCGGGTCGGCACCACCCTCGATCTGGTCGAGACCTGCGAGGAGTTGGCCGAGCTGTTCGTCGCCGAGCTGAGCGATGTGGCCACGGTGGACGTGTTCGCCGTCGAGGGCGCCAACGGCACCCCGCACCAGCCGCCGGCCCTGGTCCGGATGTGGCGCGCCGCGCTCTCGCACCGGCCCGGCATGGCCGAACAGGCCGCGATTTTGCGCCAACCCGGCGAGAACGTGGACTATCAGCAGGGCTCGATGGTGCCGCGCGCGCTCAGCGAACGCAGCCCCGTGGTGGTCAACCGGGCGGCCGACGAGGAGATGGCCCGGCAGGTGTCCAGCCCCGACCGGCTCGCCGTGTTCCGCTCGGTGGGCCTGCACTCGGTGGTGGCGCTGCCGCTGGTCGCCCGGGGCAGTGCGATCGGCATGGTCACCATGTCCCGGCACGGCGCGGCCGACGAGTTCTCCCCCGAGGACGTGATCCTGGCCCGCGACCTGGCCCGGCGCGGGGCGATCAGCGTGGACAACGCCCGCCGCTACGCGCACGAGCACGACATCGCGCTGGCCCTGCAACACGCGCTGCTCGCCGCGCCCGACGCGCCGCACCCGGACATCGAGCTGGCCTCGCGCTACCGGCCCGCGGGCAGCAGCGTCGAGGTGGGCGGCGACTGGTACGACGCGGTCGCGCTGAGCGGGGGCCGCACGCTGCTCGCGGTCGGCGACGTGATGGGACACGGGGTGCAGGCCGCCGTGGAGATGAGCCAGTTCCGGGCGCTGCTGCGGGTACAGGCCCGCTCCGACCTGGAGCCGCACGAGATCCTGGCCGCGGTGGACCGCACCAGCACCAAGGCGGGCATCGAACGGGTCGCCAGCTGCCTGCTGGTCCTGGTCGACCCGGCGACGGACACGGTCACCTTCGCCAGCGCCGGCCACCTGCCGCCGCTCCTGGTCGGCCCGGGCGACGCGGCCGAACTGGTCGACGTGCCGGTCGGACCGCCGCTGGGCACCGGCTTCGGCGGCTACGGCTCGGTACGGCGCCGCAGCGATCCCGACCGGGTCCTGGTGATGTACACCGACGGTCTGGTCGAGCGCCGGGGCGAGGACATCGGCGAGTCGTTGCAGCGACTGACCCGGGTGGGACTGACCGCCGAGACCCCGCTGGTGCGGCTGGTGGACACGGTGATCGCCCGGATGATCACCGACAAGCCGGAGGACGACATCGCGGTCCTGGCCGCCCGAAGACGCCCGACGGCCCCCGGCGGATCGGCCTCGGGCCGCTGACCTCGACGGGCGCAACCGGTGTGTGCCGGGCGTCAGTTCGGGTCGGCGGCCGGGCGGGTCCAGCTGTGCCGGGTGCCGGTCACCGTGATCCGGCGTCGGGGTTCCCGGGGCGGCGCGGGGGTGGGCGGGGTCGGCATCAGGGCGCCCGCGATGGTGTCCTCGAAGCGGCGGCGGATCGGGCCCCAGCGGGCGTCGTGGCGCGCGGCCCGGGCCCGGGCGCGGCGCAACTTCCGCGGGCGGTCGCGGTAGCGCCGCGTTGCCCACGGCGAGCCGGGGCGGGCCAGCCGGATCGCCGCGACGATGTTGACGATCGGAACGAACACGCCGATCACGCCGGTACCGATCTTGCCCTTGGCGAAGGTGATCGCGGCCATGGCGATGTCCAGGAGCAGCACGACCAGCCATGCCACCCGATCGCCGACACTGTTGCCCTCGGGTCTCGCGTCGAAGGGCACGAATCCGCTCGCCGCCAGGCCGACCGCGGCGATCGTCAGCACGGTGGCCTCGATCGAGATCCGGCCCTGCTCGGACCAGTACACGTCGGCCAGGTGCACGATCATCCCGAACTCGTCCAGGACCAGCCCCGCGCCGATTCCGAGCAGCACTCCCGCGACCGCGCGGCCGACCAGGTATTCGCCGGTCCCGACGCCGACGAAGCCGCCGATCAGGGCGAGCACGATGCCCGGGACCACGTGGTGGATGTGCACCCCGCCGCTGTCGACGTTGTGGAACGGGCCGCGCCCGGCCCGGATCAGACGGGTGATGGTGCGCGTGATCAGGAAGGTGAGCAGCAGCGACGCGAACGCCAGCGCCATCGGCAGCCGGCCCTCGCGGATCATGGTGTCCTGCCACCATCCGGCCAGTTGCGGGTGGGTGGTGTGCGCCGCCGGCATCGGCCCTCCTCCTCCGTGTCGGTGCTCCGGTTCCCCTTCGGGAACGGGCTACCGACGCCGATCAGGTGAACCGGGGGCCGCCGGCGCGCGGCGCGGTGACCAAGCGGGCGGGCCCTCGTTGGGCGGGACATGATCAAGCGCATCACCGCCGCCGCTCTGGCCGGCACCGCCCTCGTCGCGACCTTCGGCGCCTCCGCCGCCTTTGCGCAGGAGCCGACCCCGAACACCGGCCGGGTCGCCGGGGTGCCCAGTTCGGTCTATCCCGACGGCCTCAACAACTTGAACCACGTCAACCAGCTCGCGGGCACGCTGGCGCTGTAGGCGCGTCGTCCGCGTCACGGGCGGGCGTGGTGTTCCGGTCCGGCCCCGAGCGGGGACACCACGCCTTCGGACGCGACGGGCTCACTCGTCGTCCAGGGCGCGGCGCAGTTCCTCGCTCTCGCGGTTGGCGGCGGCGAGGTCGTCCATCATCCGCCGGGTGCCCTCGGCCACGCCCGCGTCCCAGATGCGGCGTACGAGAGCGTTCGCGCGATCCTGGGGCAGATCGGTCTCGCGCATCAGTAGCTCGGTCAGCTCGATGATCGGGTGTTTGGGGTGCATAGCCCCAGCAGACCCGTCCGGCCGGCGCCCCGCACCCGGGCACGGCCGGTCGGGGGAGCGACCCGATGCGGGGGCCGGAGGGGGTTCAGGGCTTGAGGTGGCTCCAGGACTGCGGGTGGGTGGTCAGCCAGCCGGCCAGGTTCTGCGCCGGGTGGCCGGTGAGCATCGGCACCGCGGTGGAGACCTTGCTCATCTCGCCGGTCGCGATCGCCTCGTAGGAGCTGACCCAGCCGGCCATCTCCCACGCCGGCGCGTTGTAGCGGGCGCGTGAGGCGTACGCCTGGTCGCGGGTCTCGGGCTCGTAGCCGATCGGCCGGCCGGCGAAGCGGGTGAGCACCGCCGCGGCCTCGGTCAAGGTGATCGCCTCGGGGCCGGTGAGGTCGTAGGTGAGGTCGTCGTGCGCGTCGCCGCCGAGCAGGACCGCCGCCGCGGCGTCCGCGATGTCGGCGTGCGCCACCGCCGAGACCCGACCGTCGCCGGCCGGGCCGCGGATGATCCCGTCGGGGCCGACCATGGCGGGCAGCCCGGCCAGGTACAGGCTGTCGCGCAGGAAGGTGTGCCGCAGTCCCGAGTCGCGGATGTGCTGCTCGGTGTGCCAGTGGTCGCGGGCGAAGGTGAAGGTGGCGTCGGGGGCGGCGCTCAGGAAGGACACGTAGACGATGCGGTGGACCCCGGCGGCGACCGCGGCGTCCACGACCGAGATGTGCTCGCGGACCCGATCGGCGCTCTCCCGGGCGGAGACCAGGAACAGTACGCTCGCGCCGTCCAGCGCCCGGCGCATCGCCTCGCCGTCGGCGTAGGTCGCCGGCGGCGCCGGGGTCGCGCCGCCGAGTTCGGGCAGTCGGGACGGATCGCGACCCACCAATCGTTGCGTCGCGCCGGCCTCGGCGAGCCGCCGGGCGACCCGGCCGCCGATCTGCCCGCTCGCTCCGGTGACCGCGATGACTGGTGCCATGACTGCGTCCTTTCCCGACTCGCGCGATCGGGCCCGGCCCGGCCGCTCGGCCACCGACCCTACTGCGCGGTTGCCGCTGTCCCGCCGAACCACGCCCATCCGGCGCGCCCGGTTCAGCGCACGTCGCCGAGCGGGCCGAGCATCGGGTCCAGGACCGGGCGGGATCGGTCGAACGCCTGCCACGCCTGGTCCGGGTACACGGCGACGAGGCCCGCCGCGACCACGACGAGGAGCAGCAGGAGCAGCCCCCGCCGGGCGGCCCGGCCGACTCGGCGCACCTCGCCCGCATCGATGCGCTCGCCTGGGATCGTACGCTCGAGCGGGTCCTCCAGCGGCGTCGTCGCGCCCCGTGGTGCCGCCTGTATGCCCGCGTTGCCGGCCATGTCCGCCCTTCCCCCCACACCCCGCGCGTTCGCGGGTCGTCGGGAGGGACGGACCGGGAGGGGGTGATGGTTCGTCGCCTTCCGGGTTGTCACCGCGTCGGAACCGATCCGTGACCGACGGGGCGCGTCACTCGTCCCACCAGCGGTCGCCCCGCTCACGGCGGTTGGCCACGATCGCGGCGAACGGGGGGATCGCCATCGCGACGATCGTCATGCCGGCGGCGGCCGGGAAGGACCAGCGGTAGACCACCGTGCCGGCGAGCAGGAACAGCACCAGGCACACGCCCATCATCACGAAGTAGCGCTTGCGGCGGCGGCGCTGGGACGGGACCGGCCCGTTCGGGGTGGCACCCCCGGGGCCCGGGCCGTCCGGGTCGTTGGTGCTCATGCCTTCACGGTACGACTTGTCGCGGCAAGACGACGGGGACGCCGCACGGCCGCCGGGGTGGGCCGATGCCCGGGAGTTACCCAGGAATGACAATATTGGTATAGACCTCTGGGGTGGAGAAGGTGTTCACTTGCGCTCAGGTGGGACCGCGGGTCCGTGCCGATCGCCGGAAAGGAATCAGTCGCCATGACGACCGTCTCCCCTCCGCACGTCGGCGCGCCGGTCGCCTACCTGCGGTGCTACCCGCGTGACCCGTGGGAGATGGCCGCCCACCGCAACGCGCTGACGGCGTACGCGCAGGGCATCGGGCTGAGTCGGCCGGTGGTGTGTCTGGACAACGGCGTCTCCTCGCGCGAGGAACGACCCGCCCTCGAACAACTGCTGGCCCACGTACTGGCCGGCGCGGTCCGGATCGTCCTGATCCCCGGCCTGTGGGTCTTCTCGCTCGACCCCGAGCGCGCCCGCGCCATCGCGGACCGGTTCATCACCGCCGGCGCCCAGATCATCGACCTCCCGGGCCGCTGGCACGAGCACGAGGGACGCCGCGTCGCGAGGTGGTGAGGTGCGCGGGGCGGCGCCGGAACCGGCCCCGCCCCGATCGCCGCCTCAGCCCGTCACCACCGCCCGCACCGCCTTGGTGACCTCGTCGGCGCGGGCGGTGATGTCGTCCACGCGGGCGGTCTGCGCGGCGAGTTCGACGCGGACCTGCTCGTCCCTGATGCTGTTGAGGTTGACCTCGATATTGATCCTCGACGTGGTCGCCGCCGCCCGCGCCGCCTCGACCGCCGCGGCCACGTCGGTGACCACCGTTCGATTGGCGATCGGCAGCAGTTTCTCGGCCAGTTCGACACACGCCGAGGCCAGGACGATCACCTCGGCCGGCGGCTTGGCCGCGCCGACCAGCGCGATGGCCACGGTCGCCGACCGGTCGGAGACCTCCTTGGCGGTCTCCCGGGGCAGCTTGTACGCCTCCGTCACCGCGGTGAACGCGGCCGCGTCCGCCTCGGCCAACCGCAGTGCCATGGCCCGCAGTTCGTCGGTCAGCGAGATCACCTCGGCGATCGACGTGGCATGCTCGGTGTACTGCTCGCCCGTGGTGTAGCGGGCCACCATCCCGAGCAGCGCGGTGGCCTGCGCGACGTGCAGCGCGGCCGCCGCGCCGCCGCCGGGCGCCGGCACCCGGTCGGCGAGCCGGGCCAGGTATTCGCCGATCTTCTCGTCCCGCATGGGAGTTCGTCCTTCGCTCGGGGGGCGACTACCGCGTGTCCGGGAATCCTCGCACGAATGTGTGCCGTGTTCGGTGCCGGCGGCAACCCTCGCGCGGTCAGTGCCTCGGCCCCGCCGCCGACTCCTCCACGCGGAGCACGATCGCGGTCGCGTTGTCGTGGCCGCCCGCGTCCAGGGTCGCGGTGAGCAGGCGGTCGACGATCCCCGCGGGCGCCCCCGGTGCGGCGAGCAGTCGGCCGAGCGTGCGGTAGTCCACCTGTTCGGCGACGCCGTCGGTGCACAGCAGGTACACGTCGCCCGGCCGCAACGTCACGTTGAGCACGTCCGGTTCGGGCCGGCCCGGGTGCCCGAGATAGCGGCCGAGCCGATACCGCGCGGCGGCGGCCTGCGGCGAGTCGGCCGGATACCAGCCGTAGACGGCGCCCAACCACGCCTCGGTGTGATCCACCGTCAGCAACTCGAGGTATCCGGCCCGCAGGCGATACACGCGCGAGTCGCCGATCTGGACCAGCCACGCGGCGCCCTCGGGGTCGCTCGCCGCGCCCGCGTCGGCCACCAGCGCGGTGAGCGTGCAGCCGGTGACCCCGTCCAGGTCGCGGGCCGCGGCCAGCACCCGGTCCTGGACGCCGGCCACGCTCGCCCGCAGCGCCGCCGGGTTCGCCGCGCCGCCCCCGTGCACGGCGCGCCGGACCGCCTCGGTGAACCCGGTCATCGTGATCCGTCCGGCCGCCGTGCTCCCGGGGCCGTCGCCCATGCCGTCGACCACGGCGGCCAGACGCAGGTCCGGGTCCAGGCCGAACACGTCGAAGTTGGCGCGGTATCGGGTACCGACCACGCTGCCCGTCGCCGCGAGCACCCGCGTCGGGCCCGCCGTGAAACCGACCCCGCCCGCGGCCCCCGCATCCTGCCGGCGTCGTTCGAACATGAGCGGCCCCCTTCGCTCCGATTGGCGTACCGTGGCACGCTATCGGGCGTTCAGACCACAGTGCGGAAATGTGTGGTGAGCCGGCCGGCGTCGTCCAGGATGTGGAACGCGAGCGCGGGCGGGATGTCCACGTCGACGAACGGCGCGTCCTCGTCGGCGCGCTCCCACGGCAGGTTGACGGTGGAGACCACGCCCGGGGCGACGATCAACGGCTTGCCGGCGAACGTGGTGGCCGCGGGCGTGTGCGCGTGCCCGCACAGCAGTCCGGCCACGTTGGGCCGGTCGGCGACCACCGCGGCGAGGCGGTCCGCGCCGAACTGGCGGATCGCGTCGATGGTCGGGATGCCCAACTCCACCGGCGGGTGGTGAAAGGCCACGAACACCGGTACCGAGGAGGGGGTTTCGTCCAGCACCCCGGTCAACCAGGTCAGCGTCTCGTCGGCGATCAGACCGTCGTCGCGGCCCGGGATGGACGAGTCGCACAGCGCGTACACCGCGCGCTCGGTGCGATGCACCCGGTTGATCGGCGCGTCGTCGGCGGGCTCGTCGAGCAGCCCCTTCCGGAAGGGTCCGCGTACGTCGTGGTTGCCCGGCAGGATCAGCAGCGGGTGCCGGGACGCCAACACCGCGCGGGCCTCGTCGTATTCGGCGGGCAGGCCCTGGTCCACGATGTCGCCGGTGACCAGGACCGCGTCCAGGTCGAAGGGGAGCGCGTTCAGGTGCTCCATCGTCGCGCGGGTGCGCTTGGCGGCCCGCCGGCTGCCGTCGAGGTGGGTGTCACTGAGATGCGCGAACACGATCATCGGGCGGGTCCTTGAGGGCGAGGGGAAACGTTGTTCCGGTGTAACCGGTCGTGATGACGTAGACGCTACGCGGGCCACCGGACCAGGGTTAAGATCCAGTGAAATGCCGAAGGATTGGTCCAGTTTCGTGGACGCGGTGGACGCGGTGGACGCGGTGGACGCCGTGGGTGAGGCGGCCGGCGCGGGCGCGGCGGCCGGCGGGCCCGGCGCGGGTGGTGTGGCCGCCGCGATCGACCTGCATGTCGACGTGGACACCGCCGAGGGCCGCCGGGTGGGTCTGGAGCGGGCCCTGCGGGCGGCGATCCGCGGCGGGCGGCTGGCGCCCGGTGCCGCGCTGCCGTCCACGCGCGGGCTCGCCGCCGACCTCGGCTTCGCGCGCGGAACGGTCACCGCGGCCTACGACCAGCTGGTCGCCGAAGGGTTTCTGATCGCCCGTCAGGGAGCCGCCACCCGGGTCGCCGACCTGCCCGGGCCGGCCGGACCGGAGAGCTCACACGGCGCGCCGGAGGCCGGCGCGCCCCGGTTCGACCTGCGCCCCGGCTTGCCGGACGTTTCGGCCTTCCCGACCGCCGCGTGGCTGCGCGCCACCCGCCGGGTGCTCACCGCCGCCGCGCCGCTCGCGGTGCACGGCGTCGGCGATCCGCAGGGCCGGCTCGAACTGCGCACCGCGCTGGCCGAACACCTCGGCCGTACCCGAGGCGTGCTCACCACGCCCGATCGCATCGTGATCACCACGGGCTTCTACCAGTCGATCGGGCTGCTCGCGAGCGTCCTGGCCGAGGCCGGGGTGCGTGCGGTGGGGATGGAGGACCCCGGGCACAACGTGTATCGGGACGTGATCCGCCGCGCCGGGCCGGCGGTGGTGCCGCTGCCCGTGGACGCCGAGGGCGCGCGCTTCGAGCGGCTGGCCGATCCGGCGCTGGGCGCGGTGGTGTTGACGCCGGCGCACCAGTATCCGACGGGTGTGCCGTTGCGACCCGGACGCCGACACCGGGTGTGCGCGTGGGCGCGGGCGAGCGGCGCGTTGATCGTCGAGGACGACTACGACGGCGAGTTCCGCTACGACCGGCAGCCCGTCGGGGCGTTGCAGGGCATGGCGCCGGAGCATGTGGCCTATTGCGGGTCGGTGTCCAAGACGCTGGGGCCGGGGCTGCGACTGGCCTGGCTGGCCCTGCCCGGACACCTGGTCGAACCGGTGGTGCGGGCCAAACACCGGGCCGACTGGCACACCCAGGGGCTGGGCCAGTCGGTGCTGGCGGATCTGCTGAACCGGCACGACTACGAGCGGCACGTGCGCGCGGCCCGGCTGAGCTATCGCCGTCGACGGGAACTGCTCGTGCGCCGCTTCGGCACCGAACGGGGGGCTTGCGGGCGGGAGTTCCGCGGCGTGCCGGCCGGGCTGCATGTGCTGATGACGCTGCCGCCGGGCGGCCCGGACGAGGACCTGGTGCTCGCGCGCGCCGCGGCGTGCGGGATGGCGCTGCGCGGCGTACGGGAGTTGTGGCACGGACCGGCCCCGGAGGAGGGCGTCCTCGTCGGGTTCGCGGCCTCGCCCGGACACGCCTGGCCGGGCGCGTTGGACGCGCTGGCGGAGGTGCTGCGGGCGCCGTGACCCGGGGGTGCGCCCGACGTGCGCTCGACGCGCACCATGCGTGCGCCCGGCGGGAAACGGTGACGCGGAAGATCCATCGGGTAACCGAGGGTGTCGAATCCATGGAGCAAACCGGGGCCGGCTGATACCTTGAAGTACGCGGACCAGGTGCGGTTTTGTTGATAAAGCACCTTTCTCGTCCCCGAGATTCCACCGGCTCGTGCTTCGATTCGTGTCCTCCGCTCGTGTCCTCGGCTCGTATGCCCCATCCGCGTTCGATCCGTGACTCGGCGTTGTGTGTTCGGCCCCTTTCTGTTCGGCCCTCCGGCTCGATGTGCGGCTCGACGTGGCGGTTCGGCGTGGCGGTTCGACTTGCGACAGCGGGAGGCGGCTCGATGAACATTTCCGACGAGGAACGACGTGCCTTCACCGAGCACGATCTGCGCGTGTTGTCGATCGCGGACCCGGACCCGAACGCCGACCCGGCCGCCGAACGCCTGGCCTGGGCGCACCTGGGCGAGGAGTTGGGCCGGGTCCTGTGCGACCGGTACGAGCACGGGCCGAGCGCGCACGCGGAGTCGTTCGTACCGCCGCACCACTGCCCGGTGCGAAACGCGGTCGTGCTGCGGGCGCGGACCCGGGACATCCGCGAGCGGGTCCTCGGGCATCGGGCGGCCGTGGGCCGGGCGTTGCGGGTGCTGGAGTCCTCGTGCCGGGGCGACGGGTGGCACCGCCGGACGGAGGCGTTGATCGCCCTGTCGCTGGCCGCCGGTCAGGCCCGCTGTCTGGGCAACCGCCTCACCCCGCTGCCGACCCTCGTCGCCTCGCGGCCGGGCGCACTCGCCGACGCCCTGGGCACCGCACTGGCCGACAGCGCCCGAGCCCTGGACGCCGTCCAGCAACGCCTGCGCGAATCGGCCGAGCCGGGCCGAACGATCCCGGCCGCGGCGGCCCTTGCGGCGGCGCGCTCGGCGGCCCGCCTCGCCACGTGCCTGGAGGAGGAGGTCCGCGCCGAGCCCATCGACGCCTCCGGCACCGACCTGTCCCACGTCGACCACCTGGACCTCCCCCTGCTGGCAGGCGCCGTCTGGTCCCGCACCACCGTCTGGCCGGACACCCTGGCCACCCTGATCCGCTCCCACTCCAACCGGGTGGCGCCGGGCGTCTACCAGATCCGCAGGACCTACCCCTGAGCGCGCGCCGGCCGGTGCGGGTGGTTCACCGGGTCGGCGTCCAGTGGGCGGGGCGGGTATGGGCGGCGGGCAGCTTGGTGTGGGGGTTGCCCTTGGCGGCGTCGAGTTGGGACTGGGTCAGGTAGAGGGCGTCGCGCAGGTCGGCGTCGCGCAGGTCCGCGTCGCGGAAGTCGGCGCCGATCACGTCGGCCAGGCGCAGGTCGGCTCCGCGCAGGTCGGCGCCGATCAGGTATGTCCCGCGCAGGTTCGCGCCGCGCAGGTCGGCGCCTCCCAGGCGGGCCCCGATCAGGTCCGCGCCCCGGCGGTCCTTCCTGCGGCCCGGGACGGCCGCGCGGGTCAGTTCGCTCGCGCGCAGGAGCAGCGGGTTGTACCGCTGCCGCAGCGCCATGATGTCGACCCGCAGCAGGTCGGCGGGGCTGCCCAGGGTCAGCTGCTCGGTCTCCTCGTAGGCGGCGCCGAGGTCGGCGTGTACCGGGTGTGCGGCCGGCAGGGACAGCGCCTCGTTCAGGTAGCGGAGCAGTTCGTGCAGGTCACGCATGACCGGGAAGACCCGGAACATCTGCTGCGCGGTGTGCGGCGCCCGGCGCCAGTCCCGGCCGGCGTAGGTGACCTGGGCGACCTTTTGGCCCGCGCCGAAGCAGTCGTAGACGGTGCAGCCCGTGAAGCCGATCGTGCGCAGGCGGGTGTGTACGCCGCAGCCGAAATCGTCGGTGCGCAGGTTGGGGCACGGGCGGCCGGCGGGCTTGTCGATGGCGAAGTCGGCCGAGGCGGCGAAGGCGGGCGCGACGCAGCACAGCGCGAAGCAGTTCGCGCAGTCGGCGCGCAGGGCCCGGGCACGCGCGTCGACGAGGAGCGGGTCGGGGCCGGGCGCTGCGGGTTCGCGCTGCTCGGGCACGGTGGGGGGACTCCTGACGGGGTGGGGGAGCCGGGGCGAGGGGGCGCGGTCGGCTCGGGGCGATCCGCCCATTGTCCCCGATCGGCCCCGGTGACCGTGTCGGGGCGACGCTCACCGGATGGCGCGGCGGGGGTGACTCGGTGGAGCGCCGGCCCTCTCGGATCGGGTCAGGAGGCGCGGGCGGGGGTCCAGGTGCCCGGGCGGATTACCACGGCCGTGGTGTGCATCGGGGGGCTGTGGCGGAAGTGGAGGGTGAAGGGGATGGTTTGGCCGGGGGTGAGCTTCGGGGGTGTGCCGAGCATGATGTTCGCGCCGCTCGCGGTCATGCCGAGCAGGCCGTTGGCCGGGATCGGCAGGGCCTTGGTCATCCACATGCGGCCGGCGTAGCCCGTGTAGGTGTGGAAGCTGAAGCCGACGTCGGTGGTGATGGGGGTGCTGACAAAGACGAGTTCGTCGTTGGCGTCGCCGGTGTTGCGGATGGTGAAGTAGGCGGAGGTGGCGTCGGCGTTGGTGGCCAGGTGTACCCGACCGTCGCTGATGGAGAGCTTGGGCGCGGTACCGGCGCGGCCGGTCGCGGTCCAGACGGTGAGCAGGGCCAGCGCGAGGGCGGCGGCCAGGACGGGGCCGGCGACGGACTTCAACGCGGCCAGGGGCCCGGGTACGGACGGGGGCTTCGGTGCGGTGGGGGGCTTCATGTCCGGTCCCGCTTCGCGTCGTCGGGGCGGCCGGCCCGGAATCGGGTCAGCCGGAGGCTGTTGGTGACCACCGCGAGCGAGCTGACCGACATCGCGGCGGCGGCGAGCATGGGATTGAGCAGCCCGGTCACCGCGATCGGGATCAGCACCACGTTGTAGCCGAACGCCCAGCCGAGGTTGGCCCGGATCGTCCCGGTCGTACGCCGGGAGAGCCGGATCGCGTCGGCCAGCGCGCCCAGGTCGTCGCGCACCAGCGTCACGTCGGCGACGCCGATCGCCGCCGCCGTGCCGCCGCCCATGCCGATGCCCAGGTCCGCCTCGCCGAGCGCGATCGTGTCGTTGATGCCGTCGCCGACCACCGCGACGGCCCGTCCGGCCTGGTCCCGCCGCAGGCCGCGGACGAGTTCGGCCTTGTCGTGCGGGTCCAACTCGCTCAGCACCTCGTCGATCCCGACCGCGTCGGCCACCGCCCGGGCCGGCCCCGGACGATCGCCCGTGGCCAGGATCACCGTGACGCCGAGCCGATCGAGCGCCCGGATCGCGGCGGCGGCCTCCGGGCGTACCGAGTCGCCCAGCACCAGCACCCCCGCCGGCACGCCGTTGACCGTCGCGACGACCGCGGTGTCCCCGGCGGCGTCCGCCTCGGACAGCGCCGCGCGCAGGCCGGCCGGCAGCGCCGTGACGTCCTCGACGCCCGGGCGCAGGACGGCCACCCGCGAGCCGTCCACCAGGCCGCGGACGCCGATTCCGGGCTCCGAGGCGAAATCGGCGACCGGCGGCGGGGTGCCCGCGCGCTCGGTCGCGGCGCGGGTGAGGGCCCGGCCGATCGGGTGCGCGGACGCGGACTCGACCGCGCCCACCCGGGCCAGCAGTTCGCCCGGGTCGACGTCGGGCGCGGCCACGCAGCGCAGCAGGCTCATGCCGCCGGTGGTCAGCGTGCCGGTCTTGTCGACCACGACGGTGCCCACGCGGCGCAGGCGTTCCAGAGCGGCGGGTTCGCGGATCAGTACGCCGAGCCGCGCGCCGCGCCCGGTGGCGGCCAGGATCGCGGTGGGTGTGGCCAGGCCGAGGGCGCACGGGCAGGCCACCACCAGGACGGCCATGGTCGCGCCGGCCGCGGCCTGCGGGTCGCCGCCGGCGCCGAGCCAGAAGCCGAGCACGGTCACGGCGGTGGCCAGTACGGACGGGACGAACACGCCCGCGATGCGGTCGGCGAGCCGCTGTGCGCCGGTTTTGCCGGCCTGGGCCTCCTCCACCGCGGCGGTGATCCGGGCGAGGCGGGTGTCCGCACCGACGGCGGTCGCCCTCGCGGTGATCCGACCGCCCTCGTTGACGCTGCCGCCGGGCACCTGGTCGTCGGGGCCGACCTCCATCGGGCGGCTTTCCCCGGTCAGGTGGGACACGTCGAGCGCGGAGCGGCCGTCGACCACGACGCCGTCGGCGGGCACCCGGTCGCCGGGCCGGACCACGAACACCTGACCTACCGTCAGGGACGCGGTCGGCACGGTCACCTCGACCGTCTTCCCGCCGGGCCCCGGGTGCAGGACGGCGACCCGGTCCGGGACGAGCGCGGCCAACTCGCGCAGCGCGGAGCCGGTCCGGGTCCGGGCCCGGTCCTCCAACCGGCGGCCGAGCAGGACGAACAGCGGCACGGCGACGGCGACTTCGAGGTACATGTGCGCCTCGTCGCCGGCGGCGGGCGGCAGCAGGGTGAAGGGCATCCGCATCCCGGGCTCGCCGGCGCCGCCGCCGAACAGGGCCCACAGGGACCAGCCGAACGCGGCGAGTACGCCGAGGCTGACCAGCGTGTCCATGGTCGCGCCCGCGTAGCGCACTCCGTGCAGGGCCCGACGATGGAACGGCCAGGCACCCCACGTGGCCACCGGCGCGGCCAGCGTCAGGCACAACCACTGCCAGTTGGTGAACTGCCACGCGGGCACCATCGACAGGACCAGTACGGGCAGCGCCAGCGCGGCCACGATCAGGAGGTTGCGCCGACCGGGGTCGATCGCCTCGCCGGCCGGGCCGGTCGCGGCGGCGCCGGCGGGGTTCGGGCCGGCCACGGTCGCCTCGTAGCCGGCGGCGGTGATGGCCGCGAGGAGGTCGATCACCGGCAGGGACGCGGGGTGTACGACGCGGGCCCGGCCGGTGGCGAGGTTGACCGTGGCGGTGACGCCGTCGAGGCGGGCCAGCCGACGCTCGACCCGATTCACACAGGCGCCGCAGGTCATGCCGGAGACGGTCACGTCGGTGGTGATCGGTCGGGTGGAGGTGGTCACAGGGCGGCGCCCGAGGTGCGCGGGGGGCCGTCGGGCTCGCCCAGGCCCATCCGGCCGTGGCCGCCACCCTCCTCGCCCATCTTGACCGGTGCCCCGGGCGGACCCGGCTCGCGCAGGTCGGGCGCCACCGGGCCGGCCTGGCGGCCGATCGTGAACGCGACGACGAACAACATCACGAGCAGGCCGAGGAAGGCGAGCACCGTTGCGGGCGCGGAATCGGCCCGGCGCGACGTCGCCGTCGGGCGCGGACGCACATCAGGGGTGATTCCGGCATCTTCGGCGCCTTTGGCGATCGCGCCGGTCCGCAGCCGGAACGGCGGGCGCGGGCGCAGGTGCCAGGGGCGATCCCGGGGGTCGGGTCCACCGGCGAACACGGGCATGAATCGGGCTCCAGGGATCGGTCGGTGGGCGAGGGCATTCCGGTAGTCGGCCGGCGATCATGCCTGGTTCCCGGACGACCCGATTCACGGCGACTCCCGGCGGACGCCCGGGATCGGGGGTCGAGTTCGGTCCGGGTTTCGGCGGGGTTCGGGAGAAGTTCGGGAAGTGGGCGGCCACCCCCGGGTCCGATCGGCGCCCGCGAATGGGAACATGAGGCTCACCATGCCTGCCCGGTCCGTGCTTCGAGCCGTTCGCGCCGCGATGTTCGCGGTGGTCTGTGTGTTGCTCGCGCTGTTCGGGCACACACTGATGTCCGACGCCCCGGTGCACTGGGTCGCCCCGGTCGGCGCCGGCGTCGGGATCGGCGTACTGGCCTGGGCCGTGGCCGATCGCGAACGTGGACTGGGCGCGATCACGGCCGCCGTACTGGCTGCCCAGGCCGGCCTGCATACGTTGTTCACGCTGGCCCGGCAACCGGTCGCCGAGCCGACCGGCGCGGCCCGCTTTCGATCCCAGTGGCTCCAAGTGCTGCTGTGCAACGACGACCGCCCCGGTGACGTGGCGACCCACTCGGTGGCCGAACTGCTGACCCGGATGCGGCTGGACCCGGACCTGGCCCGACAATCCCCGGCGGCGGCCGGCTTCGGCGGGCCTTCGACCGGCTCCGGTGGGCACCACATGGCCGGCGCCGGTTCGGGATCCGGTTCCGGTTCCGCGATGGGCGGGATGAACCACGACGGTGCGCTGATGTCCGTTCTGGGACACGGCGGTACCGGGATGTTCGCCGCACACGTGCTCGCCGCGCTCGGCTGCGGCCTGTGGTTGCGGCACGGCGAGAAGGCGGTCTTCCGACTGCTGCGCCTGCTCGCCACGATGGCGGGCACCGTGGTGCTCGCGCTGGTCGGCGCCTGGACGTCGCCGCTCGCCACCGGCCGCCCCGCGATGCCGCGGGCGAGCCGGCGTCGGGTACGGGCCGTCCCCAAGTGGGTCACCCGGCCACTACCGGGTCGAGGGCCGCCGGCGGCGCTGTACGCCTGACGTCCACCGACGTCCACCGATGTGGGCTCCGGCCCACGCACGCCCGCGCGGGAGGGCCGGGTCCGTCGTGCCTTCGGCGCGGTGACCTCGCCCGATCCGGGCACGCCCCGCGCGTCGGCGCCTTCGGCCGTCGGCGCATCGCGGTCGGTGGATTCAGGCGTACCGATCACCCGAGTGACACCGGTGTCGTGACCGGGAAACGTTCCCCGGTTCTCGCGGCCACGGTGCGGTGCTTCACGCCATCGCCGAAGTGTCCGCGTCCGGCCGGCGTGTCCTCGGGTGTTCCACCGCACCGTCGTCGAGTCCGAGTCGCAGGCACCGCCGCACTCGGCTCCCGGTGCGCGCCCCTGCACCCGCTCGGCATCGATCCGCCCGGCGCCGATCGATCGCCGCCCGCATGACGAGGACGTGGACCATGTCTGCTCTCCACCCTGTCACCCGACCGGAACTCCGGCCCGAGCACCGGCCCGACCACCAATCACCGGGCCTCGCGAGCACCGTGATGCTCCGCCCCCCGGCGCGCCGTACCGCACACCCCACGCCCGACCCGTCCCGCGCGGGCGAGGCCTCGCGCGGCGACCACACCGCCTCGGTGACCCCGCTCGACTCCCGCCGCTCGGGGGATGGCACGCCCGACCTCGACCTGACCGCGCGGGCCCTCGCCGGCGCGGCCGGTGACCCGGAAGCCGTGGACGACTTCGTCCGGGGCACGCATCGCGACGTATGGCGCTTCGTCGCCTACCTGACCGATGTGCAGAGCGCGGACGACCTCACCCAGGAGACGTACCTGCGCGCCTGGACGGCGCTGCCGCGTTTCACGGGGGCGTCCTCGGTCCGGACCTGGTTGTTGTCCATCGCCCGACGCACCGTCGTCGACCGGTATCGTGCGGCGGCCGCGCGACCTCGTACCGCCGCCGTCGACGACTGGGTGGAAGTCGCCGAGCACCGCCAGGACATCACCCGTCCCGGCTTCGACGAGGGCCTGGCCCTCGACGACCTGTTCGGCGCGCTGCATCCGGCCCGACGCGAGGCGTTCGTACTGACCCAGGTGCTCGACTTCGGCTACGCCGAGGCGGCCGTCATCGCCGGCTGCCCGATCGGCACCGTGCGCTCACGCGTCGCCAGGGCCCGAAGCGACCTGATCGCACTCCTGCGCGAGGCGGACGAAGCCGGCTACGAGTCCCCGGAACCCCACCCCACCGCCCACCGCAAAGCCGGCTGACCCGACCCACCATCCCCCCGGCGCGAATCCGCGCCGGGGGGATGTCGAGATCGCGTCGTCGGTTCCGACCTCGGGGCGAACGGTGGGCCCAAACACCGTTGGCAAGGATCGAGAGGGCGGGAACAGCATGCAGAAGGTTGTGCAACAGGCCATCGACCGGTTGGTGGAGTCGGGCGCCGAACTGGGCATCCAGGTCGCGGTCTACCGGCACGGCGAGCTGGTGGTGGACGCGGTGGCGGGCGTCGCCGATCCGGGCGGCGATCGTCCGGTCACCTCGGACATGCCGTTCTACAGCGCCTCCACGGGCAAGGGGGTGACCGCGACGGTGGTGCACGTCCTCGCGGATCGTGGTGCCCTCGACTACGACACGCCGATCGTCGAGTTCTGGCCGGAGTTCGGTGCCCACGGCAAGGACAAGGCGACCATCCGCCATGCGCTGACGCACTCCGTCGGCGTGCCGGCGGTGCCTGCGGATCTCACCGTGCGGGACCTGGCCGACTGGGAGGGGATGTGTGCCCTGATCGCCGGCTCGAAGCCCTGGTGGGAGCCCGGGACCAAGACCGGCTACCACGCGATGACCTGGGGTTTCGTGATGGGCGAGATCGTGCGCCGGGCCGTCGGCGCGCCGATTTCGCAGGTATTGCGGCAGGAGGTGGCGGCTCCGCTGGGCATCGCCGACGAACTGTTCTTCGGCGTCCCGGAGTCCGAGCTGGGCCGGCTCGCCCGACTCGAGGACGCGCCGGGCTCCGCCGAGATGATGGCGGCGCTGCCCGCCGACATGCCGATGTTCAAGGCCACGCCGCTCGCGGTGACCCCCAGCGCCGAATACGGAAACAACCCCGTCGTGCTCACCTCGGACATTCCCTCGGGCGGCACGATGTCCGCCCGCGCGGTGGCCAGGATGTACGCCGCGCTGCTGGGCGAAGTGGACGGTGTGCGGCTGGTCTCGGCCGCGCGGCTGCGCGAGGTCGCGGCCCTGGCCACGGCCGACGTCGACCACATGGTCGGCTTCCCCGTGCCGCGCGCGCTGGGGTACAACCTCGGCCGGCCGGGCGCCGCCCCGGAGCAGACGCCCGGCGTTTTCGGCATGCCCGGCATGGGGGGCAGCGCGGCGTACGCCGACACCGAGACCGGCATCTCCTTCGCGCTGACCAAGAACCGGTTCTTCCCCGGCCCCTCCGCCGCGGTCGAGGAGATCGGCGAACTGGTCGCGAGGGCCGCCACCGAGTGAGGCCCTTCCGCAGCCGGCCGGGATCGGTCGCCGGTCCCGGCCTCGCGGCCCGAGCGGTTGCCACCCCCGGCCTCGCGGCCCGCGTGGTCGTCGTCGCTATGCCTTGCGGTCCGCGAGTGCGTACGACGCGGCGGCCACCGTCCCGGCCACCGCGAACACCGAGGGCCAGGCGCCGATCTTCTTCGCGAGCGGGTGCGAGGCGCCGAACGCGACCGTGTACAGCCCGGTCAGCGCGGCGGCGGTCGGCGTACCGGCCCGCTCCCGCCACTCCTTGGCCGCCACCGCACCCGCCGCGGCCAACACCGCGCCGCCGAGCGGTCGCCGCTTCGTATAGCGGGCAACCGCGTACCCGCCGATCAACCCGGCGGCGGCGACGGCGGCGGAAGGCACACGAGCCATGGAACGCACTCCTCACAACGACGACGAAACCGCGGTCGATCGTCGCCACCGAGGCACGGCGGCGACCGATCGACCGCTTCGCCCACGAACCTAGCCCCCCGCGACCTCGCCGCCGCCCCCGCCCGGCGCCGAGGTCGCGTCAGGCGACCGCGGTCCCCTCCAGTTCGACCATCAGGCTCGGGATCGCCAGCCGGGTCACCCCGAGCATCGTGGTGGTCGGCGCCACCCCGGCGGCGCCCAGTCGTGACGCCAGCACGCCGTAGTGCCGGAAGAGCAGGTCGACGTCGGTCGTGTAGACGTTGAGGCGGATCAGGTTCGCGAGGGACATGCCGGCCTCGCCGAGAACGGCCTCCAGGTTGTCGAGGGTCAGCGCCAACTGCGCCGCCATGTCGCCGTCGTGCTCGGGCCTGCCCTCGGCGCTCATCGCGGTCTGCCCGGAGCAGTACAGGGTCCGGGTGTGCCCGGAGACGACCTCTCCCTGGTTGAACCCCAGCTCCGTCGACCACGTCACCGGGTTGACCGCCGTTCGTTCCATCGCCACATCGGCTCCATTCGCAAGTGTCGGAAGTACGTACGTCCGGCGGCCCGACGGCCGTCCTCGACGTCGTGGGAAGAGCCTCGCAACGAATCACGACATCCTTGGTCAGGTATTCCGATAAAATTTTCGAGGTGCGCGCCGATCGGTTGGTTTCGCTGGTGTTGTTGCTGCGTCAGCGCGGTCGGCTGACCGCCGCCACGCTGGCCGACGAGCTGGAGGTGTCCACGCGCACCGTGCTGCGCGACATCGAGGCGCTGTCCGCGGCCGGTGTCCCGGTCTACGCCGAGCGCGGCCGGCACGGCGGGTTCGTGTTGTCGCCCGGTTTCCGGACCGAGCTGACCGGGCTGAACCACGACGAGGCCCTTGCGCTCCTGGCCGCCGGATCGGGGCGCGGCGAGCAGGTGTTCGGCCTCGGGTCGGCGCTCGCGTCCGCGATGCGCAAGGTGCTCGACGCGCTGCCCGAAAGCCATCGGGCCACCGCGAACGACGCGGCGCAGCGGTTTCTCGTCGAGCCGGAGACCGACCTGCTCTCGCGCCGTTCCCCGGCCGAGGAGGTGCCCCGTACGGCGATGGTCGAGGTGCGGCGCGCGGTGCTGGCCGGACACCGGCTCCGGATCCACTACGCGGCCGGCGACCGGGAGCCGCAGTGGCGCACGGTGGACCCGATCGGCCTGGTCACCGTGCGCGATCGGGGCTATCTGCTGGCCACCCGGTCCGGCGAGGACCGCACCTACCGGCTGTCCCGGGTGCTGGCCGCCGAGGAGCTTCCCGAACCGGCCCGGCGGCCGAACCGGGTCGACCTGGACCGGGTCTGGCGCGAACGCTGCGCGCAGTTCCTGGCCGACGAACAATTCGCCGTACTGGTACGGGTGAACCCGGCACGGCGGGAGGAGCTGTTGGCCACCGCGCTGGCCGTGCGCGCCGAAGAGCCCGAGGCGGACGGCCGACTGCGCCTCGAAGTGACCTTCCAGGACGCCCGCCACGCCGAATGGGCCCTGTGGCAACTCGACCCGGACGCCGAGGCGCTGGCGCCCCGGTCGTTGCGCACGTCCCTGCACGAGCGCGCCATGGCGGCCGCGGCCCGCTACACGATCTCGCCCTGACCGTTTCGCCTCGGCGCCGCCTCTGTCGGGGGTGGCGGGTAGTGTTCGTCGGTCGGCGGTGTTGTCGGCGTTGTCGGTTGTGAGTGGTTCGTGCGCATTCGGTGCGGCGGGAGGAGGTGGGCCGTGGATTCGACTCGGTGTCAGGTGTGCCGTGCCTCGGTCGACCGGGTCCGGCCGGGGACGTGCCGCGGGTGAGGGCGCCTCGCGTGGCCGTGGCGCCCGACGCCTATGGGCACGGGGGATGGCTGCGGCCGCTGGGGGATGACGGGGTGCCGCTCGGGGCGGCCGTCCACGTGGGCGATCTGGTGGCGGCGGTGGCCGACTTCGAGGCCGCGCCGGTACCGCCTCGGTGGGTGTGGGCGTCGGCGGAGAGTGCGTACGCGCCGTTGTCGCCCTCCCGGGTGAGCCGCTGCCACGACCTCGCGCTGGTCGAGTCGCTGCTGCTCGCGCACGAGGAGCGGGTCGGCGAACCCCGCTCGCTGGGCGCGGCCTGGGCCCGGCTGAAGGGCCTGCCGGTGCCCGAGGACCTGCCGATCGGTGCCGCCGACGCGCAGGACAGCCTGTTCGTCCCCGATCGGCTGCGGCTGCCCGCCGGCGTCGACGCGCTGGAGGCCGTGGTGGCGGTGCACGCCGACCAGGTCCGCCGCATCGAGGCGATCGAGGACGCCGCCCGCCGCTCCCGTTTCCGGCTCCTGGTCGCCGCCGAGTCGGCCGGCGGGCTGGCCGCGGCCGAGATGGCCGCCGACGGGCTGCCCTGGCGGGTCGACGTACACGACGCGCTGCTCACCGAACTGCTCGGCGCCCGGCCCCGGGTCGCGGGCGCGCCGCCGCGACACCTCGCCGACCTGGCCGAACAACTGCGCGCGGCGCTCGGCGGACGGGCGTTCAACCCCGATTCGCATCCGCAGGTGCTGAAGGCGTTCGCCGAGCAGGGCGTACGGCTGACCTCGACCCGCACCTGGTATCTGCGCGACGTGGCCCACCCGGCCGCCGCCCTGTTGATCAGGTACAAGGAACTCGCCCGCCTGCACGCCGCGCACGGGTGGGCGTGGCAGGACACCTGGGTACGCGGCGGCCGATTCCGCCCCGAGTACGTCGTCGGCGGCGTCGTCACCGGTCGCTGGGCCGGTCGCGGCGGCGGCGCTTTGCAGATCCCGCGCGTGCTGCGCGGCGCGGTCGTGGCCGACCCCGGGTGGCGGCTGGTGGTCGCCGACGCGGCGCAGTTGGAGCCGCGCGTGCTGGCCGCGATGTCGGGCGACGCCGGGCTGGCCCGCTCGGCCGCCGCCGGCGACCTGTACGAGGCGTTGGCCAAGGCCGCCTTCCAGGGCGATCGGGCCAAGGCCAAACTCGGGCTGCTCGGCGCGATGTACGGGCAGACCAGCGGCGACATCGGCCCGCTGTTGACCACCCTGCGGCGGCGGTATCCGGACGCGATGGGCTACGTCGAGGCCGCCGCGCGCACCGGCGAGGAGGGCGGCATCGTACGGTCGCGCCTTGGGCGAACCTGCCCGCCGCCCTCCTCCTCCTGGCTCGACCTCGCCGAGGGCGGCGCGAGCGGCGAACCCGGCGCCGACCGCACCGACGACGCGGGCGCCCGATCCACGCGTGCCCGGGGCCGCTTCACCCGCAACTTCGTCATCCAGGCCAGTGCCGCCGACTGGGCGCTGGCCCTGCTCGCCGCGCTGCGCCGCCGGCTCGCCCGCTACGACGCGTCCCCCTCGGGCCGCCCGCATCTGGTCTTCTTCCAACACGACGAGTTCATCGTGCACAGCCCCGCCGACCTGACCGAGGCGGTATCCGCCGCGATCACCGAGGCGGCGGAGGAGGCCCGGACCCTGGTCTTCGGCGACACGCCCGTCCTGCTGCCCCTGGTCCCGACGGCGACCCGGACCTACGCCGAGGCCAAGTAGAGCGCGCGACAGGCCACCACACGGGTCGGCATCAACGGGAGCCGGGTCGGGGGTGGGATCGGTGCTCGGCGGCCCGGTGGGCCCGGCGGTAGGCGCTCGGGGTGGTGTCGGTGAGGGCGCGGAAGTGTCGGCGCATGGCGGCCGGCGTGCCGAAGCCCGTGCGGTCCGCGATCAGTTCGACGGGGAAGTCGGTTTCCCGGAGCAGGCGTTGGGCCTCTTCCAGGCGGATGCGGAGCAGGTATTGGAGTGGGCTCAGGCCCGTGTGCGCGTGGAAGCGGCGGGTGAGGCTGCTGACGCTGGTCCGGGCGTGGGCGGCGAGGCCGGCGACGGTGAGCGGATCGTGCAGGTGCTTTCGCATCCAACGCAGCGTCGGGTCCAGGCCGACACTTTCGGCGACCTCCCGGGCGATCGTCTCCTGGACGTCGTCGGCGTACACGTGCAGCGGGGTGATGAGTTCCCGGCTCGTCGCCTCGGCCACCCCCCGGCCGTGGTCGTGCGCCAGGAGCCGCAGGCAGACGTCGATGCCGCCGAAGACGCCCGCGGCGGTGAGGAAGGGGCCGTCCTCGATCGCGACGCCGAGGGGGTCGACGTCGATGTCGGGGTGCAGTTCGGCCAGTTCGTCGGTGTGGCGTCGGTTGGTGGTGGCTCGGCGTGCGCTCAGGAGTCCGGTCGCGGCGAGGGTGAAGGTCCCGGTGTCGACGGCGGCGATCCGGCCGCCGCGAGAGGCCGCGGCGCGCAGTGCCGCGAGGACACCGGCCGGCGGCGCGTCCCGGAAGCCGTCGTGGCCCGGGACCAGTACGACGTCCGCGTCCGCGAGGGCATCGAGTCCGTACGGCGCGCCGATCCGCAACCCGGCCGGTCCGCCGGTCACCCGCGGACCGGGCCCCGAACAGATCCTGATCTCGTACGCGACGCCGCGATGTTCGCGCCCGGCGACCCCGAACACCAGCCCGGGGGTGGTGAGCTGGTGCCCGGGAACCCCGTCGAGGGCGAGCACGGCGACAACGGACATGACCGAATCCAACCACTCGCGGTCCACCGAAGCCGCACACCGCCTCGACACGCCAGGCATCCGTCGCGCGGCCCGCGCGACGCGGGGTGTCCCACGTCGGGCGGGCCGAGGGGCGGCGGGTCGGTTACTTGTTGTTGCGGATCGTCGTGTGGATCCAGCTCTTGTACGCGGTGTCGTTCGTGTACAGGCCCGGGCCCGTCGCGCAGCCCGGCTTGCCGTCGCCGTCGCCGGACGTGGTGCCGATCAGCTCCCACCGGCCGGCGCGGTTCTTTTGGATCTGCGGGCCGCCGGAGTCGCCGAAGCAGGCCATGGCGTTGAGCTTTCGGCTGACCGTGCACAGGCGTGTGCCGTCGGTGCGGCCGTTGCACTCGGCGCTGGTGCCCAGGCGGGTGTCCAGTTCCTGGAGCCGGTTCGGGAAGACGGCGTTGTCCAGGCTGTCCGGGTCGACGATCGTGCCGAAGCCGAGGAGTCGAGTCGGCGTGCCCACCGGCCCGGCCTGCTTGGCGAGCTTGATCGGCTTCTCCTTGACCGGCCGGTCCAGGCGGATCAACGCGAGGTCGTTCACGTTGTAGCCACCCTCTTCGGCGGGCTGCGAGTAGCCGGGGTGCATGACGATCTTGTCTATCTTGCGAACGGTGCCGCCCTGCGTGCGGTTCTCGCTGCCGATCCGCACCGTTCCGGCCAGTTCGATCGGCAGGTCACGGTCGACACAGTGCGCCGCGGTGAGCACCCACCGCTTGTCGATCAAGGTGGCCCCGCATCCGGCGTCCACGCCCCCCGCCTTCATCGGCACGTAGGCCATGAACTGGTACTTCTCGGTCGAGTCCTGACCGTTGACGATCGCCCCGGCGCTGCCGGCGAAGGCCGTGGTGCCGAGCACCAGTGCCGCTCCCGTGGCCGTGAGCGCCTTGGCGACCAGGCCGCGCCGGCGGCGCGGGGCGGCGCCGGCGTCGGCGGTGGAACGCGAGGTGGTTGCGCGCATGTGGTGACCTTTCGTGGAGGGAGTATCGGCCGCACAGGGGTGCGGCGGCCGTACCCGGGGCCGGACGTCTCCCGCGTCCGACCTCGTGCCGTTCATCCTCGGCGCGGCGACCGGCTCGAAACAGGCGTCTCGATGTCGTCCTCGGTTAGATTCCGGACATGCCAGTGATCGCCGTGCTCGCGCTCGACGGAATCCCCGGGCAACAGCTCACCGCCCCCGGACTGGTCTTCGGCACCGCCGCCCGGCATCACCCACCGGTGGCCTACGACCTACGGATCTGTACCGCCCCGGGCTTCACGGCGACCGGTGAACCCGGGTCGTTTCGGGTGGAGGCGCCCTGGGATCCGGCCGTTGTGGAAGAGGCCGACACGGTTTTGATCCCGGGGCACGCGGCCTTTCGCGACGAACCCGCGCCGGAGATCGTAGCCGCGCTTCGGGGCGTGGCCGCACGCGGCGGCCGGATCGGCGCCGTCGGCACCGGGACGTTCACCCTCGCGGCCACCGGCCTCCTGGACGGCCGGCGCGCCGCCACCGCGCGGCGGTACACCCGGGAACTGGCCCGGCGTCACCCCGGGATCGAGGTCGACCCCGAGGGCGAGGTGGTCGCCGACGGCGCTTTCCACTCCGCCGCCGGGGTGCTCGGCGGCCTCGATCTGTACCTCGACCTGATCACGCTCGACTACGGCCTGGGTGTGGCCATCGAGACCGAGCGGCAACTGTTCCTGCAACTGCACGCCCCCGCCGAGGACGTCGACGCCGACGGCCCGGACGATGCCGCGCACAGCGCGTACACCCCGCCCGGCAGCAGCCTCGAGACGACCACCGCCTGGCTGGCGGCCAACCTGCACCACCCGATCGCGCTCGCCGACATCGCCGGCCGTGCGGGGCTGGGCGTGCGCAGCCTCACCCGGCGATTTCGCGCCGAGACCGGGCTCTCCCCGCTCCAATACCTGCTCCGCATCCGGATCCAGCGCGCCCAGTGGCTGCTGGAGCGCACCGAGGACCCGGTCGAACGCATCGCGGCGCAGACCGGCCTGGGCACTCCCGCGAACCTGCGCGCCCACTTCCTGCGCGCGACCGGTACCACGCCGAGCGTCTACCGCGCGGCCTTCCGCTCCCTCGTCGCCGACTTCACCCCCTCGCGGCAGCCGCGACACCCGAACCGAAACCCCGAGTGAGCCGACGAATCGCGATCGCCGCCCCCACCCGGGAAGACACGGCCCCGCCGGCGCCTTTCCCCTGAGGGACCCGCCCCGACGACGCGGGGGCGCCCACGACGCACGGCGACGAGACGAGAGGACCGACCACATGCACGCGCAGCAGGTCACCGCACGACTGGGGCGCATCGGCGTCTGGGAGCGCTACGGCACCTACGCGGCCGACCCGGACCCGGGAGCCGCCGCGGCCGAACTGGCCGAACTCGGCTTCACCGCCGCCTGGTTCGGCGGCGCCCCCGCCGACGGCCTGTTCGGGCTCGCCGAGCAACTGCTCGCCGGCTCCGACCGGCTCGGCGTCGCGTCCGGGATCCTCAACGTCCGCGTCTTCCCCGCCGCCGGGACCGCCGCCCGCGTGGCCGCCCTGGAGCGGGCCCATCCCGGCCGCTTCGTCCTGGGACTGGGCGTGAGCCACGCCGAGTTCGCCGACCGGCTCGGCGTCGAGTACACCCCGCCACTGGCCACCATGAACACCTACCTGGACGCCCTGGACGCCGCCGGCGACTCGGGGGTGCCGCGCGTACTGGCAGCCCTGGGCCCGCGCATGGTGCGCCTGGCACGCGATCGTGCGCACGGCGCGCACCCCTATTTCACCACGCCCGCGCACACCCGCGAGGCCCGCGAGGCACTGGGCGAGGGGGTGTTCCTGGCCCCCCACCAGAAGGTGGTCCCGGCCCGCGACCCGGATGTCGCCCGTGCGGTGATCCGCAAGGAGGCGGCGCTGTACCTCGGGCTCGACAACTACGTCCGCAACCTGCGTCGGCTCGGCTTCACCGACGCCGACCTGGCCGACGGCGGCAGCGACCGGCTGATCGACACCCTGGTCGTGTGGGGCGACGAGGAGGCCATCGCGGCCCGGGTCCGCGAACACCTCGACGCGGGCGCGGACCACGTGAGCATCCAGGTCCTGCCGACCGAACCGGGTGACACCGGCCTGCCGCACGCGCAGTGGGCCCGTCTCGGCCCGGCCCTGCGCGACCTGTAGCGGGCCGCCCGCGCCGCGATCGCCCCCGTCGAGGCCGCGCGGCAGGTGTACGACCGGGAGCGGACGGGGCAGGAGTAGCAGACGAGCGGGACGACGCGGACGACACGGATGACGCAGAGCACACCGGCGAGACACAGTCGCCACATCGGTGGAACGAGTGGAGCGAGGGTTCGATGAACAGCGCGGAGCTACTGGTCGACGCATTCGGCCGAGTGCGGGAGGTCGTGCACGAGGCGGTCGCCGATCTGACGCCCGACCAACTGGCCGAGCGACTGGACGAGGACGCGAACTCGATCGCGTGGCTGATCTGGCATCTGACCCGGGTCCAGGACGACCACGTCGCCGACGTCGCGGGCCTGGAACAGGTGTGGACCGCGCAGGACTGGCACAAACGTTTCGAACTGCCCTTCCCGGTCCGGGCGATCGGCTACGGGCAGGACACCAAGGCGGTGGCCGCGGTGCGGGTGGACTCGGCGGACCTGCTCACCGGCTACTACGACGCGGTACACGAGCAGACCGTCGGGTACGTCGGCGACCTGACGCCCGCCGACCTGGATCGGGTCGTGGACGAGGCGTGGACGCCGGCGGTCACCCTGGGTGTACGGCTGGTCAGCGTGATCGGCGACGACCTCCAGCACGCGGGGCAGGCGGCGTTCGTCCGGGGCGTCCTGCTGCGGCGTTAGGACTGCCCTTCCCGCCCTCACCCCCCGCCTTCCCACGGAGGAAAGGACGCCGTTCCCATGGCCCCCGATCCCGTTTCGCCCTCCCCGTCGGCACACGGCGCACGTTCTCCCGCCGCCGCGTTGTTCGACGCCGTCGGGGCGGGCTACGAGAGCGCGTTCGCCGATCTGCCCGAACAACTGGCCGCGCTGGACTGGCTGATCGCCGAACTCCCGCCCGGCTCGAAGGTGCTGGACATCGGATCCGGTACGGGCCGGCCGACCGCCGAGCGGCTGACCGCGGCCGGTCACCGGGTGACCGGGATCGACGTCTCGGCGACCATGGTCGAACTGGCCCGGGCCCGGGTCCCGGGCGCAGTTTTCGAACAGGTCGACGCCCGCGACCTGGTCGACGACGACGCGGCCTGGGACGCGGTCTGCGCGTTCTTCCCGTTCCTGCAACTGCCGCGCGCCGACCTGGACCACCAACTCGAACGCCTGGGCGCCCGGCTCGTGCCCGGCGGGCTGCTCGCGTTCGCGACGGTGCCGGCCGAGGCGGACGGCGTGGAGATCGACTGGCTGGGTCACCGGGCCCGGGTGACCAGCCACGCGCGTGAGGAACTGCTCGTGCGCCTGCGTGCCGCCGGCCTGGAGATCCTGCACCAGCGGGTCAGCGTGTTCCATCCCCACCACCCCGCCGCCGGGCCGGAGGAACAACTCTTCGTACACGCGCGCAAGTCCGCCGTGGGCTGAGCGGCCGCGACCGGGGCGCCGGCCGGCCGCCGGGGGGCGGGCCGGTACGGGTTCCCCGCCGCCGCCGTGCGGCCACAAGACGGGCCGCGCGGCGGGGGCGGCCGCCGCGCCGCCGT
>NZ_JBHTVA010000037.1:0-111458 GCF_042793325.1 Embleya sp. NPDC056575
GTGCCGGGGCCGGCGACATCGGCCCCGGCACGGCGGGACCACGGGGGCAACACAGGCGAAGACCGGGGGTGACGCCAAACGGGCCCTTGAGGAGGATTGGACCGACCGGTAGCGGTCCGCCGCGAGCGGGTGGACGCGGTCGTCCAACGTTGACGCAGGGCCGCGAAGTCGGCGTGGGCCGCCTCGACGACATCGGGGTACGCCCGGGCTTTGTGATGTCCGGCCAGGGCCCGGTGGATACTCACGCATCGTTGGACACGGCCTGAGCGACCGACAGGGTCAAGCCGCGTCGCCCTGGGGTGGCAGTGCGGTCACGAGCGGGTGGTCTCGGCCTGTCGGGCCGAGCTTCGCGCTGCCGCCGGGATCGCCGAGGGTGGCGAAGAACTCGGCGTTGACTTCGTTGAAGTGCTGCCACTCCTGCGGCATGTCGTCCTCGGAGTAGATCGCTTCGACGGGGCATACCGGCTCGCACGCGCCGCAGTCGATGCACTCGTACGGCTGGATGTAGAGCATGCGCTCGCCCTCATAGATGCAGTCGATGGGGCACTCCTCGATACATGCTTTGTCGGTGACGTCCACACAGGGCAAAGCGATCACATACGTCATCGAACTGCGGTCCCTTCCAGGTCGTTCGTACCGTTGCGGCGCGGCCGAACGTATGACCTCAAGTAATGTTGAGGTCAACAGGAGGCCGCCCATGACGAGCTACCGTTCCGGCAAGGTTCGACCCCGGCCGGACGACTGGCTGACCATCGGTGAGGTGAGCGCCCGGACCGGGGCGGCCGTCTCCGCTCTGCGGTTCTACGAGGAACTCGGTCTGATCGCATCCGAGCGCGACGATCGCAACCAGCGCCGCTACCCGCGCCACATGCTTCGCCGCGTCGCGTTGATCTCGGTCGCGAAGCGGATCGGCATCCCGTTGCAGGACCTTCGGGAGGCGTTCGCCGATGTGCCGCTCGACCGGCCGCCCAGCCATCAGGAGTGGCAGCGCGCCTCGCGTGGTTGGAAGCGGCGACTGGAGGAGCGTCGGCAGACCATCGAGCGACTCGAAGCCGAACTCACCGGGTGCATCGGCTGCGGATGCCTGTCGATGAAGGCATGTGCCTTGCTGAACCCGGGCGACACGCTCGGCGGGGAGGGCGTCGGGCCCCGACGCGTGTGAGAGGCTGCCGCCCTAGACGAGGGCCCGTTCGTGGGCCTGGGTGGCGGAGATGAGGTCGGCCAGGGAGGTGCGGGTTTCCGAGAGTGCGGAGATCCGGTTGTCCAGACCTTCGAGGTGTTGTTGGAGGGTCTCCAGCGTGCATTCGGCGATCGTGCCGTCTTGGCGGATGCACGGCTGCAGGTCGCGGATGACGCGGGTCGGCAGGCCGGCGTCCAGCAGCGCGCGGATGCGTCGGACCACGGCGGGCGCGCCGTCGCCGTAGCGGCGGTGGCCGCTGTCGAGGCGGTCGGGCTCCAGGAGCCCCTGCTCCTCGTAGTAGCGCAGCAGTCGGACCGGGGTGCCGGTGATGGCGGCGAGCTCACCGATCTTCATGTGCTGCTCCTCACATCCCCTTGAATCTCACATCGATGTGAGATCTTAGCGTGGGGCCATGACGAACACAGCTCGCCCCCTGGCCCTTTACGGATTCCTGCGCCCCCGGCCGGAGTACGCGGACGAAGTCCGGCGCGTCCTCTCATCTTTGGTGGAACCCACCCGGCAGGAGCCCGGCAACCTGCAGTACCACCTCCACGAGCACGAGGACGGCCGCTTCTTCCTCTACGAGGTCTGGCGCTCCCGGGAAGACCTGGACCGACACAACGCGCTGCCGCCGCTGCGCGCCTTCCTGGACAACCTGTCGACCTACCTGGAGGAGGCCCCGGAGGTCTACTTCGACACCATGCTCAGCCCGTACGCCGAGCCGGATCCGATCCCCGCCTGAGACACACGCCGCACATGCAAGGCGCTCGACCGGAAGCCCGGTCGAGCGCCTGCGTGCCTTCACGCCGACCGCGCGTCAGACTTCACGCAACATCGACACCAGCGCCGACCAGGAGCCCGGGGCAACGACCAGGTAACCCACGCTCGGGTCCTTTGAGTCCCGAACCGGCACGACCTCGAAGCCGGGGGCAACTTCCACGCAGGCACCTCCATCCCCGTTGCTGTGGCTCGACTTGCGCCACACCGCATCGCCGAGACGGGGAACTTGGATCATGACTGCTTCTCCTTGATGACCGCCGTAATCAGGGCTGCCGATTCACCCGGCGTCAGCGCTTCGGCGCTAACCCGATCGTAGGACCGCCGACGAGCCCGCACAGTATCCGGGTCTTCGAGAAGTTGCCCGTTGACGAGCCCTTCGAGATACGCGATCTGCCCGCCATCGGGCAAGCCAAGCATGATCAGCGGAGCGCCCAGAGCGGCGTGTGCACCTCTGGCAAGCGGAGCAACCCGCAGGAGCGTTCGCGACGTATCCACGAGGGGCAACAGCGCTTCGAGTTGCGCACATAGAACGGCCGGACCGCCAACCGCCCGCCTGATGACTGTTTCGTCGAGCACGGCGGAAACGTAGGGCGGGTCGGAGCCGCGCAGCCGAGCCTGACGACTCATTCGAAGATCCACCATGGACTCGATCGTGTCGGCGGTGGCATCCGGGTTCACGGCTTCGAACAGCGCACGAGCGTACTCGGGGGTCTGCAACAGACCTGGGACTACGTACGGCGCGTACTCGGCGATCTCCTTTGCCCCATCTTCGAGTCGCATGTAATCGCGATACCGGTTCGGCCACCGCTCATCCTTGATCATGTCCCAGAGAACGGCGAACATGCCGTGGGTTCCCATGAGTTCGTCCAACTTCGCAGGCAGCTCCGGCGGGATGGGACTGCCGTTTTCGTAGCGAGACCATGTCGACGTCGAATAGCCGTACGCCGCCGCCATGTCGGCCAGCGTCAAGCCCATCCGTTCGCGCTGTGCCCTGATAGCGAGTCCGAACCGGTGCAAACGTTTTTCGCCATCGGGAGCTGCCTCGAAGCGCATGGGGTCACCCACCTTTCCCACAAAAAGTCGGGACGGGCGCTCACTCCAAAGTGGCTATGCGCCGCGCCACCATCGCAATACGCACAGTGAAGCGCGGACATCGTGAGGAGCGCAGTCGAATGCGAGACCTGGAACCGAACGAACGCAGCCCGCAGCGTGCAGCCGGCAGTGGCCGGATGTGGCTTGCGGTCTACCGCGTCGACCAGTCGGGAACCCACATGGTGAAGCCACCCGAACTGTTCACCGGCGGGCTCGCTTCGTGGCCGTTCGGCGACGTATCCATGTCCACAAACCCACCGTGCACGTGCTCGCCGGATTGCCGCTACCCGGGTTCCGGCACGCCGCCGCGCGCGACCTTGTCCCCACCTCCGGGAAGGACGTCGACCACGTGAGGAATTCTCTTGCCCGCGCGCGTTCTTGGGTGCTGCGACTCTTGGCCCCCGCGTCCCGCGACCGGCCCGGGGGCCGGGCCGTGCGAGCCCCGGGAGCGGGCGGGCCCTCCGCGCCGAAACCGGCGGACCGGCGAGGCGGGTGGCGGGAGTTCGTGCCGCCGGGGCCCGCCGGTGACGAACCACCGGTGCAGGACTCGGCGACAGTCGTTCCGCCGTACCTGATGACGCCGGGCGAACTCGCCGCGCGGCGACGACGCTACGCCGAAGGACCCGCGCAGGCCGACGCCCGCACGCGGCCCGCCCACGACTGGGCCGTGGCCGCGCGCGCGGCGGGGGTGATGGCGTGAACCCGCAGGCACGCCGCCCGCGTTCAGGCCCGCCGGTGCACCACGCGCGCCGACGTCTGGTCGCGGGCCAGCACCGTCATCGCGTCGATGTTCACGTGCGGCGGCCGGGTCGCCACCCACCCCACGCATTCCGCGATGTCCTGGGCCACCAGCGGCGTCATCCCCGCGTACACCGCCGACGCGCCCTCGGCGTCCCCGCCGAGCCGGTTCAGCGTGAACTCGGTCTCGACCATGCCCGGATCGATCTGGCACACCCGCACCGGCTGCCCGCGCAGCTCCAGTCGCAACACCCGCGTCATCGCCGTCACCGCGTGCTTGGCCGCGTTGTACCCGGCGCCGCCCTCGTACGGCTCCCGCCCCGCCACCGACCCGATCGTGATCACCTGACCGTCGCCGGAGGCGATCAGCAGTGGCAGGAACGCCTTCGTCACCCGCAACGTCCCGAGCACATTCGTCTCGTACATCGCCGTCCACGCCGCCTCGTCGGCCTCCGCCACCGACTCCGTGCCGCGCGCGAAGCCCGCGTTGTTGACCAGCACGTCACACCGCTCCACCTCGGCGGCGAACGCGGCGACCGAGTCCGGATCGGCGACGTCCAACGGCAGCGCCCGGCCCCTTCCGGCGCAGCGCGCGACCACCTCCTCCAACCGGTCCTTGCGCCGCGCGCCGAGCACCACGTCGTAGCCCAGACCCGCCAGGTGCACGGCGGTCGCGGCGCCGATCCCGCTGCTTGCGCCGGTCACCACCGCACAACCTCGGGGCGCGGAAGCAGGGTTCGCGGTCTCGTCCTGGCTCATCACGGCATTCCTCTCGTCGACGCCGGCCTCCCCGCACCGTATGCCGGATCGCCCCGCCCCCACATCGCCGGCCTCCGGTTCAGCCGGAGGATCCGCCCTGCCCCGACGTCCAGGGCCACCCCAACCGCCCCCGCCGCTGCGGCGGCGCGGCCGAATCGGCACGCCCGGCCGGCGGCGCCGAGGCGGCCTGCCCCACCGGCAACGGTGGCAGCGCCTCGCGGTCCAACCACGCCTCGAACAACGTGTCCAGCGGCCGGGAGGCGTACCGCGCGACGTGCGCGGTGAAGTCGTCGGTGCTCACCAGCCCGTGCCGGTGTGCCGTGGCCCAGTCCCGCAACATCGCGAAGAACGCCGCATCGCCCAGCGCACACCGCACCGCGTGCACGGTCAGCGCGCCCCGCCCGTAGATCCGGTCGTCGAAGATCAGCTTCGGGCGCGGCGACCCGAGCAGCAGGTCCTGCGGCCGACCGCTCAGGTCGGTGTGCTCGATCGCGGCCTGCACGGCGGCGCTGCGCCCGCCCGAGCGCTCGGACCACAACCACTCCGCGTAGCGCGCGAAGCCCTCGTTCAGCCAGATGTGCCGCCAGTCGGCCAGGCCCACGCTGTTCCCGAACCACTGGTGCGCCAACTCGTGCGCGACCAGCCGTTCGGCGCCGCGCGCCCCGTCCACGTGATTGGCCCCGAAGGTGGCCATCCCCTGCGCCTCTATCGGGATGTCCAGGTCGTCGTCGGTGACCACCACGGTGTACTCGCCGAACGGGTACGGCCCGAACAGCTCCTCGAACAGCGTCATCATCTGCGGCTGCCGGCCGAAGTCCGACCGGAACCGGGACACCAGCCGCGCCGGCACGTGCGCGACCTGCGGCACGCCCGTCCCCGGGAGCGGGACGCTCTCGTAGCGCCCGATCGAGACGGTGACCAGGTAGCTCGCGGTGGGCGCGGGCTGCTCGTAGACCCAGGTGGAGTTGCCGCCCCGGCTGCTGCGGGTGAGCAGCCGGCCGCCGACCACCACGGCGTACATCGACGGCGCGGTGACCGAGATCTGGTAGGCCGCCTTGTCGTCGACCCGGTCGTTGCACGGGTACCAGGACGGCGCGCCGATCGGCTGACCGGCCACGAGCGAGCCGTCGGTCAACTCCTCCCAGCCGACCCCTCCCCAGGGGCTGCGTACCGGCTTGGGATTGCCGACGTAGTGCACCTCGACGGTGAACGCCGCCCGAGCCCGGATCGCCGTGCCCGGCCGCACCCGCAACTTGCCCGCGCGGTGCGTGTAGCGCGCCTGGTGACCGTCCACGAGCACCCGGCCGATGCGGAACTCGGCCAGGTCGAGCACGATGTCGCCGAGCGGGCGGTCACCGGCCACCGCGCCGATCCGGGCGCTGCCGGCCAGGCGGTTGGGACCCGGGCGGTAGTCCAGGGTCAACTCGTAGCGGTGGACGCGATAGCGCGGGTCGCCGTGTGTGGCGAAGTACGCCTCGCCGGCACCCGTGCGCGGCCCCTGGTCGCTCACCGATTCGTGCTCCGTCCCCGTCGCGCCCACCGTCGCGGGACGAGCCGCGTCGCGCGACGCCGTCTCGAAACGCATTACCGTCGCCAGACCTCGATCGGATTGCCCAGCCAGCCGGTGTCCTCCGGAACGGTCTCGCCCCGCATCACCAGCGAGGCGGGGCCCAGCGTGCTGCGTGCCCCGATCGTGCTGCCGGGCAGTACGATCCCGCGCGGGCCGAGCGTGGCGCCCTCGCGAAGGATCACAGTATCCATGCGCATGATCCGGTCGTGGAAGAGATGCGTCTGGAGTACGCAGCCGCGTCCCACGCTCGCCGCGTCCTCCAGGGTGACCAGGTCGGCCTCGGGCAGCCAGTAGCTCTCGCACCACACGCCGCGCCCGATGTGCGCGCCCAGGCCGCGCAGCCACAGGTTGAGCACGGACGTCCCGGAGACCCGGCCGACCAGCCACGGCACGGCCAGCACCTCGACGAAGGTGTCGGCCAGCTCGTTGCGCCACACGAAGCCGCTCCACAGCGGGTGCTCGACGGGGCGGAAACGCCCGACCAGGAGCCACTTGGCCGCGATCGACACCACACACGCCGCCACCCCGCAGGCGAGCAGGACCAGGCCGGAGAGCAGCGCGGCCAGGACGAGCGAGTACGTGCCGAGCCAGGCCAGCACCGCGAGCGTGAGCAGCGCCAGCGCCGCCGAGCACAACACCGGGATCGCCCGGCACAGCTCGACCAGGCCGCGCGCCCAGCGCAGCCGGGCCGGCGGGTCGTAGGTCAGGCCCTGGTCGGCGACGTCGGCCGAGCGCGGCAGGCGCATCGGCGGCATGCCCAGGTACGAGCCGCCCTTCTTGGTCTTCTTCGGCGTCGCCGACAACACGCCGACCAGGCCGCGCGCGGGCACCGAGCGGCCGGGCGCGGTCATCCCGGAGTTGCCCAGGAAGGCCCGCTCGCCGATCGTCGCCGCGCCGATCCGGATCCACCCGCCGCCGAGTTCGTAGGAGGCGATGAGCGTGTCGTCGGCCAGGAACGCCCCGTCGCCGACGGTGGTCAGGCTCGGCAGCGCCAGCACGGTGGACGCCTCCACGCCCTTGCCCACCTTCATCCCCAGCGCCCGCAACCACACCGGCGTGAACAGGCTCGCGTAGATCGGGAACAACTTCTCCCGGGCCAGGTCCATCAACTGGGTGACGGTCCACGCCTGCCAGCCGATCCGGCCGTGCAGCGGGTGGTAGCCGGGACGCAGGCCCACGCTGAGCAGCCGGACCAGCAGCACGATCGACAGCGCGTACACCGCGGCGAACGCGGCCACCGCCGGAACCAGCGCGAGCAGCGCGCCGCCGAGCGCCGTACCGAGCCCGTCGCCGGGGTGCACGAACGCGCCGAGCACGGCCAGCGCGGGCAGCGCGGCCAGGACCGGGAGCAGCGTCGGCAGCAGCCCGGCCACCCCGTACAGCACCGACCAGGAGGCCCGACGCGGCGGCCGGTCGCCGAACCGGCCCCGGTCCACCTTGCCCAGCCGTACCGCCGGCACCCCGCCCCAGCGCCGGCTCGGCGGCACGTTGCCGGTGACCGCGGAGCCCGCCGCCACCTCTGCCGAGCGGCCGATCCGCGCGCCCGGGAAGAGCGTGCTGCGGGTGCCCACGATCGCGCCGGCGCCGACCTTGATCGCGCCGATCTCCAGGCGGTCGCCGTCCAGCCAGTGGCCGGACAGGTCCACCTCGGCCTCCACCGCACAGCCCCGGCCGAGCTTGAGCAGGCCGGTGACCGGCGGCAGCGTGTGCAGGTCGACGTCGCGGCCGACCTTGGCGCCGAGCGCGCGGGCGTAGCGCAGCAGCCAGGCCCCGGACAGCGAGGTCGCCCCGCTCGCGTCGGCCAGCTGCTCGGCCGCCCACAGGCGCAGGTGCACCCCGCCGCCGCGCGGATACGTCCCCGGGCGCAGCCCGCGCAGCAGCAGTCGGGCGCCGCCGGCGGAGATGGCCACCCGGCCGGGCGGGCTGAACAGCACGACCGCGCCGGCGGCGACCCACCACCAGGACGCGGTGGGCGCCCACGGGTAGTGGCCGAACCAGGCGGCGACGTTGCCGAGCGCGAGCAGCCCGACCGTCCAGCGCAGGCCGATCAGCGTGTACAGCGGGACGAGCAGGAGCAGCTGGGCCACCCGGGCCCGGGTCGGCGTGGGCGCCACCTTGCGGCTCGCGCCCGCGTCCTGGGCGGAGCGCTCCAGCCGGCGGGCGAGTTTGCGCAGCGTGGGCTGCTGGTAGATGTCCGCGACGGCGGCGGCCGGATATCGCTCGCGCAGCAGCGTGGTGAGCCGGGCGGCGGCCAGGCTGTTCCCGCCGATCGCGAAGAAGTCGTCCTGCGCGGTGTCGGGGGCGATGCCGAGCACGTCGGTCCACTGCTCGGCGAGCCAGGCTTCGGTGCCGTACAGCTGTTCGGCGGGGCCGCTGTCCTCGGTGTCGGCGAGCGGCCAGGGCAGCGCGTCGCGGTCCACCTTGCCGGAGGTGCGGGTGGGCAGGTCGGCGACCGGGGCGAGGCGGGGTACGAGGGCGGCGGGCAGTTCGGCGCGCAGCCTGGCCACCGCGTCCTCGCGGTCCCAGCCGTCGCCGGTGACCAGGTAGCCGACCAGGAGCTGGTTGCCGCCCTTGACGGTGCGGACGGCCGCGGCGGCGCCCACCACTCCGGGCAGTGCCTGAAGGGCCGCGTCGATCTCGCCCAGTTCGATGCGCCGGCCGCCGAGCTTGATCTGCTCGTCGCCGCGGCCGACGAAGACCAGGCCCTCGGCGTCGGCGCGGACCACGTCGCCGCTGCGGTAGGCGCGCGTCCACCCCATCGATTCCAGCGGGGCGTACTTCTCCGCGTCCTTGGCCGGGTCGAGGTAGCGGGCCAGGCCGACGCCGCCGATCACCAGCTCGCCGGTCTCGCCCATGGCGACGGGGCGGCCCTCGGCGTCCACCACGGCCAGCTCCCAGCCGTCGAGCGGCAGGCCGATGCGGACCGGGCCCTCGCCGGTGAGCGGCGCGCCGCAGGCGACCACGGTGGCCTCGGTCGGGCCGTACGTGTTCCACACCTCGCGGCCCTCGGCGACCACCCGCTCGACCAGCTCCGGCGGGCAGGCCTCGCCGCCGAAGATCAGCAGGCGTACATCGAGCAGCGCCTCGGTCGGCCACAGCGCGGCGAGGGTGGGCACGGTGGAGACCACGGTGATCTCCTGCTCGGCCAGCCAGGGTCCGAGGTCGGCGCCGGAGCGCACGCGCGAGCGGGGCACGGTGACCAGGCAGGCGCCGTGGCGCCAGGCCAGCCACATCTCCTCGCAGGAGGCGTCGAAGGCGACCGACAGGCCCGCCATCACCCGGTCGCCGGGGCCGATCGGCTCGTCCCGGAGGAAGAGGCCGGCCTCGGCGTCGACGAAGGCGGCGGCGTTGCGGTGGGTGACCGCGACGCCCTTGGGCTTGCCGGTGGAGCCGGAGGTGAAGATGATCCAGGCGTCGTCGGCGGGGGTGGGGCGGGCGGGCGGGCGCGGGTCACTCACGTGAGTGACGCGCAGGTCGCGTTCGGCGCCCAGTACGGCGGCCACGCCGGCCTCGCCGAATACCAGGTCGGCGCGCTCGTCGGGGTCCTCGGCGTCGACCGGGACGTAGGCGGCGCCGGCGGCGAGCACGGCGAGGATGCAGATGTACAGGTCGTTGCTGCCGGAGGGCACCCGGACGCCGACCCGGTCGCCGACCCCGATCCCGGCCTCGGCGAGCCGTCGGCGCAGGCCCTCCACCTCGGCGGCCAGCGCACGATACGTGAGCGTACGGTGGCCGTCGTCGAGGGCGGGTTCGTTGGGGTGGGCACGGACGGTGGCGTCCAGGATGTCCACGAGCGTGCGGGGGGTCGACGCGGGCCGTCCGGTGTAGACGGCGGGGGTCGACGTGGGCGCGGTACCGAACGGATCGTCGGTGGCGCGCAGCGGTAGCGCTATGGCCATGAGGTCCTCATCCCTGGTCCCCGTCAAGGCCTGCGATCGGCTCCCGGGGAGGTGTCGCGGGCCCGGCCCCTGGCCGACCGGGTCGCTTCTCGAGCGTGGCAACCCGACCGACACTAACTCCGTTCGCCCCGAAGCCACGACTCGTGATGCGATCAACTACCGCTGAAACAAAGGAATCTGACGTATCGTCAGTTATAAGTTGACGAAGCGTCAGATCTCAAATCTCTTACCTGCCAAGCCTCCTGACACCGAGTCAGCTCAGAACCCGGATTACCCTGGACTCCGACCACATGTGACCCACGCAACACCGTAACCCCGCCCCACCCACCCGGCGACCGAAGCTCCCCCGAACGACTGACCTCCGGTCGGGTGGCCCGAAGACCCGGATCGCCGCGCACCGGGACGGCGGCCACGCCCGGCGGGGCCTGGGACTTTCCCGGCAGCCGGGAGTTGTCCCCGGGAAACGTCGGGACGTCGCCACCACGGGCACCGGGGGTCGGCGTGGATCGACTGTGGGGTGCCGTCGACCCTTGCCCGCGCCCACGGGCGCCTCGCCGTACGCGCCGCCGTGCGCGGCAGGCTCGCCGATCTCGCCGGAAGCTTCCCCACACTCGCGCTCGGCGTCGCCGGTGTCACCACGACGCTCCTCGTGCTCGCGTCGTCGGCCACGGCCCACGGCCCACGGCACGGACGACGAGCACGACGCGCTGGTCACCACCAACGCCCTGGCCGGTACCGCGGTCGGAACACGGCGGCGATCTCGGCCGCCGACCAGGTCCCCGCCTGGCGGGCGTTGCGGTCGGCCGGCGCGACGCCGGCCCGGGTGCGACGCACGGCGGCCACCGAGGCGGGGCCGACCGTGGCACTGGGCGTGCTCCTGGGTCTGACGACCACCGCCCCGACCCTGCCATCCCTGTGGACCGCGCTCGCGCTGCCGGTCGACGTGGGCCCGATCGCGATGCCGTGGACCGCGATCGCCCCGGCGGCGGGATCCGCGACGGTGGCCGGTCCCGCCGTCGCCCCGACCGCCCACCGCACCGTCGCCCCGCCCCACACCCGCTGACACCGGGCCCGGGCGGCCGGCTCAGTCGCCCGGTCGCCCCGCGCCCAGCGACACCCCGGCCAGCCGCGCCGGCTCCGCGATCACCTCGATGTCGGTGATCCGCCCGTCCGCGAAGCTCAGCCGCAGTACCGCGAACAGTCGCCCACCCGGCGCGATCACGATGCCGGGCCGCCCGTCGACGAGGGCGACCGTGCCCAGCCGGGCCCGGTGGGCGAACATCCGGGTCTCCTCGGCCACCGACCGCGCGCCCCGGACCTCGCCGGCCACCCCGGTCGGCACCGCGAACCGGTCGACGCGGCGCACCACGTCCGGCGCGAGCAGTTCGACCAGCGTGTCCAGATCGCCGCCGCGCGAGGCGGCCAGGAACGCGTCCACGACGGTGTAGTGCCGGGCCAGGTCGGCCTCGTCGAGCGCGGCCCGCCCGCGTACCCGCTCGCGCGCCCGGCTGGCCAGCTTCTTGCTCGCCACCGGCGTACGTCCCACCACCGGCGCGATCTCGGCGAACGGCACGGCGAACATGTCGTGCAGGACGAAGGCGACCCGCTCGGCGGGGGTCAGCCGGCCGAGTACGACCAGCATGGCCAGGCCGACGGACTCGGCCAGCACCGCCTCGTGTTCGGGTTCGGGGCCGCCCGGCCGCTCCAGGACCGCCTCCGGCACCGCCGTCAGCGGTTCCTCGCCCCGGGTCCGACGGATCCGCAACATGTCGAGACACACCCGCGCGGTGACCGTGGTCAGCCACCCGCCCAGGTTCTCGACGCCGTCGATCCCCGCCCGGTCGACCCGCAACCAGGCCGCCTGCACGGCGTCGTCGGCGTCGTCCAGCGAGCCGAGCATGCGATAGGCGACCGTGCGCAGGTGCTCACGATGCGCCTCGAAGCGCTCGGCCAGGGCCTCGGTTCCGTTCATGGTCACCTTTCCGATCAGGCATCAGTCAGAGGGGAGAAGAGCCGCTACCGAGCACGATGCCGATCGATGGAGGAGACGACAGCCGACTTTACCGCCGACCCGTCGGCCCCTCGCGGCACCCGTGCCGCGCGCGGCACGGCGAGGCCCGAGCCCGAAAATTCGAGATCCCGCCCCACGCCGGGCCGCCCCGGCGCGCCCCCGCACGCCCCGACCCCGGCCCGACGTCACACCGACACCCCACCCCGACACCCCAGGAGCCCCCGTGAAGTTCTTCCGTCTCGATGCCGCCATCCGCGTCGAAGGCTCGATCAGCCGATCCCTCGCCGACCTCGCCGAGGCCGCGTGGGCCCGGGCGTTTCCGGACGCCGAGTTCGTCCGGCGCGACCTGGGTCGTCATCCCCTGCCCCCGGTCTGGCCGATCGCCGAGGCGAGCCGGACGACGCCGGAACACGCCCGTACCCGGGAACAACGCGCGGCGACCGCGCTCGGCACGGAACTGGCCGACGAGTTCCTGTCCGCCGACGCCTTCCTCCTCGCCGTGCCGATGTACAACTTCGGCGTCCCCCAGCAGGTCAAGACCTGGATCGACCTGATCATCACCGACCACCGCGCCGCCGACGTCAGCCGCCCGATCGTGCCCGGCCGCCCGGCCCTGCTCGTCCAGGCCCGGGGCGGCGGCTACGCTCCCGGCACCCCGCGCGCCGGCTGGGACCACGCCACGCCGTACCTGAACCGCATCCTCGGCGACGTCTGGGGGCTGGACGTGGTCGCCGCCACGGCCGAACTCACCGCCGCCGACGTCAATCCCGCCCTGGCGGAGCTGCGTCCGCTCGCCCACCGGTGCCTCGTCGACGCCCGAGCGGACACGATCCGCCACGCCCGCGACATCGCCGACCGGCTGCGCGCCACCCCCAACTCCCCCACACCCGAGCCGGTCACGGCCTGACCGCCCCGTCGCCGAGGGGGCGGGACGGCACCGCCACCGCCTCCTCGGCGCACTCGACGGGCCGTCATGCGGCCACTCCGGCCGGGATTTTCGTGTCCGCGAACATATTGGGTACAGATCGAGTACAGCCCCGATACACGCCCGCATCGGTCATCCGGCCCGTGGGGCACCGGCAACAATCGGCCATCGCGGCCGGATTCGCCGTTATGTGCGAGCCGGAATGCCCGCGATCGGTGCTGGATATGCTCAGTGGCGACCCGATCCCCTTCCCGAGCACCACGTTTTCCCACGTCGAGGTTCGGCACGTCGCGTGCGGAGATCACCCCTCCGATCTCCGCCGGCCACGCCACGGGAGGCCGGCGCGACGTACCCGGCCCGGTTCGACGACGGCTCGACGGGACAGGGCGTCAAGCGCACCGGAGGCACCACCTTCACCCCAAGGAGGAACCACCAGATGTCGCACTTACCCCGTCGTGAAGGAACCGCGAGATGACGGCCGCGCCGCGACCCGAGGACCCGACGGGCACCGAACTCCCGGCACCCCGGCCGATCGGCTCGTGCCACCGGGAGTTGGGGCTGACCCTGTACCGCCTGCGTCTGGAGCGCGGGCTATCCCTCCGGGCCCTCGCCCGATGTCTCGGATACAGCTCGCACAGTGCGTTCGCCGACTTCGAGAAGGCCCGACGCATGCCCGGCGAGCCGCTCCTGATCGCCTACGAGCGCCTGTTCGAGCTTCCGCGGGGACTCCTGCTCGACCTACACGCACGGGCGTTGGCCGAACGCGCGGCCCGGTTGACCGCGATCCGGGAAAGCACCGTCCTGGGCGGCACGGAAACCCTCGGCACACCCACACTCGACACCTCGGCCCGCTCCCCGGCGCCCCCCGCCACACCACCCGGTCCCCCGAGCACCGATCCGACCGGCAAGCCCGACCGGGAGGTTACGCGCGTCTACCGGAGCAAACGAGCCGAACCCCCGGCCCGGCTCGACCGGAAGAGCCGCCTGACCGGATTCGCCCGCAGACCCGGAGCCACCGGCGGCCTCGCCGGCCTGGGCGCGGCCGTCGCACACTTCCTCGGCCGCCGCACCGACGCCGGATCCCGCACCCGAAGCATCGCGAAACGCTGAGCCGCCACCGTCACCGCACGCACCCGTCGCAAGGGTCACCGCCCTCCGCCCCGGCGAGGCCGTCCCCGGGCGACGACACAGACGCCATCGACACACCACCCGCACAGGGCACGGCCCGGCACTCCCGCCGGGCCGCGCCCCAGCCTCGAACTCCCATGCCCGCGCCCGGAATTACCCGAAACCCGAGCCGCGCGCACCGGTCGCTCGACCGGCCGGCACCGCCTCCTCCTCCGGGCTCGCCGGCACACGCGACCGCGCGCCCGCCTCGCGCCGATCGAACAGGCTCAACAGCGGAACCGTCATGATCGTGGTGATCAGGGCGACCAGGACCAGCGCCGCGAACAGTTCGTCACCGACGATGCCCGCCGCAAGGCCGATGTTGAGCGCGATCAGCTGCATCAGCCCTCGGGCGTTCATCAGTACGCCGACCCGGACGGCCACCGGCCGGGGCTCCCCGCGCAGCCGTGCGGCGGCCCAGCAGCCACCGAACTTGCCGACCACCGCGACGATCACCGCCGTCGCCCCGAACACCATCACCGACGGGTCGGCGAACACGTCGAATCGGGTGTTCAGTCCGGAGTAGGTGAAGAACATCGGCACGAACACCACCTGGGTCACGGACTGGGTGGACAGCACCAGCCGCTCCGAGTTCTCTCCGCGCGGCATGGCCATCCCGACGCAGAACGCGCCGAACACCGCGTAGAGGTCGATCTTGTCGGTGAACCAGGCGGCGCAGAACAGCACCACGACGACGAGCAGGAGCCGAGTGTCGTCGCCGAGCCCCGGACGCTCCACGATCCAGCGAAGCAGCAGGCGCCCCAGCAGGAACAGCACCACGACGAACAGCAGGGAGCCGCCGATCGTCTTGACGACCGGTCGCACCTCGCCGGACGCCCCGCCCAGCACCCCCGCCAGCATGATCCAGGCGAGGGCGTCGTCGGTGGCGCCGGAGGCCAGCGCGAGGGAGCCGAACCTGGTTCCGGACAGGCCGCGTTCGGTGATGATCCGGGCCAGCATCGGAAACGCGGTGATGGCCAGGGCGACGCCGACGAAGGCCGCCGTGACCCAGACCGACACCCCGTCGACGAAGATCCCCACGTGCCCGTACGCCGCCAGGGTCAACCCCATGCCCAGGACCAGCGGGATCACCACCCCGGCGGCGGAGACCGCGACCGCGGTGCCGGCCAGTCCGCGTCCGGCGTGCGCCCGGAACTCGTACCCGGTGGCGAACATCAGCGCCACCAGGCCGATTTGACCGGCCACGTACAACACCGGCTTCAGCTCGGGCGGGAACACCTCGGCGGAGGCGCCGGGGGCGATGAGCCCGAACAGGGAGGGGCCGAGCAGCACCCCGGCGATCATCTCGCCGACCACGGGCGGCTGCCCGAAGCGGCCCACCACGAAGACGACCAGCCGACACGTCAGCAGGATCACCACGACGGCCAGGAAGAACACGGGCGCGAGTTCCGACGGAGTCATCGCCTCGCCCCTCTCATCGGCCGGCCGGAACGGAGGGCGCGGGACCGGCGGACGCGGGACCGGCGGACGCGGCGCCGAAGTAGGCGCGGCACAACCCCCGTCGGCGGGCGTCGTGGACCATGTAGGCGCCGAGCACGAGCTGGGTGAGGCTGCGCGGGACGGCGGCCCATCGGTCCGTGAGGCGCATCACCGCGAGCCGGACCCGGGGCCGGCGCGGGTTCGCGGCGGCCGGATCGGTACGCGGGATGAGCAGGCAGGGTCCCCGGTTGGGCAGGGAACGGGTGTGCTGCGCCGAGGAGTCGAGCCGAAAGCGGCGCAGCGTCTCCTCGGCCGCGACCCGCAGGGTGAGCAGGGCGAAGCCGCGGGCCGGGCACGGGCGGTTGGCGGTGACGCCGAACGGGATGTATTCGGTGGGCCGCGTGTCCGGATACAACCACCGATCGGGGTCGAAGGCGAGGCCCTGGGAGCCCTGATACTCGGGGTAGTTGAACAGCAGTACCGAGCCGGTCGGGATGGGCTCGCGTCCCTCCCGGGGGATCTCTCCCGAGGTGATCCGGTGCGCCACGCCGAAGAGTGGGAAGTGCAGCAGCGTCTCGTCGATGATCCGGTCCAGCCGGTCCGGATCCGAGCCGGGCGCCTGGAGGCGGGTCTGCACGTCGCGGTGTGTGGCCAGGGCCAGCAGCAGGTGGGCCGACGCCTCGGACATCTGCACCACGGCGGTGTTGAAGAACGTGCCCTGGAGGTAGTACGCCTGCTCCCGCCGGTCCAGCGACTCCGGCAGCGGCCCGGGCGGCGGGTCGTCGGCGAGCCGGGTCCGCAGGTGGTCGGTGAGCCGGGCCCGCCGGTCCATGTGCCGAAGGCCCAGGCACTTGATCGAGTCGACCACGTCGTTCGCGTGGTCGGTGATCAGGTTTCGGACGTGGCGCGGGCAGGGCTCGCGGAAGACCACCTCGTAGTAGACCTCGGCCCAGACGGGCATCATCAGGTCGCGCAGGCGCACGTGCAAAGTCCTCGCGGCGCGCTCGTGTTCGCGCCTACCGTCGGGCGTGGGTTCGCCGGCGGTCAGTTCGTCCAGGACATCGCGCGTGCAGCGGCCGACCAGTTCGGTCCACTGCTCCCGGGAGACGCCCGCCAGGATCCGGCGGGTGGTCCTGGCCACGTCGTCGTAGCGGGGCCCGGGTTCCAGGTGTTCCTGGTGTACTTCCGGGCCCGGGGCCAGCCAGTACCAGAACAGGTCGGACAGGGCGGCGCCGCGGCTGCGGCCGTCCGCCGCCGGATGCCCGTACACCCGCTTGAACTCCTCGGCGGGCACCTCGGGTCCGGGCGCGGGCACACCGTCCGCACCGCCCGCCCGGGCGAAGACGCGGACGCGCAGCGCGACCACGATCCTCGGCAGCCAGTAGGGCAGCATCGCCACCGGGAGCGCGACCGCGCCGACGATCGACCAGCCGACGGCGCTCATGCGACCACCCCGCCGAATCGGGTGTCCGCCCCCGGCGTCACGGTGGGGCCTGGCGCGGATCCCCACCCCGGCACCCGGACCAGGTCGGGCGTCAGATCGGCGAGTCCGGCGGCGCCGCACAGGGCCAGCGCGTCGTCGAGTTCGTCCCGCAGCAGGTGCAGCAGCCGTCGTACGCCCTTCTCGCCGCCCTCGGCCAGCGCCCACATCACCGGTCGGCCGATACCCACGGCGATCGCGCCGAGCGCCAGCGCCTTGACCACGTCGGTGCCCCTGCGGATCCCGCCGTCCAGCACGATCGGGATGCGTCCCGCCACCGCGCCGACCAGCTCGGGCAGCAGCTCCAATGTCGGTGGCACGGTGTCGAGTTGGCGCCCGCCGTGGTTGGACAGCAGCAGACCGTCGACACCGTGCCGAACCGCGAGCCGCGCGTCCTCGGGATGCAGCACGCCCTTGAGCAGGACCGGCAGATCGGTGAACCGCTTTAATCGATCCACGTGTTCCCAGGACAACTCCGGGGACATCGCGATCTGCCGTACGTGCCCGCGCTCGCCCTCCCGCAGATCCACCAGGTTCTCGCAGCGCATCCCCGGCGGCAGGTCGTGGAAGCCGTTGCGCCGGTTGCGCTCGCCCGCCCCGAGCACCGGGGAGTCGACGGTGACCACGAGGGCGGTACAGCCGGCCCCCTCGGCCCGCCGCACCAGCGCCTCGGTGATCCCCGGGTCGGGTTGGAGGTAGAGCTGGAACCACAGCGGCGGTGCCTGGCCGGGCTCGGCGGCGGCGCGGGCCGCGTCGGCGACCTCGCCCACCGCCACCGTGGACGCCATGGAGACGATCATGATCGCCCCGGCGGCGGCCGCGGCCCGGGCGGTGGCCGCCTCTCCCTCCGGATCGACCAGCTTGTGGAAGGCGGTCGGCGAGAGCAGGATCGGCAGGCGTGCACGGCCGCCGAACAGGCTTACGCACAGGTCCCTTTCGTCACTGCCCCGCAGCACCCGGGGCAGCAGTCGCAGCCGGGTGAAGGCCGCCTCGTTGGCCCGTACGGTGATCTCGTCGCGCGCTCCACCCGCGATGAAGTCGGCGTATACGGGATCCAGTCGGGCGCGTGCGGCTTCCTCGAAGTCGTACACGGTGAACCGCACCCCGCTCACCGCCCGGCCGGGCTCGGCCGCCGGTCCAGTTCGCGGGCGAGGAAGGCCACGAGTGGGGCGTGGTGGACCTGCGGGTGGTCCCACTCGTTCTCCAGGTTCTCCGTCATGTTGTGCGTGGCCGACAACTCACCGTCCCGGAAGTGCCGGATCACCGGATGCAGATAGGCGGCGTCGATGGAACCGTCCACCGAGTTCTGCGCGGTGCGGCGCACGGTGATGTCGAACGGGTCGACCTTGTCGTGGTCGGGCCCGTACTCGAGGGTGATGGTGAAGTAGTCGCCGCCGTCCGGCGATCGGCTCTCGTGCGCGTAGTCGACCGGCACCTCCTCGCGGTAGTGCGCACGCCCGTCGTGGTCGACCACGATCAGGTCGCCGATCACGCCGAACTGCTGCCACAGCGCCGAGCTGCGATTGACCCGGGCCACCACGGCATCGGCGAGCGCCGCGGGCGTGGCCGGCAACGTGCGGTGCGGCCAGGGTCGTTGGTGGTACCGCTCGTCGAGGATGTGGCTCAGCGCGCGCACGGCGTAGCGGAAGCCGTGGATGAAGCCTCCGGTGGACTTCTTGAAGTCGCGCTGCTGCATCAGGGTGCCGGCGAAGTACACGCCGGGTACGTTCACCGACTCGTAGGCCGGGGACAGGGCGGCGAACCGGTCGTCGATGGCGAGTTCGGGGCGGCAGTCCGGGGCGAAGATCGAGGCGTCGAAGCGGAAGCCCGTACAGACGATGACCCGGTCGTAGTGGAGTTCCTTGACCACCTCGTCGGCGCGCGAGAACGCGAACCGCACCCGGTAGCGCCCCGCGTCGCCGCCCTTGTCCACGGACAACACGCGGCCGTCCAACACGGCGTTGCGCAGCTTGAGTTGGTAGGTGTCGAGGAAGTTGGCGTTGATCGCGCGCAGGTGTCCGACGAAGTGGGTGTTCCAGGCGAGCCGGATGGAGTGCGGTCCGGCCACGTGGATCACCGCCGCGGTCTCCAGGAGGTTGTCCGCGGTCTCCAGCGCGGAGTTGCCCTTGCCGAGAATCAGGACCCGCCGGTCGACGAAGTCCTCCGGGTCCACGGACACCGTCGAGTAGTCGTCGGCGGTCTCGATGCCCGGAATATCAGGGGTGTTGGGCCGGGTCAGTCCGGTGGCCACGATCAGCCGTCGGGCGTGGTGTCGCGTCCCCCGCTGGTCGGTCACGGTGAATCCGCCGTCGGCACGGCGCCCGATCCGCTCGACCCGGGTGTCGTAGGCGATGTCCAGCTCGAACGCGGCGGCGAAGTCGGCCAGATAGCGCACGAGGTCGTCGGCGTGTGGGAAGTAGCGCTTGCTGTACCGGGTGAACAACAGCTCGGGATCCGGGGACAGGAGCGAGTTCCAGTCCATCCGCATGTTGAGTTCGGGATCGTCGGTGCCGTTGTACACCTTGTTGACGGAGATCAGTTTGCGGTGCCGCGGGAAGGTGCGGAAGAAGGTGCCCGGAGTGCGGCCACTCTCCAGGACCCGGTAGCCGTGCCCGGCGGCCCGGAGTAACTGCGCGATCTGGAGCCCGGCGGGGCCGGCGCCGATCACCAGGTAGTCGAGGATGCCGGGGGGCGTGGCGGAGACGTAGGTCATCGAACTCTCCTTGCGCTCCGGGCGAGGACGGGCCCGGAGACCGGTGGGGACGGATGGGGACGAAGTTGCGGGAAGTGCGCGGGGGCGTGCGGGCGCGGCGAGGTACAGGGACCGCGCGGGCGCGGGTGCGGGTGCGGGTGCGGGTGCCGACGGGGCGGGGCGGCGCTGAACGGTCCGGCCGCGGCCGAGAATCGCGGCGTGGCGTCTGGTCCCTTGAAGACTCAACAAACACGGTAGTAACGAGGGATACGCCGGGCAACCACACGACGCGACCGAATGATGACGCGAACAGCGCACCGGATCGGTCCGGCGCGGGTGGGTCGGTGGGTGGGTCGCGCGAGGCGGGCCGGTCCGAACCGCCGCGGAGCCGCGCCGCCGAAACGACCGCGGTGAAGAGGCAGGGCGCGGTCGTCGCCCGCCACAACGTCGGGCCGACGGTTCGTCGCGCTCGACGATGTTCGGCGCGGCCGGGGTGGGGATGCTGGGCGGGTGTCCGCCGGGGCGGCGCGTACGGTGATGCCCCCGCGAGGCGGGCGTGGGCACGCGGCTGACGACGAACGACGAGCGACGAACCACGAGCGACGAGGAGATCCGGTGGAGACGACTTCCGATGCGGCTCGGCGGCGGCGCACGGCGCGGGACGCGGCGGTGGCGGCGGCCGTGCGGCAGGGGCTGCTGGGCGCGGCCGAACCGCTGGTCGGGCTGCTGGACGTGGACGGGCTGCTCGACACGGTCGCCAAGCTGCACGCGGCCTTCGCCCCGGCCCCGGTCCGGCACGCCTTCGCGGCCAAGGCGTGCGCCCTCGCCCCGGTGATGCGGCTGATGGCGGACGCGGGGATGGACTGCGAGGTCGCCTCACCCGGCGAGTTGCGGCTGGCGCTGGCGGCCGGCTTCCCGCCCGAGCGCATCGTGTACGACAGCCCGATCAAGACCGTCGCGGAGCTGGAGTTCGCCCTCGCCCACGGCATCGCGCTCAACGTGGACAACTTCCAGGAACTGGCCCGCGTCGACGCCCTGCTCGCCGGTGGGCCCGCGCCGGCGCCGCTCGGGATCCGGGTCAACCCCCAGGTGGGCCGCGGTTCGGTGGACTCCACGAGTACGGCCACGGCGACGTCGAAGTTCGGCGTGGCGCTGCGCGACGAGGGCGCGACCGAGGCGGTCGTCCAGGCGTTCGTCCGCCACCCGTGGCTGACCCGCATCCACACCCATGTCGGCTCGCTGGGCTGCCCGTTGTCGCTGATGGCCGAGGGCGTGGCGGCGGCCCACGCGTTGGCCGAGCGGGTGAACGCCGAGACGGGGCAGCGCCGGGTCACCGGTCTGGACATCGGCGGCGGCCTGCCGGTGAACTTCGCCGACGACACCGACACGCCGACCTTCGCGGACTACGTCGCCGAGCTGCGCCGGGCCGTACCGACCCTGTTCGACGGCCGCTATGACCTGATCACCGAGTTCGGCCGCTCGATCTTCGCCAAGAACGGCACCGTCGCGTCGATCGTCGAATACACCAAGACCACCGGCGGCCGACGCATCGCGGTCACCCACGCGGGCGGCCAGATCCTCACCCGCGCCATGTCGATGCCCGAGGCGTGGCCGATCCGCATCGACGCGTTCGACGCGAAGGGCCGGCCGAAGTCCGGCCCGACCGAACCCCACGACATCGCGGGCCCGCTGTGCTTCGCGGGCGACCTCTCGGCGATCGCCCGCGACCTGCCCGTACTCGAACCGGGCGACATCCTCGCCCTCCACGACACGGGCGCCTACTCCCTGTCCACCCACTTCTCCTACAACTCGCTCCCCCGCCCGGCCATCCACGGCTACCGCACCACCCCGACCAGCGAAACCACCTTCACCCCGATCCGCCCGGCCCAGACCCTCACCGAGGTCCTCACCGACAGCGGCACAACCCACATCGAATCCCTGACCACCACGACACAGCGGATCAGTCCGTCATGAAGGTCGTCGTCTCGGTGATCGGGGCCCGGTCCGTGCGGAAGGGACGCGTGGTCGGGTCCTCGAAGCCGATCGACATGCCGCAGTACAGAATCAGCCCCTCCGGGGGTGACACGACCTCCGCGACGGTCGCCCGATACACCGACCATGCCATCTGCGGGCAACTGTGCAGGCCCTCCGCGCGAAGCAGCAGCATGACCGTCTGGAGATACATGCCGAGATCGGCCCACTGGGCGGATCCCATCTCGCGGTCGATGAAGCAAAAGAGCGCGGCGGGCGCCCCGAAGCAGTCCCAGTTCGCGGTCACGGCCTGTGCACGCGCCCGCGTGTCCCGACGCGAAATGCCGAGCGCGCCATAGCGCTGCTCGGCAGCCGCGAACCGCCGCTCGCGGTAGGGCGCGCCCAGTTCGGACGGGTACATCTCGTACTCCCGCGCGTCTCCGGGATCACCCGCGACCACCCGCTCGGCGGTGCGCTTCTTGAGCCGATCCAACGCCGAGCCGGTCAGCACGTAGGTGTTCCAGGGCTGAAGATTGGCCCCGGAAGGCGCCCGGGACGCAGCGGACAACACCCGTTCCAGCACCTCCCGCGGAACCGGATCGCCGGTGAAACCGCGCACCGCACGCCGAGTCGCCACGGCCTCGTACACATCCACGCACAACCACCTCCCACGCCCCCTCACCACGCCCACCTACACCTGTGACGACTCGGGGAACAAAGAGGTGACCGCGGCGTCCGGTAGTGGCAGGCCGACTCCAGGCCGGGTAGCGCCGGCAACAGCGGTGGTATCGGCGTCCGTTGCACCACCGTGTCCGGGATGACCAGCGTCTCGTCGGCCGGCACCGCCGAGTCGCACGGGCCCGTGTCGCGGCCGAGCGGGCCGTGTCGTCGTCGACCGGGTGGGGCGGGTCGGGTCACGACTCGACTTCGCCGTTCCCTCTCCCGGTCGACAGCCGAGGCGGGACACTACCCGTCGACGGTCGGCGAATCGCAACGACGTGATGAACAGCCGGGGGCCCGCGTCGAACACCCCCGAGAACGCGGGCGAGCCGTGGCTGCGATATTGGAGCACGGCTTCAGTGCTCCAGCGGACTTCGATATGTTGCCAAAATCTAATGAATCGGCCAAGTAATTGACATCCATAATACCGCGAACAGTCTCGCGAATAAGTGGCAGGACCATGGTCGCCGTGCGGCGCCGACCGCAGGCGATTCGGTGGGGCGCAGCCGGGGTTGCGGTCCTCGGATTTCTCATCACGATGGAGATTTTCGCACGTCGCTACGGGCTACCGGGGCCGATCACCGGCCAGGCGCGCGAGGTGATATTCGCTCCCCGTTCGGGGCAGCTGCTGTATGCCGGTTTGACGTTGACGATGGTGGTTCTCACCTGGCGGCAACGGTTTATCGCGGTGGGTGCGGCAATCGGCATCGACATCGCCTTCTGGCTGGTGCGGTGGGTGGTCGACGCCAGAATGAACTACGGCAACGGCGCGTTGTGGGTGATTTTCGGCTGTGCGGTCTTTGCTCTCACGCGCCGCACCGGCCGGGAACGCGTCCTGATGCTGAAGGGCGCCGGACTGGGACTGCTACTGGTGGCGGGCCACAAGACCGGCGCCACCTGGCTGCTCATCACGTCGGAGACCCGCCCGGCCGTGCTCGACCAGTACGTGGCGACCGCCGATCACGCGCTGAACGACCCGTCGTGGCTGGCCGGCCGGATGGTCGCGGCCACCGACCCGATCAGCACCCATGTCCTCGGCACCGTCTATGGTCAACTTCCCCTGGCAGCGGCGATCGTCGCGCTGTACCAACTGCGAAACGTGGTGGTCGAGCGCCGCTTTCCGAGCCATCACCTGGTGCGCACCTTCCTGGCCATCGGCCTGCTCGGGCCGGGCATCTACATGATCTTCCCGGTGGTCGGACCGGTCTTCGCATACGGCCCCGACGGCGGGCCCTGGGCAGTGGCCGACCTGTGGCCGAACGCGGTGCCGTCGATCAGTACGCCACTCCCGATGCAGTTCGACGACATCACCCCTCGCAACTGCATGCCCAGCCTGCACACGGCGTGGGCCACCATAATTTTCGTTCACTCTCGCAAGGGCTCGCGGTTTATCAGATTCGCAGGAACGTTCTGGCTGATCGCCACGCTCGCGGCCACGCTGGGATTCGGCTACCACTACGGCGTGGACCTCGTGGCCGGTGTGGTATTCGCGCTCACGATCGAGACCGCAATGCGCTCACTCGACCGCGGCTGGGACTGGCAAGGAATTCGTCTGGTCGTCTACGGCGCGACGGTTTTCGCTGCGCTCCTGGTGTCGTACCGCTATCTGCCGATGGAGATGGCGAGCTATCCGTGGGCGTTTGGACCACTGCTTGTTCTGGCGATGATCTCGGTCATCTGCGCCTATGTGTGGACCACCAACGTGTGGGACCCGAAGACCGCGCCGGCGGAGCAACCGGAACCGCAACTCCAACCGGCGTGACCACCGTGCGCCCGGTCACGCCACCACCGACCGTGTGCTCAGCGTTTCACCGCCCGTGAACATGACTCTGCCCGGAATCCGGGTGCCCCCGTGCGCGAGCACGACCGACAGGCACGCTCGGGGCTGTTCCGTGGATCGATACAGCTGCCAAGGTGTCCGTTTCGCTCCGCCCCCGCCCGAGTGGGCGGGAACCGCATCGGGATATCGCGCACACACGCCACCCCACGCGGCCTTCCACTCGGCGGGGGCACCGGCCCGGAACATGAAAAAGCCCAGGTCAGCGCGCTGACCTGGGCTTGATTTCGAGTGGGCACAGACAGACTCGAACTGTCGACCCCTGCTTTGTAAGAGCAGTGCTCTAACCAACTGAGCTATGCGCCCGGATGTGAGAGGACAGCCTACCGAATCCGCGGGGGTGCGTCGTGCCGGATCGGGGTGGGGGTGGTCACGTCGTGGGGTGGCGGGGCCAAGGTGGGCGAAGTGGGGGGGCTCGGGGGTGGCTGGGTGGGGCTGGAGTTCGTTGGGTTGGGGTGGGAGGGTCTAGCGGCTGTGGCCGTGCACGGGCATGGGCACGGCTCGTCCGCTGCCTCGCGGGCCGGCCTGGTTGGCCGGGGCCGCGTGGACGTGGGTGTCGAGGCGGGGCTGCCGGTGCTGTCGTCGTAGGGCGGTTGCACGGGCCGGTTCCGAAACCCCTGACCGAGGCAGGTACTCATGCATCGCAACCGGCACCGACCGCTCGTCCGCGCCGCTCTCGCCGCGTGCACCGCCGTCACCGCGCTCACCGGCGGCCTCCTGAGCACCACCCAAGCCGACGCCGCCGCCCCAGCCACCCCAACCGCCTCCGCCCCAACCGCCTCCGCCCCCGCCGCCCCGACCACCGCCTCCTGGGCCGCCCCCCTCTCCGCCAGTGGCCGCTGGATCGTCGACGCCAACGGACAACGATTCAAGCTGCGTTCCGCCAACTGGGCGGGCGCCCAAGGCACCTGGAACGGCTCCGGCGACATCGCCGACCCCGCCAACCACCACAGCGGCGAGAACGCGAACGGCATGCCGCTCGGCCTCGATCGGGCGAGCCTGCCGTCGATCCTGGCCGGCTTCCACGCGGTCGGCGTCAACAGCATCCGCCTGCCCTTCTCCAACGAAATGGTGCACGCGAGCACCCCCGTGCCCGACGCCGCAGTCGCCGCCAACCCCGAACTGCGCGGCAAGACCCCGCTCCAGGTCTTCGACGCCGTGGTCGCCGCATTGACCGCCGACGGCTTCGCGGTCGTGCTGAACAACCACACCGGCACCACCCGTTGGTGTTGCGGCCTGGACGGCAACGAACGCTGGAACACCTCGCGCAGCACCACCGACTGGGCGAACGACTGGGTCACCATGGCGAGCCGCTACCGAACCAACAAGCGGGTCGTCGGCGCCGACCTGTACAACGAGGTCCGCCGCAACATCACCGACGACCCGAACTGGGGCTGGGGCAACGACAAGGACTGGCAGGCCGCCTCCCTCCTGGCGGGCAATCGCATCCTCACCGAGGCCAACCCGGACCTGCTGATCATCGTCGAGGGCATCAACTGGACCGGCATCCCGCTCGACGGCCTGCCGCACGGCCGCCCGACCCTGACCCCGGTCCGCACCCTGTCGCACACCCTCGTCGACCCGAACAAGCTGGTCTACTCGGCGCACTTCTACGGGTACACCGGCCCCAACCACAGCGGCGCGTACGGCACCGGCGAGACCCACGACGCCCGCTACCAGGACCTGACGCGTGATCAACTGTTCGCGGAGATAGACCGATCGGCGCAATACGTGACCACCGACGGGCAACACCACACCGCCCCCGTCTGGATCAGCGAGTTCGGCACCGGCGCGGAGGAGACCGACCCGGCCGCGCGGGCCTGGTTCGCCAACTTCACCGACTACCTCGTCGCACGCGATCTCGACTTCGCCTACTGGCCGTTGCTCGGCTGGAAGGGCAACGGCCGGGGAGACTCCTGGGCCCTCCTGCGCTACGACCCCAACGGCGTACGCAGCGGCATCCTCGACGACCCGAACGACTGGCGCGCCGCCGCCTGGACCAGGCTGATCGGCGCCGCCGGCCGCACCGGCCCGATCGCCCCGTCCGCCCGGTGGAACATGCTCGACCTGGGCAGCACCGACGCCCAACCGTCCCTGCGCATGCGCGCCCGACCGGACTGGGACTCCGGCGCCCGCAAGGGCGTATGCCCCGACGGCGAGCGGATCATCGGCCTGGCCCACACCGGCAACCGGGGCCTGTGCACCACGATCGGCGGCCCCGACCTCGGCGCGCCGGGTGCCGAGACCACGGTGGTGCGCGACGAATCGTACGTGCGCGACGACTGGGCGACGGGCTACACCAAGCTCCAGTGCCCCACCGGCATGGCGATCACCGGGTACAGCGTGCGCGGCGCGAGCGTCTCCGCGGCCCTGTGCACCCGACCCGCCGGCGCCCCGCTCGGCACCCGGGCCCGCACCCTGTGGTTCGACCGAGGCGACAACCGCCCGGCGAACGGCACCAACGGCACAGGCGGTGAGTTCGCCTCCGGCGCGTACAAGGGTCAGTGCAACGCCGACGAGTACGCGGCCGGCGTCGCCTTCACCCGCCGAGTCGGCTCATCCGGCACCCCGGACGCCCTCCTCTGCACCCGCCTGAGCTGAACACCACCAACCACCAACCACCTACCGCCCCGCGCTCGTGCCCCCGCTCACGCCCCCGCTCCCCCCGCCCGCGTCCGGCAACTGCGAGGGCTCACCCGTCGGCACGGGCGGGAGCGCGGTGCTGCCCGGCAGGTCCCGATTCCACGGCGTCCGAGGAGTGCCGGTCGGGGCCTGTCCCCGGAAATCGAGCATCTTCGCCCGCGCGGCCAGATTGATCTCCGGAGCGACCCAGAGCGCCCAACTCGGCGACATCACGATGTCCCGAAGCTGCTTGATCGACACGATCGCGTACCCCGGCATCCCCACGATCCCGACGTCGATCCTCGACGTCGACGTCGCCGAAACCCGCACACCGTCGCGCCGGATCACCTGCGCGGCCCATGCCGAGGGTTCCTTGCTGCCGGGATCCGCCGTCTGCCCCTCGGGCCGAGTCTGCGCGAGGTAGCCGTGCGTACCGTCGGATTCCACGAAGACATCACACAGGCGGTACACCTTCCGTACCGCCGCGCAGTCGTCACCCGCGGGATCCTGACCGCTCGCCTGCACCGTCACCGTGAGCGTCGCCGCTCCCTTGTTGGTCACCACCAGCATCGCGGCGAACGCACCCACCGAAGTCGGGTCCCCCGTCTTCGGCACGATCCCGGCCCCGGTGGGGTCCCGCATGTTGTCGCCCATCGGCATCTGTCGCAGGATCCGCACGATCTCCTGCGGCGAGACGACTTCCTTGCCCGCCGGCGCAACGGTCGCCGGATCGGGAGGAGGACTCGTACTCGGCCCGGGCGCACCGCTCTGCACGCCCGCCGGCCCCGACGTCGCCCGTACCGCCGACCGGCCGTCGTCCATCCCCGGGAGCACCACCGCGGCGGCCCCGCCCAGCGCCACCACCGCCAGCGCCGACGCGCCGATCCGCATCCGACGCGCCCGGCGCATCCGTCGCCCCCGGGTGATCCCGCCCGCGACCAACCCCGCGGGCGGGATCAATTCGGTCGCCGCCCCGCGCATCGCGGCGGCCAACTGCTGCTCCTCAGAACCCGGGGATCCCATCGGCCTGCTGTCTCCTAGACATCCGTTCCACCACGTGTCGTGCCCCGCCCCGAGCGGTGTCGGCAGGTCGCCCGCTCCCGACTCGGATCGGGCGGCCGTTCCGTTCCGTTCCGTACCCTTCCGTGCCGGATACGGGCGCGACCACGGAGCGCGACCGGCAACCCGCCGGACCGCGCCGCATGCCGCCCGCTCACCCACTAGATAGAACGCAGTGGACCCCACGGCGCGTCACGGAAATTCGCCCGGAACATGAAGTACGTTCCACGCCAAGGCAGTTGAATTCCGAAGCCACGATATTGAACCGCACCCCACGCCCTCCGCGCGCACGCGCAGCCGACCCGCACATCGCCCCCGAGGAGCCGATCCGATGAATTCGAACACTCCCGACGACCTGCGAACGCTGCTCGAAACCCACATCGCCGAGGGAACACTCCCGGGCGCCGTCGCCCTGATCGCCCGCGGCGACCGCGTCGAGGTACGGGCCGCCGGCTCCCTCGACACCGCCGGCACCGCCCCGATGGCCCGGGACTCGATCTTCCGCATCGCGTCCCTCACCAAGCCCGTCGTCGCCGCCGCCGCCATGATGCTGATCGAGGACGGCCGGATCACCCCGGACGACCCGGTGGACGACCTCCTCCCGGAACTGGCCGACCGAAGCGTGGTCCGCACACCCACCGCCGCGATCGACGACGTGGTCCCCGCCGATCGTCCGATCACCGTGCTCGACCTGCTCACCTTCCGGGCCGGCTACGGCTTCCCGAGCGACTTCTCGCTGCCCGCGCTCGCCCCGCTGATGGAGAAGCTGGGCCAGGGTCCGCCACAGCCGCAACAGGTCCCCGCGCCCGACGAGTGGATGGCGCGGCTGTCCGGCATCCCGCTGCTCCACCAGCCGGGCGAGGCCTGGCTCTACAACACCTGTTCGGACATCCTCGGCGTACTGATCGCCCGGGCGTCCGGTCGTCCACTGCCCGAATTCCTCGCCGAACGACTGTTCGAACCACTCGCCATGGTCGACACCGGCTTCGCGGTACCGCCCGCCGACCTGGAGCGGTTCACCACCTGCCACCTCGCCGACTCGGACGGCACCCTCCGCACCGTCGACGGTCCCACCGGCCAGTGGAGCACCCCACCCGCCTTCCCGTCCGGCGGAGGCGGCCTGGTCTCCACCGTGGACGACTACCACGCCTTCGCCCGCCTGCTCCTCGCCGAGGGCACCGTCGCCGGGCGGCGTCTGCTCTCCCCGGAGTCGATCCGCCGGATGACCACCAACCACCTGACCCCGGTGCAGCGCAAGGCCACCGACCTGTTCCTGGAGGGCCAGGGGTGGGGCTTCGGCGGCTCCGTCGACATCGAGGCCGTCAACCCGTGGAACGTCCCCGGCCGCTACGGATGGGTCGGCGGCACCGGCACCACGGCCCACATCGTCCCGGCGACCGGCAGTACCGCCATCCTGTTCACCCAGGTGCAACTCGCGGGCCCCACTCCGCCCGCCGTGATGCGCGCGTTCTGGCAACTCGCCGCCCACGCCTGACCCCACGACCCGCCGGCGGTCGCGGGAATCGTCCCGCCACCCGGCAACGTTGCCCTGCGACATGACGACATCGGACCCGGCACCCATCACCGCCGCCGCCCCACTTCGCTACACCGCCTTCTCCACCGACCCGAACGGCGGCAACCCCGCCGGCGTGGTCCTTGACGCCGGCGCCCTGACCGACCGGGACATGCTCACGATCGCCGCCGAACTCGGCTACTCCGAGACAGCGTTCCTCACCCGCACCGAAGCCGGACCCGAACCCACAGCCACAGCCACAGCCACAGCCACAGCCACAGCCACAGCGGAAGCCCCGGCCGAAGCCCATCGCACCTACACCGTCCGCTACTTCAGCCCCCTCGCCGAGGTCTCCTTCTGCGGCCACGCCACCATCGCCGCCGCGATCGCCCTCGCCGAACGCATCGGCCCCGGACCGCTCGCCTTCACCACCCCGGCCGGCCTCGTCCCGGTCGACGTCACCCCCGGCCCCGACGGCCGGCTCCGCGCCACGCTCACCAGCGTCGAGCCGCACCACACCCCCGCCCCGGCCGCCGACGTCGCCGAGGCGCTGGCCCTGCTCGGCTGGAGCGCCGACGACCTCGACCCCGAACTGCCACCCGGCTACGCCTACGCCGGTGCGCACCACCTGATCCTGGCCGCCGCGACCCGATCCCGCCTGGCCGACCTGGACTACGACTTCGACGGCCTCGCCGCCTTCATGCGGGCCCGCGACCTGACCACGCTGCAACTGGTGCGACGCACCTCGGCGGACACCTTCCACGTGCGCGACCCCTTCCCGGTCGGCGGCGTGATCGAGGATCCGGCCACCGGCGCCGCCGCGGCGGCCCTCGGCCACTACCTGCGCGCCCTGTCCCTGGTCCCCGCGCGGGCCACCCTCACCCTGCACCAGGGCGACGACCTCGGCCGCCCCGGCGTACTCACCGTCGACCTCGACGAACACGACCCCCGCGTCCGCGTCTCCGGCCCGGCCGTCCCGATCCCCGACCCGGCCGGCTGAGCCCGTGACCGACGCCGCCGCCCACCCGCGCCGTCGACGGCCCCGATCCGGGTTAGCCAATTTGTGCCGTACGTGGTCCAGACCATTGACCGACCGGAATCACCGCTTCTAGCGTGAAAGAGCGCCCCCGGTAACGAAGGCACGCGACTCGCGCAGGTCGCACCCGACACGATCCGCACCCGGATCGTGTGGTTCCACGTTCGGATGCGGATGTCGACGTCCCATCGACTCGCGACATCCGCGCTCCGGCGCACGTGCGCACGCGCGCGGACCGTTTCGAGGCCGCGTCCGAACGAGTCTGCCCGTCCCGGCACGACTGCGTTCACGAGGAGAAGTTCGATGCGCAAGAGCACCATTCTGGCCACGCTGAGCGCTTCGGTGCTCGCCCTGCCGTTCCTGCTGCCGGCGTCCTCCGCCTCCGCCCACGGGTACATCTCCAGCCCGGCCAGCCGCTCCGCGTTGTGCGGCGAGGGCAAGGTCAAGCGCTGCGGCGACATCCAGTGGGAGCCGCAGAGCGTCGAGGGCCCCAAGGGCTACCCCGCGGGCGGACCGCCCGACGGGCAGCTGTGCGCCGGCGCTGACGGCCGCTGGGCCCCGCTCGACAACCCCCGCAACGGCGCCTGGCCGGCCACCCCGCTCACCTCCGGGGCCTCGTTCAGCTTCACCTGGGAGATCGAGGCCCGGCACTCGACCACGTCGTTCCGCTACTACATCACCAAGCCGAGCTGGAATCCCGCGACTCCGATCAGCCGCGCCCAGATCGAGAGCACCCCGTTCCTGACCGTCCCCTACCACGGTGCCCAGCCCGCCGCGCACCAGGTGCACACCGGCACCCTCCCGGCCGGCCGCACCGGCCGCGCGCTGATCTTCGCCGTCTGGGACATCGACGACACCGACAACGCCTTCTACTCCTGCTCCGACGTGACCTTCTGACCGAAGCCCCACCGGTACCACCCCGTCACACCCCGCCCGGCGGTCACCCACAAGACCGCCGGGCGCGCCACGCCCACACCCCACGCCCACGCACCCGCCCCCACCAGGCCCGACGGCCCACCCCCCACACCGCCCCCGAGCGCCTCGTCCGACCCCGGACACGCGCCGAAGGGACGGTTGGTGGACCTCCATCGGACGGCACCTGGAAGGATGGGCAGGATGGAGTGCGCACAGTTCACACGGTGACGGGAGCAGGCGTGGTGGTCGGATCCGCACGACGGTCCCTCGGGGGCGGCCTTCCCCTGTCGATCACGCTCGCGCCGCTGCTCTTGGCGCTGCTCCCGGGCGCGTTCGCCGGCGGCGAGACCCGCCCGTGGCGCCGGCGCAAGGACGCCGCCCGCTCGGCCGCGCTGGCCGCGCGCGAGGCGGCGGGCGAGGCGTTCCTCCAGCTGGACACCGCACAGCGGGACATGATGCTCTCGCTGGAGACGGTCCGAGCCGTGCGCGGCGCGCGCGGCACCGAGGACGCGCTGCGCGGCTTCGCCGCGGTGAGCCTGCGGATCGACGAGGCGAGCGCGGCCTACATCGCGCTGATGGACCGGCATCCGCTCGACGTGGAGCTGGAGACCGACGAGTACGAGTCCGCCCGGCGGGAGTTGGCGGAGGTTGCGAGCCGGCTCGACGCCGTGCGCCAGGAGTTGGACCGCTTCGGCACCTCGCTCGGCCCGCTGCTCGCCGACGCCGAACAGGCGCTCGGCCAACTGCCCCCCGCCGTGGACCGGGCCCGTCGCGCCGCCGCCGAGGCCGAACAGGCGGTCGCCGAGACCCAGCGGGCCGGCCTCGGCTCGACCACACTCACCACCCGACTGGCCGCCGTACGCGCCGACCTGACCGAGCTGGACCGGGGCCCGGCCGCGCTCGGCATCCCCGGCACGCTGGAGGTGGCCCGGCGGATCGAGACCGCGGCCGGCGAGCTGCGCGCGGAGGCCGAGCGGCTGCCCAGGCAGCGCGAGGAGGTCACCAACCGGCTGTCCTCGCTGCGCACCCGCGCCCAGGCTCTGGAATCCCGCCTGGGCACGATCGAGCCGGCCCTGCACCGGCTGCGCCGCGACTACGTACAGTCCTGCTGGGCCGACCTGGAGCAGGTCCCGGCGCGCACTCGCCAGTCCCTGGGCGTGGCCCGCAGCCGCCTGGAGGAGGCCGGCGCCGCGGCCGGGCGCGGCGAGTACGCCGACGCGGTCAGCCGGCTCGCCACCGCCCGGGCCACCCTCAAGGACGCCGACGAGGCGATGGCCTCGGTCAACGACCGGCTGCACGCGCTGGAGGAGGTGGCCCGCGACCCGGAGGCCGAGTTGGAGCGCACCCGATTCGCGCTGCGCGACGCCCAGCGGCTCGCCCTCGGCGGCCGGGCCAACGCCGAGGAGCGCTACGCCCGCCGGTTGGACGCGCTGGTGTACCGCCTGGAGGCGATCGCCGCGGAGCCGGAACAGCCCCGCCCCGACTGGTGGCGCTTTCTCAGCGAGACCCGGGACATCCGCGCCGAGGTCGCGGCCACCGTGCAGGTGATCCGCGAGGACCGGGCCGGCCCCGGCCCGCACTGACGCCAAACCCGGACACTACGCACAGCGATCATCGGCCGCCCGAAAGCTGACATTTTCCGCAGTCGGCGCACATTCGGCAACTCCACGTAGCGATTTCGTCGCCACGTTCGACCGGTCGGGTAAAGAATCGGCACCGGTGGCCACTTTCCCGAAATTCAAGGTTTAAAGTCGACGGACCGGCCGTCTTCGGGACCTTGGTCCCGATTTCACGGGGGCGAGACCCCGTGGCGCTCGGGTGCGAGACCCCGGGCGCTCGGGGCGGAGAGCCGAGGCGCCGGGGACGGATCCCGCGCACCGCGCCGGCGACCACGATGCTGACACCGGGAAGTCGCACATGCCCGTGCTCTTGATGCTGCTGTTCGTGTTTCTCCTCGTCCTGGTGCCGCCCTGCCTGCGCGCGCTGCGCCGGGCTCCGCGGACGGCTCCGGTGTTGCCCCTGCACACCGACGACATGACCGACATGCACCGCATGATGGCCGTCGCCTACGAGGAGGAGCGCGCGGTGCTGCATCACCGGGCGGTCAGCTGGCTGCACTCGCTCGGGCGCGGTCCGCTGCGGGTGACCGACGCCCAGGCGGCGGCCGGCAACCGAGGTTGCGACCTGGTCACCCTCGGCGACGGCACGGTGCTCGGCCTGTCCTCGACCGGGGTGGTCATGCACGAGTTGTGCGGCGCGCTCGACCGGTTCACCGAGGTCGCGCTGACCCGGGTGCGCGCCGCGCGCGACGGCTTCGAGCTGACCTTCGACATGGAGTGCGGCCGACAGCTGCACGCCCGCGCCGAACTACTGACCGTCCGCGGCGCCTGCGTCTGACCGGTCCGGCGCCACTCCGCCCCGCGCCACCCCACCCGGCGTCGAAACCGCGTCCGGCCGGCACTCGCGCACCGTGTCCGCGCAGCGCCACCGTCGCCGCACAGCCGACACCCGGCGCCAGGTCGTACATCCGCACCGCATCCTGCCCGCGGTGCGGATGTACGACCCGGCGCCGGATGGTCGACCGCCACGAGGTCGCCCGACACCCCCGCCACCTCCGGCGGGTCCGGCCAGTCCAACAATCGGGGCGGCTCGCCCACGCCGGACACCGTCAACCGGCGCGGATCGACGGTCGGACCGAGCCCGTACACCTTGAGCAATGCCTCCTCGCGGGTCCACCGGGTGATCGCGTCGGCCGCCCGCAGGCGCGCCGGGAGCCGGTCCCGCGCGGCCGGCTCGGCGCTGGACAGCGTGCCCTCGACGGTGGCGATCCGCTCCCCCGCGTGCGAGATGGAGAAGTCGAGCCCGGCCGGGCCGCGCACCACCGGCCCCGGCCCCGATCCTCCGAAACAGGTGCGCCAACCCGCCGCGCCGGAGCGCCGGCCCCTACGCGCCGACCACCGGCCGACTCCGACTGCGCTCCAGCAGCCACTCCGCGATCCGCTCCCCCGCGGACAGCCCCATCGCGGCCAACGCCTCCACATGCGGCGCCGACCAGTCACTGTCGGCCAGTTCGCCATGCCCGGGCCGTACCCCGGCGACCGCGGCCCGCAACAGTTCGATGTCCAGGAGCGAGTCGCCCGCCGCGAACACCGCGTCGGCGGAGGCCCGTCGGGCCACCTCGCGCACCGCGTCGCCCTTGGTCAGCGCGTCGGGGACGAGGTAGAGCTTGCGCCCCTGGAGCGAGACGCCGTAGCCGCGCGCGTTCGCCCACTCGGTCAGCTCCGGCACGAACTCCGGCGGCAGCGCCTCGCGTTCCACCACCAGGTAGCCGAACAGGTCCTCGGCCACCCGCAGTTTGAGCGTCCACTCGGGTCGGGCGACCACTTCGAGGTGGGCGATCACCTCCGGCAGCGGCGCGGCCTTCGCGGCGAGCGTCTTGCGCACCCCCGCGTGCCAGTCCGGGTCGCTCTCGCCGTGCACGAGCAGGTGGCCGCCATTGGCGCAGATCGCGAACTCCGGTGCCCGACCGGGCAGCACGATCCGCCCGTACTGCTCCCGGGTGCGCGTGGTGGTGGGCACGAAGGTGCTGTGCTCGGCGAGTTCGGCCAGCAGCTCGCCGGCCCGGCGGGTGACGAAGGACATCGGCGCGCCCTCGTACTCCTCCACGCACACCAGCTCGGGCGTCGGCTCCTCGGGGGCCAACCCCAGCCGCGCCGCGGCCTTGGAGTAGATCAGGGTCCGGTCCAGGTCACTGGCCACCAGCACGTTCACGCGGCGCTCCCGTCCCGGCGAAAGCCCGGTTTGACCAGACCCACGCACGAGTACGGCAGGTCGTCCACGTCGATCACCGGCACCCCGCGCTGGGCGGCGAGCATCCGCACGTGGTCCAGCTCCGCGCCGACCCCCTCGCGGGCCAGGATCTGCCACGGCACCCGGCGCAGCAGCACCCGCGTGGTCTCGCCGACCCCGGGCTTGATCAGGTTGATGTTGTCGATCCCGTACTCGGCGCCGATCCGCTCGACCGCGCGCCATCCGGCCCAGGTCGGCGTGCGGTCGCTCGCGGCGAGCACGGGTTGGTCGCGCGCCACGTCCTCGGCCACCACGTCGAACCGTTCGGCGACGGCGTCCAGGAACAGCCCGGACACGTCCGAGCCGGCCAACTCGGCGTAGAACTTCGCGCCGTGGAACTCGTCCGGCCCGATCAGGTCGTCGCGCAGCACGGTGCGCGAGACCAGCCCGGACACCGTCGAGTTCAGGCACGCCGACGGGATCAGGAAGTCGTCCCGGGTGCCGTAGGTACGCACGCACGAACCCGGGTCGGCGAGCACGGCCAACTCCGGATCGAACCGCATGCCGGTGGTCGCCGCGGTCACGTCCAGCGCGTCGGACAACTCGCGGGTGATCGCGCCCTTGCCGGTCCAGCCGTCCACGAAGACGATCCGCGACGGGTCGAACTCGCGGCCCAGCCAACGCAGCGCGGTGGTGTCGATGCCGCGTCCGCGCACGATCGACACGGCGAAGTGCGGCAGCGTCAGGCCGTGCGCGCGCCGGGCCCAGCGGCGCATCAGCACGCCCACCGGGGTGCCGGCGCGGGCCAGCGAGACCAGCACCGCGTCCCGGCCGCGTTCGGCGAGGATGGTCTCGGTGACCGCGCCGACCGCGTGCGCGATCCGCTCCGCCGAGGCGTCCAGCGCGGCGTGGAACAACGCCTGGTACTCGGGCGAGGGCTGGTACTCGATGGGCAGCGACTCGGCGTAGTGCGCGCCCGCGTGCTGGATCGCCTCCTCGCGCTCCTCCAGCGGCGCTTCCAGCTCGACCGCGGACAGGTCCTTGAGCAGCCAGGCGACCTCGTCGGCGGCGTAGGAGGAGAACGCGGGACCGTACAGCGGCTCCGGCAGCTTCCCGGTGTCGGGTCCGGCCGCATCGGGCCGATCGTTCACGGACTGGTGGTTCATGACCTGCGCACCTCGGGGGTGAAGGAGGGGACGACGAGCAGACCGACGTGGTCGGTGACCCGGGACAGCGCGTCCAACAGCCCGCCGGGCGCGCGCAGTTCGGGGGTGTCGGCGACCGAGTCGACGACGATCAGCACCTCGTCGAAGCGCCGCCGGGGATCGGCGCCGGCCGCGACGTTGTACGCGTAGCGTTCGCCGGGCCCGTCCGCCGGATCGTCGTGGGCGGGGAATTGCAGCCGGGTACGGATCGCATAGCCCGGATCGTCCACGGCCAGCACCGGCGAGCGGGTCGTGGTCGAGTAGCGCACCTCGACCCCGGCCGGCACGTGCTCGGCCAGCGCGCGGGCCAACCGCAGCGGCGTGTACATCAGTTCCTCGAAGCCGAGGACCAGGATCCGCCGGCCCACCACCTGCCCGGCCAGCGCCGCGCCGAGGGCGGGCAGGACCCGCTCCAGGGTGTCCTGGTCGGCCTGGGTGAACCCGTGCCGCCCGCCGTCGGGCAGGTCGGCCGGCCAGTCCAGGTCGAGGGTGCGCACCGTGCCGGGCGGCTCGTCCGCCGGCCCGCCCGCCTCGTGCGCGGCGACCAGCGCGGTGCCGCGCGCGAGCACGTCCTCGGGCAGGTCGACGGTGCCGGCCGCGAGCGCCACCACGTCCACCCGGGCGCCGAGTTCGGCCGCGAAGGCCTCGAACTCGGCCCGGTCGGCGCGACCGCGCACGTCGATCAGCGCGGCGATCACGTAGTGCGCCCGAGGCGCGACCGCGTGCAGTGCCCGGATCGTGTTGGACACCGTGCGCCCGGTGGACAGTTCGTCGTCCACCAGAACCAACGGCCCGCTCCCGGAGAGCAGTTCGCGATCACGCGGCAGGATCAGGTGCGAGGTGGCGTGCGAGTGCTCCTCCTCGAAGGAGCCGAACCGGTCCACCCCGGCCACCGGACGTCGAGTGGAGTGCAGGTAGGCCGCCCCCGGCAGCGCCTCGGCCACGCAGTGCCCCAGGCCCGTGGCGGTCTCCGCGTAGCCGAGCACCACCGGCGTCGGCTCGTCGGCCAGCACGCGCGCCACGCGCATGCCCAGGTCGCGGCCCGCGTCGTGCACCACCTCGGGCAGTTGCGGGACGTGCTTGCCCAACACGGTGGACACCAGCAGGTGGGCCCGGCGCGGGTTGCGCCGCAGCGCGAGCCCGACCAGCGCGTCGAGCCCGTCCCCGGCAAGCGCCACGTCGAGCCGCTGGGCGACCCAACTGCCCGACCAGGTCGCCGTATCCGTCGACCCGCCCGACTCCGCCGGCCCGCCCGACCCTCCCGACCAGGTTTCCATCCGATGTTGCGTCACGCACGAACCCGCTTCCCTCGTTGCCCCGTATCGACCGATCCCGCCGGGGCGTTCGCCCCGGCCGCCGGCTCACTCCATGACCCCCGCCGCGAGCAGGTCCACGAATGTGACGTCCTCGCGGGCCACGCCGAACGCGTGCGCCCGGCGCATCACCGCCTGCGCCCACGCGCGGTGCGGCTTCACCTCGTTCATCTTGTTGGTGTACGCCGAGCGCAGCACCCCGCCGCCGGCCGCGCTCTCCGCGAGGATGTCGCCGGCGTCGCAGTACTCCTCGTGCGTGACCACCGACATCGCGTGGATCACCGCCACGTGGCTGGGGTGGATCGCGGTCTTGCCGAGCAGGCCGTTGGCCTTGTCCAGTTCGAGTTCGCGGATCAGCCCGTCCAGGTCGGCGGAGATCAGCCGGGTGCGCAGCTCGACCGCCTCCGGGTCCTCCGCCTCGGCGAACGGCGTGCGCCGCAGTTGCGGCTTGAACAGCCGCTCGCCCTGCGGGAAGTACTCCCACACCGGCCCGCTGATCACGTGTCCGGTGCCGTCGGCCCGACCGAAGACGTTGACGATGTCGCCGATCAGCTGGGCCACCAGGTGCACGTCGTAGGCGGTCAGATCGCGCGAGCGGCGCAGCGCGTACGCGGACTGGAAGTCGGTGGCCCCGATCCGTACCGCCAGGATGCGCTCGCGGTGCACGGCGATCAGCTCGGCGAGTTCGGCGAGCACGGCCCGCCGGTGCTCGATGTAGGCGATCGACGGCGATTCCAGGACGGGCATCGCGAACAGTCGGCGACCACTCATCGTGATCGCCTCGTCCAGCGCCTTGAGGTAGCGCGCGCCGCTGTCCGGCTCGAACTTGGGCAGTACGAATCCGGTCAGCACGCCGAGCGTGTCGCCGAGCCGCTCGGCGAGGTCGGTGATCTGCTCGGGGTGGCGGACCCGGATGAACAGCAGCGGCCCCTCGGCCCCGGAGCCGGCGAACGTGGCCAACTGCTCGACCAGGTTCTGCTCGGCGCCGACCACCTCGCGGTCGTCGATCGAGTCCTCCAGGCACAACACCATCGAGATCACCCCGCGGGCGGCCTGCTTGGCGATGTCCTTCGCGAGCGTCGCGCGCGTGGCGGGACTGTACAGGGTCGCGCCGAGAGCCGAGGCGAGCACGGCGGCATCGCTGTCCCGGTCGAACGTCTGCGGCTCGCGGTGGAACAGATGGTCGCGGACCGCATCGTCCAGGTAGCCGAAATGCCGCATCGTGATCTGATCCCCCTCGACCGTCGGTGGTGATGACACAGGCGCGTCGGGAAGGGAACCCGTACCCGCCCCGGATGTATCGAAAGGCGCATTACGCGCCAAGCCGGTGAGCCGCCGGCAGGTGCTGCCTACGGTAACCGAAAAGCAAAATCGAAGACGTACGATCCGGTTATAGGACCATGTGTTCACACAATCGTCACGGCACCGACCCACGTTGAGCCCGACTCCGTCGGGACGGCAGGATGGGGACATGACCCAGGTGATGTCCAAGGGAGCGAATACTGCCCTCCCCGCCCGGTCCGTGCGCGTGGTCCTCGAATGGCGGCCGGGAGCCGGTGTCCCGGACATGGACGCCTCGGCCCTGCTGCTCGGCGCGGACGACAAGGTGCGCGGCGACCACGATTTCGTTTTCTACAACCAGCCCAGACACCCTTCCGGCACGGTCGTCCACGAGGGCAAGCACGCCGCCCCCGACCGCTGCACCGACGGCGTCCGCGTGGACGTCGCCGCGCTCACCCCGGATGTCCGACACGTGATCGTGGCCGCGTCCGCCGACGGCGGCACGATCGGCGCGGTGCCCGGTCTGGTCCTTCGACTGTACGACGTCGACGGCGGCGGCGAGCTGCTCAACTTCCCGATCACCGGCGCGACCACCGAGACCGCGTTCGTGTTCGGCGAGATCTACCGGCGCGGTAACCAGTGGAAGTTCCGCGCGGTCGGCCAGGGCTACGCGAGCGGCCTCGCCGGTCTGGCCACCGACTACGGGATCAGCGTCGACGACGAACCGGCCCCCGCGAGCGCCCCGCCGGCCCCGGCTCCCGCGCCGCTGCCGCCGGTGCACCAGTCGCCGCCCACCGCACCGGCCCCGCCGCCGGCCCCGGCCTTCGGCAACCCCCCGGCGCCGCAGCCGCAGCCGACCTACCAGGACGCGGCGCCCACCGCCGTGCTGCCGCAATACGACCGGGGCCCCCTGCCCGCCCCGCCCGCGGGACAGCAGCCGGCGCCGCCCCAGGGCGTGCTGCCCGTCTCGGGCAACGCGCCGTACGGCGGCGCCTCGGTGCCGCCCCCGCCGCGCCACGACGGCCCGACGATCCCGCCGCCGCCGGCCCCGCACACGTTCGGCGGCCCGCCCCCGGGCTACCCGCAGACGCCCTCCGCCGGCGCGCCCGTACCGCCGCCGCCCGGCCCGGGCGGCACCCCGCCGCAGGGCTTCGCGCAGCCTCCCGGCACCCCCTCGCACGGCGTCGCCTTCCAGACCCCGCCGGGCGTGATGCACATGCCTCCGGGCGGCCCGCAGCTCCCGGCTCCGGGGCATTACACGCCCGCACACGGCGCCCCGCAGCCCCCGGGCCCGTACACGCCCTCCCACGGCGCCCCGCAGCCGCCCGGGCAGTACCAACCGGGCATGACCCCGCCGCAGGGCATGGGCATGCCCCCGCAGCCGCACCAGGGCACCCCGCCCCAGGGCCACGGCGGCCCGCCGCAACTGCGCCGTCTGGACTCGCCGCCGCAGGGCCCGCAGTTCCAGGGCTGACCCGCCTCACGCACGGGTGACCCGGTCCGCCGACGGACCGGGTCACCCCGCGCACCGCATCACCGGCGCCCGCGGCTCACTTGTAGCCGCGCGCCCACAGCAGACCCCACCCGTACTCGCGGTCCAGCTCGGCCTGATAGCCGTGCACGTAGCGGACCTCGCGGCGGACCACGATGTCGTCGCCGTGGTTCTCCACCACCGCCACCGCGCAGGTGTGCGCCTCGCGCGCGTGCTCGTCCAACCGCACCTCGATCGGCAGACCCGCGTTCGGGAACAGCGTGACCACGCCGTTGACCTGGTCGAACGCCGGAATGCCCTCGTAGATGTAGACGAAGATGAGCAGTCGGCGCACGTTGCGGGCCTGGTCGATGTTGATGAACAGCGTCTCGCCCGACGCCGACCCGGAGCGGTCGTCGGTGTCCAGGCGCACGTACGGCGGCTGGCTGAACTGCCCGTACAGGTTGCCGAGCGCCTGGACCACGCCCTTGGAGCCGTCGGACATCTCCCACATGCAGCCCAGGTCGAGGTCGATCTTCTGCGGCAGCGGCGGCGACTGCACGGCGAGCGGCCGGAACAGCCCGCCGCTGCGCTGCCGCGGCGGCGCCTGCTCGACCTGCGGGTTCCAGTGCAGGTTGACCCGCAGCGTGCCGGTCGCCGAGCCCGCCTGGGTCAGCGAGACCTCGGGCGTCGAGCGGGTCAGCGCGACCTTGTGCCCGCCGTGGTCCGGCTCGCGTTCGATCAATCCCCGACGCCAGTCGAAAAGCGGCATCAAGCCCTCCCCTGATCCCGAGCCCGCGTACGCGTGGTGGCGGCTTCAGTACACAACATAACCGGGCCGGAAAAAACCGGTACCGCGCCCGACGGATGCTCGGACGCGGTACCGGTCGTGCTCGCGGGACGTGCCGCCGGGTGGTTAGGCGACCCCGGCCTTGGTCTTGGCCTCGCCGTTCTGCCCGGGGACGTGCCCGATGCGCTTGTTGCGGACGATCGAGGAGATCAGCGCGACGCCGATGAATCCCACCCCGACCACGCCGGTGATCACCTCGTGGATCTCCCACTTGATCGACGCCAGGAGGATGCCGGCGAGCGCGCCGATCGCGTACATCGCGCCGTGCTCCAGGTACACGTAGTCGTCCAGCGTGCCCTGGCGCACCAGGTAGACGGTGAGCGACCGGATGTACATCGCGCCGATGCCCAGACCCAGCGTGATCATCAGCAGGTCCTGGGTGATGGCGAACGCGCCGACCACACCGTCGAAGGAGAACGACGCGTCCAACACCTCGAGGTAGAGGAACATGAAGAACGCGGCCTTGCCGGCGGCGAGCTGCGCGGTGTTCGGGCCGCTGCGCGCGGCCTGGACCGCCCCGGCGCCCTCCTCGGCGTCCTCGTCCTCGTCCTCCTCGGCGTTGATCTCGCCGAGCGTGCCGTGCGATTCGAAGTAGTCGGAGAGCCCGCCGACGGCCAGGTACGCGATCAGGCCGAGCACGCCCGCCACCATGACCGTGCCCTCCTTGTGCGCGGGCGCGAGCGACTGCGCCACGACCACCAGGGTGATCAGCGCGATCAGGGTGGACAGCACGTCGAAGTTGCCCAGCTTGCCGGTGAACCGTTCCAGCGGGCCGACCCAGTGGTGCTCGCGCTCCTCGTCGAACATGAAGTCAAGGAAGATCATCAGCAGGAACAGCCCACCGAAAGCGGCGATCGCCGGGTGCGCCTCGTCGAGGTGATCGGCGTAGGTCATGCCGTCGATCATCTTGTTCTCGTGGAACGCGAGGTCGACCACATCCGTCGGGCTCATCCCCGCGGTGAGACTCACGATGAGCAGCGGGAAGACGAGACGCATGCCGAAGACGGCGATGAGAATGCCGACCGTCAGGAACATCTTCTGCCAGAAGGCATTCATCTTCTTGAGGATCGTGGCATTTACTACAGCGTTGTCGAAAGACAACGAGATCTCGAGGATCGACAGGATCAGCACGATGCCGAATCCGGTCGCCCCCCAGAAATAGGCGGCGACGGCGAGACCGACCGCCGTCACCGCGAACGACCAGCCGAACGTACGGATTACCACGGATGAGGTCCTTATCTACCTGGGATTGCAATCTCCGGGTGGGTCATCAGGAAGACCGGTCCTCGTCCCCCATCCGAGAGTCCTCGGAAAAGGCGTCAGGGCCGGCCCCACCGGGTGACCGACCCTGACACACCGTCAGCGCGTACTCATTGCACGCTGACGCCGAAGTCGAGTGCGATCCCCCGCAGGCCCGAAGCGTACCCCTGCCCTACCGCGCGGAACTTCCACTCCCCCTGGTAACGGTAAAGTTCTCCAAAGATCATGGCAGTCTCGCTTGACGCATCCTCGGTCAGGTCGTAACGCGCCAGCTCGTTGTTGTCCGCCTGATTCACGATCCGAATGTAGGCGTTGCGGACCTGGCCGAAGGTCTGCCCGCGCATCTCCGCGTCGTAGATGGAGACCGGGAAAACCACCTTCTCGACCTGCTCCGGGACAGCCGTCAGGTCGACCAGGATCACCTCGTCGTCACCGTCGCCGTCGCCGGTGAGGTTGTCACCGGTGTGCTCGATCGACCCCTCGGGGCTCTTCAGGTTGTTGTAGAAAACGAAATAGTCGTCGCCGAGCACCTTGCCCGCCCCACCGCACAGCAGCGCACTCGCGTCCAGGTCGAACGAGGCGCCCGTGGTGGCGCGCGCGTCCCAGCCCAGACCCACCAGCACATTGGTGAGGTTGGGTGCGGCCTTGCTCAGCGAGACGTTTCCGCCCTTGGCGAGGGTGACCCCCATCGAATCCTCCTGATCGTCGTACATTCGCGTTCAACCTTGCCACGCCCCCGACCCCCCGGGGCCCCCTTTTTGCACAGCTCTGGACGTGCACAGGGGCACATTTCGACAACCCTCGGCGCGGGCCCGACCGGTCCGGGACGACGAACGCCCGCCGACCGCGGTGAGCGGTCGGCGGGCGTCGATCACGTGCGCCCGGGTCAGACGTTGACCCCGAAGTCCTTGGCGATGCCGCGCAGGCCCGAGGCGTAGCCCTGGCCCACCGCGCGGAACTTCCACTCCGCGCCGTTGCGGTACAACTCGCCGAACACCATCGCGGTCTCGGTCGACGCGTCCTCGGTGAGGTCGTACCGGGCGAGTTCCTTGTTGTCGGCCTGGTTCACGATGCGAATGAACGCGTTGCGGACCTGGCCGAAGCTCTGCTGCCGCGTCTCGGCGTCGTAGATCGAGACCGGGAAGACGATCCGCTCGACATCGCCGGGGACACCCGCGAGGTTGACCTTGATCGCCTCGTCGTCGCCCTCGCCCTCACCGGTGAGGTTGTCGCCGGTGTGCTCGACGGAGCCGTCCGGGCTCTTCAGGTTGTTGAAGAAGACGAAGTGCCCGTCCGACGGCGCCTGGCCGCTTCCGTTGAGCAGGATCGCGCTCGCGTCGAGGTCGAAGTCCGTGCCGGTGGTCGTACGCACGTCCCAACCCAGGCCGACGAGAACGGCGGTCAGGCCGGGAGCCTCCTTCGAGAGCGAGACGTTGCCGCCCTTGCTCAGGCTGACGCCCACGAGTCCTCCAAAAAGTTCATGGAGCAACGGGTGCCCCGGGGTTTTCGCCTACGACGTGACAACGCGCCGATCCTAGTCATGAGTTCCTGACCGGCGGGAGGTCTCGCCGCGGCATGGGTACCCGCCCCGGCCCGAGCTACGCGCGAACCGGCCGGCGAACCTCGCCTCACAGCGCCGCGAGCGCCCTGTGGTACTCCATCCGGTCCCGCGCGTCGGGCATCGCGTTGACCACGCTCCAGCGGATCACGCCGCCCCGGTCGACCACGAAGCTCGCCCGCAGCGCGCACCCCTTGTCCTCGGCGAAGACCCCGTACGCCCGAGCCGCGGCGCCGTGCGGCCAAAAGTCCGAGAGCAGCGGAAACCCGTAACCCTCCGCCTCGGCGAACACCCGCAGCGAGAACGGCGCGTCGCAGGAGAGCGCGAGCACCTGCACATCGTCGTTCTGGAAGGCGGACAGCTCGTCGCGCAGCGCACCCAGCTCGGCCGTGCACACACCGGTGAACGCGAACGGATAGAAGACGAGGAGCACGTTCTTCTCCCCCCGGAAGTCCGCGAGCCGCACGCCCTCACCGTGCTGGTTCCGCAGCTCGAAGTCGGGGGCCTCGCTACCGATCTCCACGGCCATCGTGCGCATCTCCTCGTCCCGGGCAACGTCCGCTTCGCGCCGGCGAGCCTAGCGGGAGCCGGCACGCGCGGGTGGGGGGCGGCGTTCGGGGGTCGGGGGAGCGGGCAGTATGCGGGCATGTCCTCGATCGAGATCGTCAGCGGCCCGTGGGGCACCGCCTCCATGCCCGCCGAGGCGCAGCGCACGCGGGCCCTGGCCGCCTGGGACGCCTTCCGCGACCTGGCCGACCGGGTCGACCTCGACGCGCCGTCCCGCCTGCCGGGCTGGGACGGCCGCGCCGTGATCACCCACCTCGCGTCCTGGCCCGACGCCCCGCTGCTGGCCCGCCTGCTGGCCGAGGCGAGCGGCCGACGGGCCCCGGACGCGGCGCCGATGCACCAGGACGAGGTCAACGCGCGCCTGGTCCGGGCCCACCGCGACGCCGATCGGGAGGAACTGCTCGCCGCGCTCGACGACGGCCGGGCCCGACTGGTCGCCGCGTTCGACGCCACCACCGAGGACCCGGCCCTGGCCCTGGCCCGCACCGGCTCGCAGGTCGGCCCGGTCCCGCTGCTCACCCAGCTCGGCGCGATCGCCTACGAGCTGGCCGTACACGCGCTCGACCTGGCCCCCTGCGGCGCGGGCGAACCGCCCCCGGAGCTGCTGGACGCCGGCGTCCTGGCCCTGGCCGACATCACCGGCGCGCTCGCCGCCCGGCACGGCGTCCGGGCCCGCACCGGCCTGGCCGTGCCCGGCGGCGGCTGGGGCTTCGCCGCCCCCGGCGCGGCCGGCACCGGCTGGGAGGTCTTCCCGCTCCCGCCCGGCCGGCCGAACCTGCCCGCCGTCGAGGCCCGCACCGCCGCCCTGCTCCTGGACGCCTCCGCCGGCCGCCGCGCGGTCCCCGCCCTCCTGGCCCGCCGCGACCTGAAACCGCACAACCTCCCGGGCCTGCTGTCCCTGGCCCCCCTGCTCGACCACGTCCCGGGCCTACCCGGCGGCCCGGCCCTGCGCCTGACCGCCGCCGCGCTCGGCGGCGTCGGCCGCATAACGGCCCTGCTCCCCGCCCTCCCCCGAAGCCGCCCCTGACCCGAGAGCGCCGGGACGACCCCGAACAGCCGAGACCCCGGTGCGGTGACCTTTGTCACCGCACCGGGGTCTCTTCGTCTGCTTACCGCAGTGGCGTCGAGTCACTTCTTGCCGCTGCGCACCGCCTTGGGCGACACCAGACGGGTCGCCGACCAGTCCTTGACGGCGCCGAAGCTCGTCGTGCGGGCCAATCCCGCCGTCGGCGCGGCTTCACCGATGTCCGAGGGTTCTACATATCCGTCCCGGCCGGTCTTCGGGGTCAGCAACCAGATATGGCCGCCATCCGTGAGCGTGGCGAGGGCATCCACGAGGGTGTCGACGAGATCGCCGTCGTCCTCCCGGAACCACAGCAGGACGACGTCGGCAACGTCATCCTCGTAGTCCTCATCGACGAGTTCGTTTCCGGTGAGTTCCGCGATCTCCTCGCGCAGCTCCTCGTCCACGTCGTCGTCGTAACCGAGCTCCTGGACCACCTGTCCGGGCTGGAACCCAAGTCGAACGGCCGAGTTGGCCCGCTCTTCCGCGTGGTCCGCGGTCGCGCTCACGAATCAACCTCCCTTGTCCGGCCCCACAACGCTTCGGGGCTCACGCGCGTAAGTCCACACGCGCCAGGCTGTTCGCGCAAGTACCCAGGTCACGTACTCGCGCAAACGCCACACCACATGTAGTGCGGAAGCTACCCCCGCCGGGCATGGATCACGCAACGTATTCGAAGGTCCAGCCTGACAGACGAAAGCTCACCGGGTGCGCCGGGGCCGTCCCGCGGCCGGATCCGCGCCCCCGATCGGCTCGATCACCGCGTCGGCGCCGGAGCCGGTCGCCGATCGGTGCCCGCATCGGCCCCGACCTCCCTGTCGAACGGGTGCGAAACCCCTCACACCCTCCCGGGGAACTACGCCAGTGCGCTGTCCGTAAGACAGTCGGCGTAAGGTCTTGGAGGTTCACGGTTGCATCACCCCGCAATCGCGAACCGCCGTGTGGAGCGTCCGGTGACAGCCGGACGATCAGGGCAGCTCCGCTCCTGTCGCGGTAACCGAACACGGATCGGGCTCGGTACATGATCGGTGGATGAGACGCAGGCGGGCACCCCGCCGGTCCATTACCGGTCGGTAGAGATGACGGATCCGACGTCCGGGTACCACGATGGGGACGGCGCGACACCGCTCAGGGTGGTCGACCCCGCTCTCGCGGGGAGGGTCCCCATCTACCGATAAGGCGAAGGAACAGCGTGGCTTCCGGACGAGAGCGCTTCTCGATCATCAGCGACGGCCTCCCGAGCCAGCTCCCCGACATCGATCCGAACGAGACCGGGGAATGGCTGGAGTCGCTGGACGCAGTCATCAACGAGCAGGGCCGCCAGCGAGCCCGATACATCATGCTCAAGCTGCTCGAACGGGCCCGTGAACGTCAGGTCGGCGTGCCGGGCCTGCGGAGCACGGACTACATCAACACGATTGCCCCGGAGAGCGAGCCCTGGTTCCCCGGCGACGAGAACATCGAACGGCGCATCCGTGCGTTCGTCCGGTGGAACGCCGCGATCATGGTGTCGCGGGCCAACCGCCCCGGCCTGGGCGTCGGTGGTCACATCGCCACCTACGCGTCCTCGGCGAGCCTGTACGAGGTGGGCTTCAACCACTTCTTCCGCGGCAAGGACCATGGGGAGTCGGGCGACCAGATCTACTTCCAGGGACACGCGTCGCCGGGCATCTACGCACGTGCCTTCCTGGAAGGACGTCTGAGCGAGGCCCAGCTCGACGGCTTCCGGCAGGAGAAGTCGGCCGCGCCGAACGGGCTGCCCAGCTACCCGCACCCGCGGATGATGCCGGAGTTCTGGGAGTTCCCGACCGTCTCGATGGGCCTCGGCCCGCTCGGGGCGATCTACCAGGCCCGGTTCAACCGCTACCTGCACAACCGCAACATCAAGGACACCTCGCGCAGCCACGTCTGGGCCTTCCTCGGCGACGGCGAGATGGACGAGCCGGAGTCGCTCGGCAACATCGGCCTGGCCGCGCGCGAGGAGCTGGACAACCTCACCTTCGTGATCAACTGCAACCTGCAGCGACTCGACGGTCCGGTGCGCGGCAACGGCAAGATCATCCAGGAGCTGGAGTCGTACTTCCGCGGCGCCGGCTGGAACGTGATCAAGGTCGTCTGGGGTCGCGACTGGGACCCGCTGCTGGCCCAGGACACCGACGGCGCGCTCGTGAACAAGATGAACACGACGCCCGACGGCCAGTTCCAGACCTACGCGGTGGAGTCCGGCGCCTACGTGCGCGAGCACTTCTTCGGCGACGACGCGCGGCTGCGCCGCATGGTGCAGGACCTGAGCGACGAGGACATCCAAAAGCTCGGTCGCGGCGGGCACGACTACCGCAAGGTCTACGCGGCCTTCAAGTCGGCACGTGAGCACGTCGGCCAGCCGACGGTGATCCTGGCGCAGACGGTGAAGGGGTGGACGCTCGGCCCGAACTTCGAGTCGCGCAACGCCACGCACCAGATGAAGAAGCTCACCAAGTCGGACCTGAAGGCGTTCCGCGACCGGCTCTACCTGCCGATCTCGGACGAGCAGCTCGAAGCCGACCTCCCCCCGTACTTCCACCCCGGTGAGAAGTCCGAGGAAATGGAGTACATGCGCGAGCGGCGCGCCGCGCTCGGTGGCTCGCTGCCGCAGCGGCTCGACCGGTCCAAGGCGCTCAAGCTGCCCGGCGACCCGGTCTACAGCGTGCTGAAGAAGGGCTCGAAGCAGCCGGTCGCCACGACGCAGGCGTTCGTGCGCCTGCTCAAGGACCTGATGCGCGACCCGGAGGTCGGCAAGCGCTTCGTGCCGATCGCGCCGGACGAGTACCGCACCTTCGGCATGGACGCGATGTTCCCGACCGCGAAGGTCTACAACCCGCACGGGCAGACCTACGACTCGGTCGACCGGGAACTGCTGCTGTCGTACAAGGAGTCGGCGCAGGGCCAGATGTTGCACGACGGCATCTCCGAGGCCGGTTGTGTGGCGTCGCTGATCGCCGCGGGCTCGACGTACTCGACGCACGGCGAGCAGATGATCCCCGTGTACGTCTTCTACTCGATGTTCGGGTTCCAGCGCACCGGCGACCAGTTCTGGCAGATGGCCGACCAGCTCAGCCGCGGCTTCGTGCTCGGCGCCACCGCCGGTCGCACCACGCTGACCGGCGAGGGCACCCAGCACGCGGACGGGCACTCGCAGCTGCTGGCCTCGACGAACCCGGCCTGTGTGGCGTACGACCCGGCCTTCTCGTACGAGATCGCGCACATCGTCAAGGACGGTCTGCGGCGGATGTACGGCGAGAACGCCGAGGACGTCTTCTACTACATGACGGTCTACAACGAGCCCATCGCGCAGCCGGCGGAGCCCGCGAACGTCGACGTGGACGGCATCCTCAAGGGCCTGTACCTCTACCAGGACGGCCCCGCCAAGGAGGGCGCGCTGCGCGCCCAGATCCTCGCCTCCGGTGTCGGCATGCCGTGGGCGCTGGACGCGCAGAAGCTGCTCGCCCAGGACTGGAACGTGGTCGCCGACGTCTGGTCGGTCACGTCCTGGAACGAGCTGCGGCGCGACGCGGTCGCGGCGGAGGAGCACAACCTGCTCCACCCCGAGGCCGAGCCGCACATCCCGTACGTGACCCGCGTACTCGACGGCCGGCCCGGCCCGGTGGTGGCGGTCAGCGACTGGATGCGGGCCGTCCCGGACCAGATCTCGCGCTGGGTCCCGGCCGACTTCGCGTCGCTGGGCACCGACGGTTTCGGCTTCGCCGACACCCGCGGCGCGGCCCGGCGCTACTTCCACGTGGACACCGAGTCCGTCGTGGTGGGCGTGCTGTCGGAGCTGTCCCGCCGGGGCGAGATCGACCCGGGCGTGGTGGCCAAGGCCATCGCGCAGTACCAGCTCCTGGACGTCAAGGCGGCCGGAGTGGGCACGGTCGGCGGCGACGCCTGACCCGCCGATGACCTGCCGATAGTGCGGCCGAGGCCCCGATCCACGCGCGGATCGGGGCCTCGGCCGTTATTTCCCGCTCCTTCGGGATCACCCCGGTCTAGACTTTCCGGGCCGGCCGCGGGACTTCGGTTTGCGACTTTCGGAATCGCCTCTTAAGCGTCACTTCGCTGTTCGCTCCTCCATTCCCCGGCCGGCATCCACTTTTCGTCGGGCCGAGGGGATGCGTGGTGGAGCGCCGGGACCTGGTCGCGTGCGAGGACGTGGTGATGTTCGTCAACGCGGCGGTGACCTCCACCGGGCAGCGCGAGTTCCGTGACGACGCGACCGCACAGCGGTTGTCGGTGGAGTTCCTGCACGAATACATCCTGGGCAACTACCGCGAGCTCTACGCCGCGTCCCTGGCCCTGGACATCAACGACTTCAACGCCGCGCTGATCGTCCGCAACCTGCTGGTGAGCAGCCGCGACCTGACTCCCGAGGTGCGCCGCCGCGAGGGCGAACTGATCGCCCGCCGGCTGGAACTGATGGCCCCTCAGCGAGTCTGGCGGCTGTTTCGCGAGCTGGCCCGACGCGGCGTCAACAACCGGCGCACCCGGGCGATCATGCGCGACTGGACCGCGCAGCGCCGCGATCCGGTCTTCGACGCGGTGAAGTACCGCACCGGGGTGAAGGCGACGATGCGGCACGCGCACCTGGAAGTGCCCGCCGAGACCGGGACGTTCCTGTTCAGCTCGCCCCGGAAGGTGTCGGTGTTCGGCACGCCGCTGTTCGAGACGTGGCGACAGGCGCACTACGCGCAGCGCGCGCTCTACGACCTGCCGTACAGCGTGGCCGAGGGGCTGGCCTCGATGCACGGCATCAAGCGGGCCACCTTCCTGGAGAAGATCGCCCCGCAGCTGACCCGCCTGGAGCGCCTGCGCCTGCAGGACGCGGCCGAGCGGGCCGGGGTGGCGGCGGTCCGGGCCGATCTCACCACGATGCCGCTGACCCGGCTCGCGTCGTACGTACTGTCCCTGTCGCAGGCCGAACGGGCGGTCCGGCACGATGAGTTGCGGCACGCGATGACCGTCTCCGCACGCCGCGTGGCGGGCCCCGCGGCGGGCACCTGGGGGCGGGTGGTCGCGGTGCTCGACGACAGTTTCTCGTCGTTCGGTTCGACCGCGAAGCGGCAGCGTCCGCTGGCCGTGGCGCTCGCGTGTCGGTTCCTGCTCAAGGCGCTGGCCGGGGAGTTCACCGGGTTGTGGACCTCGGGCACGCACGATCCGCTGCTGGTGCGGCCGAGCGGGCCGACGCCGCTGGGCGAGCGCTTGATCGACGCGCTGGAACTGGCCCCCGACCGGCTGATCGTGGTCTCGGACGGCTGGGACAACAGTCCGCCGGGGCTGGCCGCCGAGGTGTTGCGGGTGTGGCGCGAGCGGTTGGATCCGACGGGGGCGACCGCGGTGGTGCATCTGAACCCGGTGTACGACGCCGAGGGCTTCGACGTGAAGCGGCTGTCGGCGAGCGTGCCGACGGTGGGGGTGCGCGACGCCGAGGACGTGCCGGCGCTGGTGGAGTTGGCCCGGTTCGCCGAGGGGAGGGCCGGGTTCGCCGAGCTGCGCCGCTATCTGGCGGATCGTCGGGACCGGTTCCGGTCCGGGAAGGCGGCGGCGTGAACGGCGGTTTCGCGGCGACCGGGCTGATCGCCCGGCCCGCGCAGGTGTGGGGCGCGGTGCGACTGGTGCCCCTGGTGCGCGAGGAGCCGCTGGTCGGCCTGCGGCTGGACCGGCGGGTCTACGAGGTCGGCGACCCCTCGATCGTGGAGGTCGGCGACGGCACCTACTACCACTCCTTCATTCCGCACGCCTTCGTCGCGTCGTGGGATCCCGACGGCGATCGAACGGCGGCGTTCGGTACCCAGCTCCAGGAGCGCCCGGTCACGCCGCGCAACGCGCGGATGAAGATGCCGGGCCGGCGCGCGCTGCGCCGGATGGCCCGCGGCGTGAACAACGATCGGCTGCGTTTCCTGCCGATGCACCTGGCCATGGAGGGGTATCTCGCGCTGCACTTCGGCGGGCCCTCGATCGTGTGGGAGGAGTGGACCGATCGGGCCGTCCGCGAGGGTTTGTCGCCGCGGATGGAGGAGGCGTACTGCGGATACGCGGTGCGCGGTCTGGCCGACGCGCTCAAGGTGTTCGAGATCCATCGGAACCAGTGCGGGGTCGCGCTCTACGTCGCGGACGCGCTCGCGAGCGTGTTCGTGGTGCCGCATCCGTCCGACTACCGGGCCCTGCACGCGACGCTGCTCGAAGACCTGTACGGCGAGGTGCTGTTCCACTACGCGAACTATGTCGAGGCGGTGCCGGACTTCGTGGTGGGGATCGAGGCCGCTCGGGTGTCCTCGCTCGCCGATCTGCGCCGGGCGGCGGCGGGGCAGGCCGGGGCCTGGGAGCGGTTCCACCGGTTGATGTTGTCCGGCCTCACCGGCGAGGGCGCCTACACGAGCGAGTCGGTGTACCGGCTGGGGCCGTTCGAGCTGTCCCGCTTCCTGCCCTCGTTCCGGCTCGACGAGGAGAACCACATCGGCGAGCGGATCGTGCACCGGGACGGGCGGCTCGCCTACTGCAAGACGTTTCGACTGTCCGCGGCGCAGGTCCGTCGGGGTCACCTGCTGTCCACGCTGCACGCGCACGACTGGGCCCTGGACGCGGCGGCGACCGCCCTGCACACCACGCCGTCGGCGCTGGCCCGGCGGATCCGCGAGTCCGGGTTCGAGGGCCTGCTGCGGCAGCACGTGGTGGAGCGCCTGGAGCGCGAGGGCCGTCGCCGCTGAGTCCGCCCCGCGTGGGGCGGACTCGGAGTTCGGCTCAGTCGCGGTCGTTGAAGGTGCCCGTCATGTCCGGGTAGCGCCCACCGGTGACCCGTCCGGCGATCGGTTCGAGCGCGGCCAGTTCGGCGTCGGTCAAAACCAGGTCGACCGCCGCCACGTTCTCCTCCAGGCGGTGTCGCTTGGTGGTCCCGGGGATCGGCACCACCGACAGGCCCCAGGCCCGGGTGCGCGACTGCACCCAGGCGAGCGCGACCTGCGCGGGGGTGACGCCGTGTGCCTCGGCGATGGTCCGCAGCGGCGCCAGGATCGCCGCGTTCGCCGCGGCGTTGTCGCCGGTGAAGCGCGGCTGGAGACGGCGGAAGTCGCCCTCGGGCAGCGTCTCGGCGCTGGCCCAGGCACCGGTGAGGAAGCCCCGGCCGAGCGGCGAGTAGGCCACCAGGGCGGCGCCGACCTCACGCACGGCGGGCACCACGCTCTCCTCGATGTCGCGGGTGAACAGGCTCCACTCCGACTGCACGGCGGCGATCGGGTGCACGGCCGCCGCCGCGTGCAGTTCCTTCGCGGTCACCTCGGACAGGCCCAGGTGCCGGACCTTGCCCTCGCGCACCAGTTCCGCCATCGCGCCGACCGTCTCCTCGATCGGCACCCGGACGTCGCGGCGGTGCATGTAGTACAGGTCGATCACATCGGTGCGCAGCCGGCGCAGGCTGGCCTCGGCGGCCTGCTTGACGTAGGCCGCGTCGCCGCGGATCTCCCGCGCGCCCTCGGCGGTGTACCTGATCGCGAACTTGGTGGCCAGGGTGACCCGGGCACGCCGGTCGCCCTCGGCCAGGAAGGCCCCGAGCAGTTCCTCGTTGGTGTGCGGGCCGTAGACGTCGGAGGTGTCGAACAGGTCGACCCCCAGGTCGAGGGCCCGCTCCAGGGTGGCCACCGACTCGTCGTGCTCGGCACCCGCGTAGAAGGCGCTCATGCCCATGCAGCCCAGGCCCTGGGGGAAGATCTCCGGGCCGTGCTCACCCAGCTTGAGAGTGCTCATCGTCGTCGCTCGCCTCCGCGTCCGCGTACATCTCGATCTTGTGGTCGATGACGAGCAGGCAACTCTGGAGATCGCTGATGCGGTTGCGGACCTCCTCGCGGTGCTCCGCCAACAGCTCTCTGCGCGCGCGCCGGGTGTGATCGCCCTGGCGGACCAGCTCCGCGTACCGGAGCATGTCCGCGACCGGCATCCCGGTCAGGCGCATCTTGCCGACGAACTCCAGCCAGTCGAGATCGTGGTCGCTGTAGCGACGACGACTCCCCTGCCCGCTACCGTCCCCTCCCGTCCGGGGGCGCTGGCGGCTGACGTGCCGCATCAGGCCGATCCGCTCGTACCAGCGCAGCGTGTGCGCGGTCAGACCGGTGCGTTCGGCCACCTCGCCGATCGAGTACTTGCCGACCTCGTAGTCCGCGGACGGCCGGGCCTGCTGTACCGACATCGAGAAGCCTCCGGTGGGAGGCCCGCCCCGGTGGGACGGGCATGACGGGAACGCTACGGAGTTCGAGCGCACTCCAAGCAAGCACCCGCTCTCACGGGTCGGTCAAGTCCGGAGCGGCGCCGGACCGTGTGGGCGAGGGGCGGCAAACCACCCCCAATCACCGAGGGTGAACGAGGGCGTTGATATCGTTCGCGCGTCGGCGACCGGTTTGTCGCCGACGGCGTCGAACGCAGCGAAGTCCGGTGTGATCCCGGCGCTGTCCCGCAACCGTGATGGCCCACCCCGCTCCCCGGGGGCGCGGCCGAGCCGGGTCGCCTCGTCCGCGCCGACGACATCGGCCTCGCAGGAGGGGCGATCCGTCCCCACGGGTCCCGACGCCTGCCGCGTCCCGTGGACCTGGAGTTTCCGTTGAGATCCGTACCCCTGCTGCGCTCCGCCGCCGTGCTGCTGTTCGGCGCGCTCGTCCTCACCGGGTGCGGTGACTCGGACGACTCGAAGGACGACAAGTCCCAGGGCACGCCCGCGGCGTCCGGCTCCGGCACCGGGTCGGGCCCCGACACCAAGGCGTTCCCCGCGACGGTGGACTCGGGCGGCGCCAAGGTCACCATCCCCGCCGCGCCGAAGAAGATCGTCTCGCTCGCGCCCACCGCGACCGAGATGTTGTACGCGATCGGCGCGGGCGGCCAGGTCACCGCGGTCGACGACCAGTCGAACTTCCCGGCGAACGCGCCCAAGACCAAGCTGTCCGGCTTCAAGCCGAACGTCGAGGCGATCAGCAACTACACGCCCGACCTGGTGGTGACCACCGACGACACCGACGGCGTGGTCGCGGCACTGGGCAAGTTGAAGATCCCGGTGGTGCTGACGCCCGCCGCGAAGACCTTCGAGGACTCCTACGCGCAGCTGAACACGCTGGGCGCGGCCACCGGCCACAGCCGCGAGGCGGGCGAGGTGGCGACGAAGATGAAGGCCGACATCGCGGCCGTCGTCGCCGCGACGCCCAAGCCGGCGAAGCCGCTGACCTACTTCCACGAGCTGGACAACACGCTGTTCACCTCGACCTCGAAGACCTTCATCGGTCAGGTGTACGCGCAGTTCGGTCTGAAGAACATCGCCGACGAGGCGGACAAGAGCGGTTCGGGTTACCCGCAGCTGTCCGCCGAGGCCCTGGTGCAGTCCGACCCCGACCTGATCTTCCTCGCCGACGCCAAGGGCGGCGGCCAAAGCGCCGAGACGGTGGCCAAGCGCCCGGGCTGGGACCGGCTGCGGGCCGTGCGCGGCGGCGGTGTGGTCGCGCTCGACGACGACATCGCCTCGCGCTGGGGTCCGCGTGTGGTGGACCTGGTCCGGGCCGTGGCGGACGCGGTCACCAAGGCCGGTGCGGCGAAGGGCTGACGGCCCGCCCATGCGGGATCTCGCGGCGCCCCGACGCCGGCCGGCACTGCTGCCCCTGCTCTGCGCGGGCGCGGCGCTGGTCGGCGCGGTCGTGCTCGGTCTGATCGTGGGCGCGGCCGACCTGCCCGCGCGCGGGGTGGTGCTCGCGCTGCTCGACGAGTTGCCGCTCGTGCACGTCGACCACGGGCTGTCCCCGGTGCAGCACGCCGTGCTGATGGACCTGCGCCTGCCGCGCGTGCTGGCCGCGGTGACCGTGGGCGGGCTGCTCGCCCTGGCCGGGGCCGGGTATCAGGGCGTCTTCCGCAATCCGCTGGCCGACCCGTACCTGCTCGGCGCCGCGTCCGGCGCGGGGCTGGGCGCGACGCTGGTGATCGTGTACGCGCACGGGGACAGCGTGGGCGGCGTGCCGGTGGTGCCGCTGGCCTCCTTCGTCGGGGCGATGGGCGGGGTGCTGCTCGCGTATGGCATCGGCGCCGGCGCGAACCGCTCCGGCGGCACCGCGAACCTGGTCCTGTCGGGCGTGGCGGTCGCCCAGTTCCTGGCCGCCGCGCAGACCTACGTGCAGTCCGCCAACACCGACGAGCTGCGCCGGATCTACTCGTGGATCTTCGGCCGGTTGTCCGGGATCGGCTGGTCCGACCTGCGTATGGTCCTGCCGTACGCGCTGCTCAGCACGGTGGTGCTGGTGCTGCACGGCCGGCTTTTGGACGTGATGTCGGTGGGCGACGAGGAGGCCGCGGGCCTGGGCGTGCGGGCCGGCCGGGTCCGCCTCGTGGTGCTGCTCGCCGCGTCGCTGGCCACCGCGTCGGCGGTCGCGATCAGCGGCCTGATCGGCTTCGTCGGCATCGTCGTGCCGCACCTCGTGCGCCGCTTCGTCGGCGGCAGCTACCGGCGGGTGTTGCCGATGTCGCTGCTGTGCGGGGCCACGTTCCTGGTCCTGACCGACGTGCTCGCCCGCACCCTGACCGCGCCCGGCGAACTGCCGATCGGCGTGGTCACCGCGTTCGTCGGCGCGCCGTTCTTCGTCCTCGTGCTGCGCGGCACCCGGAAGGTGGACGTGTGAGCGCGCGTCTGTCGCTGCGCGAGGCCGGGGTCGACCGGGACGGGGTCCCGGTGTTGCGCGATGTGCGCGCCGACGTCCAGCCCGGCGAGTGGGTGGCGGTGATCGGCCCCAACGGCGCCGGCAAGTCCACCCTCCTGAAGGCGGTCGCCGGCCTGCTCCCCCACGTGGGTGAGATCACCGTGGCGGGCCGCCCGGTCCGCGGCCTCTCCGCCCGCGAGCTGGCCCGGACCATCGCCTACACGGCCCAAAACCCGGTCGTGCCCGACCAGATGCCCGTCCACGAGTACGTCCTTCTCGGCCGCACCCCCCACCTGGGCTACCTGGCTCGTCCGGGGCGTCGAGACCGCGCCATCGCGAGCGAGGTGATCGACCGCCTCGACCTGGGCCGATTCGCCGCCCGCGACGTGGGCCGGCTCTCCGGCGGCGAACGGCAGCGCGTGGTGCTGGCCCGCGCGCTGGCCCAGCAGGCGCCGGTGCTGCTCTTGGACGAGCCGACCACCGCACTCGACCTGGGCCACCAGCAGCAGGTCCTGGAACTGGTCGACACGCTGCGGATCACCGACGGCCTGACCGTCCTGACCACCCTGCACGACCTGGGTGTGGCCGCCCAATACGCGGACCGTCTGCTGATGCTGGTCGGCGGCCGGGCGGTCTCCTCCGGCCCGGCCGCCGACGTACTCACCCCCGACACGATCGCCGAGCACTACCAGGCGACCGTCACCGTCGACCGGGGCCCGGACGGCCGCCCCCGGGTCCACCCGGTCCGCCCCCGCCGGCCGGCCCGAGACACCGCCGAGGAGGCCCCGTGACCGCACCGCCACACCCGCGCCCGACCCCGTCCGCCCTGCTCACCCCGGAGCAGCCCGTCCGCGACGAGGACGGCACCCGTCGCCCGGCCCTGCTCTGGCGCGCCGGGCCGCACCGGATGATCTCCTCCGCCCTGCTCGGCGGCGGGATCGGCGAACGCGGGTGGGTGCTCAACCTCCAGGTCCGCCCGGGCTACGACCGCATGGACCCGGCCGCCCACCTGGCCGAGGTGGCCGCCTCGCTCGGCCTGACCGGCCCCGGCGTGGGCCTGATGACCGCCGCCGACGTCACCGCGTGGACCCGCGGCGCGGACGAGGGCGTGGAGGCCCTGGCCACCACCGGAATCGGCATCCCCACCTGGGCCGCCGCCCCCGGCCCGGGCCGGCCGGGCACCCCGCCCCCCGGCACGATCAACATCATCGCCGCGATCCCGGTCGCCCTGTCCGACGCGGCCCTGGTCAACGCCGTCGCCACGGCCACAGAGGCCAAGGTCCAGGCCCTCCTCGAAGCCGGCCACCGGTGTACCGGCACCCCGTCCGACGCGATCTGCATAGCGGCCGCGATCCCCCACCCGAACACCCCGGTGGAACCCTTCGCCGGCCCCCGCTCCACCTGGGGCGCCCGCCTGGCCCGAGCCGTGCACACCGCGGTCCTCACCGGCGCCCACAACGACCGAACCCGCCGCACCACCACCCTCCACGCCCCCGCATGACCGCGCCCCGCCCCCCGAAACATCCGAGCCTTCGGCCCACCACCACCCCCGAGGCGTGTCAGTGCCCACGCCTCAGGCCGCCCACACGATCGACGCGCACGGCGCGGAGAGCGGCGGAGCCGCTCTTTCTTGGCGGAGCGAAGCGGGGGAAAGAAAAAGTGGTCCCTCGCGAGCCGGCGGCAGAGCCGCTCATCAGGCAGAGGACAATGGCCCCGTGAGCCCCCAACCCGATCTTCGTGCCGCGACCGTCCGCAGGCTCGAGAAGTCCGCCGGTGCCCTGGCGGGCGCGGCGCTCGCAAGGATGGACGAGGCGCTTCCCTGGTACCGGAACATGCCCGCCGACAACCGGTCCTGGATCGGTCTGGTGGCCCAGGCCGGCATCTCCGCGTTCACCGAGTGGTTCCGGCATCCGGAGACCCCGCAAAAGGTCAGCGCCGACGTATTCGGCACCGCGCCGCGCGAATTGACCCGCACCATCACCCTGCCGCACACGGTCGAGTTGATCCGCACCACCATCGAGGTGGTCGAGGCGGAGATCGCCACCCTGGCCGCGCCCGGCTACGAACAGGAGTTGCGCGAGTCGCTGTTGCTGTACTCCCGGGAGATCGCCTTCGCCACCGCGCAGGTGTACGCGCACGCCGCCGAGACGCGCGGCGCGTGGGACGCCCGCCTGGAGGCCCTGGTGGTGCACTCGCTGCTGCGCGGCGAGGCCGACGAGGGCATCCTGTCCCGGGCCTCGGCACTCGGCTGGGGCTCGCCGGACTCGGTCATGGTCGTGGTGGGCAACGCCCCGGACGCGGACGCCCAGGAGGTTGTCGACGGCATCCACCGGGCGGGCCGACACGCCCGGCTGAACGTGCTCACCGGAGTACAGGGCGAACGGCTCGTGGTGATCCTCGGCGGCACCGACGACCCGATCCGCGCGACCCGGTCGCTGATCGGCCAGTTCGCCCCCGGTCCGGTGGTGGTCGGCCCCCAGGTGCCCGACCTGTTGGCCGCCGTACGCTCCGCCCAAGCCGCGATGTCGGGACACCGCGCGTGCGTGGCCTGGCCCGACGCGCCGCGCCCGGTTTCCGCGGACGATCTCCTGCCCGAGCGCGCGCTCGCGGGAGACGACGAGGCCCGGGAGCAGTTGGTGGAGGAGATCTACATACCCCTGCACGCGGCCGGCTCCGCGCTCCTGGAGACGCTCTCCGTCTACCTGGAGCAGGCGGCGAGTCTCGAAGGAGCCGCCCGGATGCTCTTCGTCCACCCCAATACCGTGCGCTACCGGCTGCGACGCGTCGTGGACGTCACCGGCCTCGTACCGACCGAGACCCGTTCCGCATTCACCCTCCAGGTCTCGCTGATCCTCGGCCGACTGGCCGCGATCGAGAGCTAGTCCGCACCTATTTGTACGAACCCAACAAAGTCACCATCGGATCTTCGTCCCTGCCGATAAGGGGATGCCACCCCTCGCAGGAGAGAGGCTTGACCTCGTGCTCGTACTCGTCGCCCCCGGACAGGGCGCTCAGACGCCCGGATTCCTCGCCCCCTGGCTCGACCTCGACGGCGTGGCCGACCGGCTGCGCTGGTGGTCGGCCGTCACCGGCCTCGACCTGATCCACTACGGCACCAAGGCCGACGCCGACGAGATCCGTGACACGGCGGTGGCCCAGCCGCTGCTCGTCGCCTCGGGTCTGGTGGCCGCGTTCGCACTGTTCCCGCAGCCCGACGACGTCCCCGGTGCGGTACGCGCCGCCGCCGGCCACAGCGTCGGCGAGCTGACCGCCGCGGCCGCCACCGGCGTGATCTCCGCCGAGACGGCGCTGACCCTGGTGCGCGAGCGGGGCCGGGCGATGGCCGCCGCCGCCGCGGTCACGCAGACCGGGATGAGCGCGGTCCTGGGCGGCGACCCCGAGACGGTGCTCGCCAAGATCGCCGAACACGGCCTGACCCCGGCCAACATGAACGGCGCGGGCCAGATCGTCGCCGCCGGCACCCTGGAGCAGTTGGCCGCGTTCGCCGCCGATCCGCCGGAGAAGGCGCGCCTGCGACCGCTGGCCGTGGCCGGCGCGTTCCACACCGAGCACATGGCACCGGCGGTGAACCGCCTGGCCGAACTGGTCCCGGGCGTGAGCGTGCGCAATCCGAGCGTCCCGTTCCTGTCCAACGCCGACGGCACCGTCCTGCACGACGGCCACGACGTGGTCGCGCGCCTGGTCAGCCAGGTCTCCAACCCGGTCCGCTGGGACCTGTGCACGGAGACCATGAAGGACCTGGGCGTGACCGGCCTGATCGAGGTCACCCCCGCCGGCACCCTGACCGCTCTGGCCAAGCGCGCCATGCCGGGCGTGGAGACGGTCGCGCTGAAGACTCCGGACGACCTCGAGGCCGCCCGGAAGCTGGTCGAGGCGCACGGTGGCCCGACCGGCCCCCAGAGCCCGTCGTGATGCCCGTCGCGACACCCGCTCTGCACCCGGCCGCGAACCCACCCGGCCTCGAACCCGTACGGGAGGACCACGCGTGACCGCAACCATCACCCCCCGCGCCGGAGCCGCGCACGCGCGCATCCTCGGCGTCGGCGGTTACCGTCCGGCCCGGATCGTGCCCAACTCCGAGCTGGTGGACCGGATCGACTCCTCCGACGAGTGGATCCAGTCCCGTTCCGGGATCCGGACCCGGCGCTGGGCCTCCCCCGAGGAGACCGTCGCCGAGATGTCCGTCGCGGCGGCCGGCAAGGCCCTCGCGCACGCGGGTCTGGACGCCTCGCAGGTCGGCTGCGTGATCGTCTCCACGGTCACCCACCTCAAGCAGACCCCGGCGATCGCCACCGAGATCGCACACCGCCTGGGCGCGGGTGGCGGCCGGGCGGCGGCGTTCGACGTCTCCGCGGCCTGCGCGGGCTTTTGCTACGGCGTCTCGCTCGCCAGTGACATGGTCCGCGGCGGCAGCGCCGAATACGTCCTGGTGATCGGCGTCGAGCGGCTGAGCGACCTGACCAACCTGTCCGACCGGGGCACCGCGTTCATCTTCGGCGACGGCGCGGGCGCCGTGGTGATCGGACCCTCGACGACCCCGGGCATCGGCCCCGTGGTGTGGGGTTCGGACGGTTCCCAGGCCGAGGCGATCACCCAGACCGTCGACTGGAACGACCTGCGCGACGACCGCGAGCAGGAGTTCCCCACGCTCAAGATGGAGGGCCAGAAGGTCTTCCGCTGGGCCGTGTGGGAGATGGCCAAGGTCTGCGAACAGGCCCTGGACGCCGCCGGCGTCAAGGCCGAGGACCTGGACGCGTTCATCCCGCACCAGGCCAACATGCGGATCACCGACGCGATGATCAAGGCGCTCAAGCTGCCCCCCGAGGTGCCGGTCGCCCGCGACATCGCCGAGAACGGAAACACCTCCGCCGCGTCCATCCCGCTCGCCATGGAGCGCATGCTCGAAAGTGGCGAAGCGGTCAGCGGCGGGACCGCGTTGATCATGGGATTCGGGGCCGGCCTCGTGTACGCGGGGCAGGTCATTACGCTTCCGTAGTCCCCCGTCGGTCGCCGCGAGGCGCCGATCGGACGAGCAGCACAGCTTTACGTCACCGCAAGATTCCAATCAAGGAGCATCATGGCTAGCCAGGAGCAGGTCCTCGAGGGCCTCGCCGACATCGTCAACGAGATCGCCGGCGTCCCCCAGGACGAGGTCGAGCTGGACAAGTCCTTCATCGACGACCTGGACGTGGACTCGCTGTCGATGGTCGAGGTCGTCGTGGCGGCCGAGGAGAAGTTCGAGGTCAAGATCCCGGACGACGACGTCAAGGGCCTCAAGACCGTCCGCGACGCGGTGGACTACATCGTCAAGGCCGCCGCCTAGGTCGGATGTAGCGCCGGTCGTTCTCCGGGCCGGACCGCGTTCGCGCGTCCGGCCCGGTCCGTCGCAGTCACACCACGGGCCCCGGCATCGCCGCACCCTCGGCACGCCGGCCGCCCGAACCCACAGCGTGAGAGTGAGAAGACAGTGAAGTCGACCGAGCGCAACGACGCCACGCGGGCCGTGGTGGTCACCGGCCTGGGTGCGACCACGCCGGTCGGCGGCGATGTCGCGACCACGTGGTCCGCGTTGCTCGCGGGCACGTCCGGCGCGCGGGCGCTGACCGAGGAATGGGCCGAGCAACTGCCGGTCACCTTCGCCGCGCGGATCGCGGTCGAGCCCCTCGAGGTCATGCCGAAGGTCGAGGCGCGGCGCCTGGACCGCTCCGGCCAGTTCGCCATGATCGCCGCGCGCGAGGCCTGGCTCGACGCCGGCTACGCCGCGAAGAACACCGTGCCCGAGGACGCCCCGGACGCCCTCGTGGTGGACCCGACCCGCCTGGGTGTGGCCATCGCCTCGGGCATCGGCGGCGTCACCACCCTGCTCGACGCGTGGGACACCTTCCACGAGAAGGGCCCGCGCCGGGTCGGCCCGCTGACCGTGCCGATGCTCATGCCCAACAGCCCGGCCGCCAACGTCGGCATCGAACTGGGCGCGCGGGCCGGTGTGCACACCCCCGTGAGCGCGTGCGCGTCCGGCGCCGAGGCGGTCGCCTACGGCCTGGAGATGATCCGCTCGGGCCGCGCCGACGTGGTGGTCTGCGGCGGCACCGAGGCCGCGATCCACCCGCTGCCGATGGCCGCGTTCGCGAACATGATGGCGATGTCCAAGCGCAACGACGAGCCGCAGCGCGCGTCCCGCCCGTACGACAAGGGCCGCGACGGCTTCGTGATGGGCGAGGGCGCCGGCGTCCTGATCCTGGAGAGCGCCGAGCACGCGGCGGCCCGCGGGGCCCGCGTGTACGCCGAGGTCGCGGGCGCCGGGCTCAGCTCCGACGGCCACCACATCGCCCAGCCCGAGCCCACCGGCCGCGACATCGCCCGCGCGATGGCGCTCGCGCTGGCGGACGGCGACCTGGCGCCGGAGGAGATCGTGCACGTCAACGCGCACGGCACCTCGACCCCGGCGGGCGACGTCACCGAACTCAAGGCGATCCGCGCGACGCTGGGCGACGCGGCGGCCGACAAGGTCACCGTCACCAGCACCAAGTCGATGACAGGCCACCTGCTCGGCGGCACCGGCGCGGTCGAGTCGGTGGCCACCGTGCTCGCCCTGCACCACCGCCTCGCGCCGCCCACGATCAACGTCGACGATCTCGACGACGAGGTCGACATGGACATCGTGCGGGGCGAGCCGCGCACGCTGCCCGACGGCACGATCGCGGCGCTGAACAACTCGTTCGGCTTCGGCGGGCACAACGTCGTGGTCGCCTTCCGCAGCTTCGAGTAAGGCCCCACAGTCGCACACCCGTTCGTGCCCCCGTCGCGGATCTCGCGGCGGGGGCACGAATGTTCGCGGCCGAATCCGGCGCCGCCGACCGGGTGATCGACGTGCCCGGGAGTACTCGCGTACCGGCGCCGACCGACCCGAGGCAACCCACAAGAGGGACGAATCACCCACGCCGGGGCGACCGTTCGTCCCGCCGTGCCCCCGGGGCGCATCCACCGGCAACCCGCTCCGACGGCCGCTCTCGATCCCAAGGCGGAGACGCGAGCGACCCTTCCGGATGATTCGGGAGGGCCGCTCGTGTCGGTATGTCTATACGCATGTCTTCGTCTCGGGGATCCCCCGCGTGCTCAAACCACCTGGTGCAGCCAGCGCACCGGGGTGCCCTCGCCCGCGTAGCGGAAGGGCTCCAACTCGTCGTCCCACGGCTTGCCGAGCAGCTTCTCCACCTCGGAGCGCAGATCGACCTCGCCCCGCGCCGCCCGACCGAGCACCGCGCGCAGCCGGTCCTCCGGGATCAGGATGTCGCCGTGCGCCCCCGTGACGGCGTGGAAGATGCCGAGCTCGGGGGTGTTGCTGTAGCGCTCCCCCTCCGTGTTGGCCGAGGGCTCCTCGGTGGCCTCGAAGCGCAGCAGGTGCCAGCCGCGCAACGCCGAGGCGAGGCGCGACGCGGTACCGGGCGCGCCCTGCCAGCACAGCTCGGCCCGCAACATCCCGGGCGCCACCGGTTGGCGGACCCAGTCCAGACTCACGCGCACGCCAAGAACGCCCGCTGCGGCCCACTCGACGTGCGGGCACAGCGCACGCGGCGCGGAGTGCACGTACAGAACTCCACGTGTCGTCACCGGGACCTCCAGGCTTCAAGGACGAGGTTCGCCTTCCCCAGCGGCCTCAAGCCTTGTCTCGGACTGCCTGTTCGAATCCCGGTCTTCCATTGTGCCCCACAGACCACGGATGTACCACAGGCACCAGTTGCTGTCCGTAATCACATGTGGGCAATTGTCCGATGTGCAGGAACAATTCGTTACTCACCGTATCGGAATGGTGAGCCACTGCACTCAACGTGCCCGGCCGCCGACGACGCCACTCCCGGCATTGTCGGCCTTCACACGAAGGAGTGACATACCGTCGATGGACATCGTCGTGTCGATGCTAGGGGGCGGAGGGGGCGGCGTGGGTCGGAAACGACGAGTAGGGGCGGCAACCGCGATGGTGGTCGCGGCGTTGTTGACGTTGTCCTCCTGCATGGATTCGGGCGACGGCGACAAGGCCGATCCGGCGGCTGCCGGGGATCGACTTATTGCCGGGCCGAGTGGTGGGCAAACCCCGACACCCGGCAACCCGACCGCGGCCGAACAGCCCAACGGCAAGGTGCTGTCGCCTGCACCCGAGAAACCACCCACCGCGACCGTGCCGCCCCGGCCCCATTCGATGGCGGCCCTGGGCGACTCGATCACCCGGGGGTTCGATACCTGTTCACCGCTCCAGGACTGCCCGGAGAAGTCGTGGGCCACGGGCACCTCGGCCGATGTGAACAGCCACGCGAAGCGGCTCGGCCTGCCGGCCGACGCCGTGTTCAACAACGCCAAGACCGGCGCGAAGATGACCGATCTGGCGGGTCAGGCCCGGCAGGCGGTCGGCCAGCGGGTCGACTACGTCACGATCCTGATCGGCGCCAACGACGCCTGTCGGCACACCGTGGACGAGATGACCTCGCCGGGCACCTACGAGAGCCAGTTCCGCGACGCGCTGGGCGTCCTGCGCACGGGCCTGCCGAACACGCGTGTGCTCGTGGTCAGCATCCCGGACCTGGGTCGCATGTGGGAGACCGGGCACGACGAGTTCCTGGCCCGCACGGTGTGGTCGGTGGGCAACGTGTGCCAGTCGATGCTGGACGACCCGCAGTCGACCAAGCCCGACGCGCTGGACCGCCGACAGCGGGTCCGTGACCGGGTGACCGCGTACAACGCCAAGCTGCGCGAGGTGTGTTCGACCTGGGCCAACTGCCGCTACGACGGCGGCGTGGTCAACACCCAGCGGTTCGGCAAGAACGACGTGAGCCACTGGGACTGGTTCCACCCGAGCGCGTCCGGCCAGCGCACGCTCGCCGAGGTGACGTCCCGCCAGGGATATACATGGGGATAGCCCGTTCGAGTGATTTCACTCCCGGAATCCATCAAAAGCCCGCTAAGCTCTGACTCGACTACGGAAAAGAGTCGCCCGACGACACACAGCAACCAACACATCGGGTGGGACGAGCCGACACGCAAGCACACGGTACGAGGGCACGGCATGGGAACTCGAATGCGGTCGGCACTCGACGGCGCCGAGAAGAACGGGTGGGGCGGGTGGGACTCGAACCCACGGCCAGAGGATTATGAGTCCCCTGCTCTAACCAGCTGAGCTACCGCCCCTTGCCGTCCGCTGCCGGACAGCCTGACGCAGCATAACCGGTCAGGCCCGACCAACGCCCGGGGGGATCCTCGCGGGCGTGGTCTCATCCTGCCCGAAACCGTTCGCATCCCGCCGTCGATCGCAGACAGTCGATCGTCCGTGCCATACGCGCGATCCGTCCGCCGCTTCCTCGCCCTCGGCGCCCGTCACGACGCCGGGGGTGAGGCGCGGGGGGCGAGGTGGGGGGCGCGCCAGGGGTGGGGCGCCGCGCTATGCCACCAGCGGCGCCAGGCGGGAGCACAGCGTGGTCACGTGGGCGCGGACCATGTCCTCGGTCATCCCGCTCAGCGAGGCGAAGAACCACACCGTCTCGATCGGCGTATCGGCCACGTAGGCCCGGATCTCCCGCGCCGCGTCCTCCGGGGTGGCGTGCAGGAAGTGGCCGGGCGCCGCGGACAACCCGCGTGCTCGCCAACGGTTCGGGTCGATCGGGCGCGGCGGCGCGGCCCCGGTGCCCTCCGCCGCGTACCGGTGGTAGCCGTCCCACTGGTGCGCGAGGTGGCGGGAGACCACCGGCCAGTCCCGCTCGGGATCCTCGGTGATCCAGCCGTTGAGCAGCCCGGCCATCCGCGCGGTCGCCGGATCGTGCCCCCCGGCGCGCAGGCCGTCCAGGTACGGCGCGGCCATCGCCGGGTTCGCGGTGAGCAGCGACTCGCCGAGCAGTCCGGCCCGCCGCGCGCCCTGCGGCCCCTGGTAGCCGAGCCAGATCCGCGGCCGGCGCTGCACGGGCGGCGGGCTGATCGTGCCGGTCTCCCACAACCTGCGAATCTCGCGCGCGCTCGCGTCGGTGGCGCCGAATCGGGTCGCGAGCAGGTCGCCTCGGTCGAAGAGGTCGTACTCGGGCCTGCGGTAGCCGGTGCCGATGCCCAGCTCCAGCCGCCCGCCGCTGACCAGGTCCACGACCGCGGCCTCCTCGGCCAGGTGCGCGGGGTGGCGCAGCGGCGCGATGGTCACACCGGTGCCGATCCGGGCCCGCTTCGTGCGCGCGGCGATCGCGGCGGCCAGCGTGAGCGGCTGGCTGAGGTAGCCGTCGTCGAAGCCGTGGTGCTCGGTGGTCCAGATCGAGTGCACGCCGAGCCGGTCCGCCTCCTCGCACAGCTCCAGTGTGAAGGCGTACAGCCGGGACCAGTCCTGGCGCCACTCGACCGGATTGCGCAGGTCCAGATAGATGCCGACGTCGACCATGCGCGCTCCCCACGGGGTGGGCGTCCCGACGGGCCGACCCGGAGCGTGGTCCGGGTCGGTCGTCTGACACCGTGATATCTGACTGGCCGTCAGCTTACGGAGGCAGCATGTCGGATTCGATCACCACCCGGCTCGATCGCCTGGAGGCGCACGAGCAGATTCGCCAACTGGCCGCCCGCTACGCGCTGGCGCTGGACAGCCGGGACGTGCCGGCGCTGGCCGACCTGTTCGTGCCGGACGTGCGCACGGGGGCGGGCGGTGTGGGTCGGGCCGCGCTCGCCGAGTGGTTCGATCCGGTGTTGCGGCCGTACGGGATCACCTTCCACCTGATCGGGAACCACGTGATCGACCTGGTCGACGAGGACCACGCGACGGGTGTCGTGTACTGCCGTCCCGAGCACGAGGTGGGCGACCTGTGGGTGGTGATGCCGATGCAGTATCGGGATCGCTACGAACGGCGGGACGGGCGCTGGTACTTCCGCAGCCGCAAGCCCAGGGCCTTCTACGCCGCCGACGTGCTGGAGCATCCGCTGGCCGTGCCGGGGCGCTTCCACTTCCCCGACAACCCGATGATCACCGATGCGCGGTTGCCCGAGGAGTGGCCGTCCTGGCAGGAGTTCTGGGCCCGGACCGGGAGCGAATGAGCCGACGCGGCCCGGATACGCGACAGCGCCCGCCGGTGGACCGGCGGGCGCTGTCGATGGCTCCCGCAATTGGACTCGAACCAATAACCTGCCGGTTAACAGCCGGCTGCTCTGCCAATTGAGCTATGCGGGATTGCGTCGGACCGTCTGGCGGTCGCTGCGTGGAATACATTAGCGCATTCCGAGGGGTGGCCCGCACCAGGGTTTTTCCGGTAGGACCTCACAGGTTGCCTACGCACGTCGCCCGGGTAGGCGCTGACGTGCACGGGCGGGACAAACGACCGCGGAGGACACCATGATCAACAAGCTCACCTTCGTCACCGGCCTCGCCATCGGCTACGTCCTGGGGGCGAAGGCCGGGCGGGAGCGGTACGAGCAGATCCGCAAGCTTTCCGGCACGGTGGCGAGCAGCCCGCCGGCGCAGAAGGCCGGGCACGCGGCGGCCGGGCTCGGTCGCGAGGCGGGCGCCAAGGCCGGCCGCGCGATCGGCGAGCACCTGCCCGAGCGGGTGGGTCGGCACCTGCCGGACCGCTTCGGCGGACACGGCACGAACGGCACGTCGGTGACGTCGTCGCGCCACGGCCAGGGGCTGTAACACCTCGGACCACGCCCACAACGCGCCGGTGGTCCCGGGCGGAACGACGGGGATACCCGTGGACCCGCCCGGGACCACCGGCGCGGGCACCCATGGCACGCCCGGACGGGCGAGCCGGCACCTCCACCCACATCCGTCGATTCCCGCACGCCGGCGACCGGCATGGCCCAGGCGGCGGGCGCGGGCGGCGGGGTCTCGGGCGTTTGTCAGTCTCTTCTGTGGCGGCCGCTCGTCTCGGCGTTTTCCCGTGGTGGGGTCACGGCGCCGGGGTGCAGGCGGTTGCGTACCTCGCGGTACTGGGCCCGGACCGCGTCGCCGAGGGCGAGTTCGTCCTCGTCGGCCCGGATGAACGTGTCTATGTCCGCAGGCCACTCCGGCAGCACCCCGAACAGCGCCCAGGCCGCCTGCCGGGCCGCGCCACGGGCCACGAACCGGCCCGCGAGCGCCGCCGGCGGCACCGCGGTCGGCACGCCGAACAGCGCGGGCGCGATCCCCGCCACCGCCGCCGAGCGTGCTCCCGGACCGATCAGGATCAGCCGCTCCACCGCCACATCCCGATCGCGCAGCGCGTCCAACGCGTCCGAAACGCCGCACAACATCCCCTCGACCCCGGCACGCGCGAGCGCCGGCGGGGTCATGCTCTCCCGGCGCAGCCCGGTGAGCGTGCCCGCCGCGTGCGGCAGGTCGGGGATGTGTTCGCCCTCCAGGTAGGGGAGCAGGACCAGCCCGCTCGCGCCCGGCGTGCACTCCAGCGCGATGCGATCGAACTCCTCGGCGTCCACGCCGAGCATCGAGGCGGTGCCGCGCAGCACCCGGGCCGCGTTGAGGGTGCGCACCAGCGGCAGGTATCGCCCGGTGGCGTCGGCGTACGAGCCGACCACGCCCGCGGGGTCGGCCAAGGGCACGGGGTGGACCGCGAACGCGACGCCGGTGGTGCCGAGCGACACCACCACGTCGCCGTCGGCCAGGTCCGCGCCGAGGGCCAGCGCCGCCTCGGCACCGGTGCCGGGTGCGACCAGGATCCCCTCCGGCGTACGCCCGGCGGCGGCGCCCGGCGGCAGCACGATCGGCGCGCGCGGCACCCGGCCGATGGCCAGGTGTATGAGGTCCTCGCGCCACTCCCCCGTGGTCGCGTAGTAGCCGGTGGTGGAGGCGTCCGCCCGGTCGGTGACCGGGTCCGGCGGGCAGCCGAGCAGTTGCCAGGTCACCCAGTCGTGCGGCAGCAGCACGGTGGCGATCCGGGTCACCGCCTCGGGCTCGAACCGGGCGAACCGGCGCAGTTGCGCGATCGCGGACGAGGAGCCCGGCACCGCGCCGGTGGCGGCCGTCCACGCGGCCGGGCCGCCGAGCGCGTCCACCAGGTCGGCGGCGGCGCCGGAGGCCGAGGAGTCCTCGTCGGGCAGCGGATGCCCCAGGATCACCCCCTGGGCGTCCAGCGGCACCGCGCCGTGGTTCTGCGCGGCCACCGCGATCGCCGCCACGCCGTCGAGGAGACCGCCCGCCGCGGCCTCCCCGAAGGCCCGCAACCACGCGCCCGGCGTGGTCGAGGCGCCCTCGGCGTACGCGGCGCGCCCCTGGCGCAGCGGCGTACCGGTCGCGGCGTCGCAGACGAGAATGCGCAACTGGTGCGCTGAGCAGTGCACCCCGGCGACGAGGGTGGGTGTCGGGCTTGTCGGCATGGGCGAATTCTGACAGCAGACGTAAGCCGAAACGCCAGGGATCAGTCGAGATAGCCCCGCAGTTGCTCCGAGTACGACCGCTCGCGGAGCCGGGACAGGGTGCGTGACTCGATCTGGCGTATGCGCTCCCGGGTCACCCCGAAGACCCGGCCGATCTCCTCGAGCGTGTGCGGTTCACCGTCGGCGAGCCCGTAGCGGAGCTGTACCACCTGCCGCTCGCGGTCGCCGAGTGTGGACAACAGTGCCTCCAGGTGCTCGCGCAGCATCAGGTAGGCGGCGGCCTCGGCCGGGGCGGTCGCGTCGGTGTCCTCGACGATGTCGCCGAGCAGCACCTCGTCCTCGCCGACGGGGGTGTGCAGCGACACCGGCTCCTGGGCCAGCCGCAGGATCTCGGTGACCCGCTCGGCGGTGAGGTCGAGCACGGCGGCGACGTCCTCGGCGGTGGGTTCCTCGCCGCGCTCCTGCAACAGGCGGCGCTGGACCCGGATGACCCGGTTGATCAGTTCGACCACGTGTACCGGGACCCGGATGGTCCGGGCCTGGTCGGCCAGCGCCCGGCTCATCGCCTGGCGGATCCACCACGTGGCGTAGGTGGAGAACTTGAAGCCCTTGGTGTAGTCGAACTTCTCCACCGCGCGGATCAGCCCCAGGTTGCCCTCCTGGACCAGGTCGAGCAGGCCCAGACCGCGGCCGACGTAGCGTTTTGCGATCGAGACCACCAGGCGCAGATTGGCCTCGATCAGCCGGCGTTTGGCGCGTTCGCCGTCGCGGACCAGGATGGCGAGCGCGTCCCGGGCGGCGGGGTCGGCGGGCGGGTCGTCGAGCAGGCGGGCCCCGGCGAACAGTCCGGCCTCGACCCTGCGGGCCAGGTCGACCTCGTCGGCGGCGCTCAGCAGCGGCACCCGGCCGATCTCGCGCAGGTACTGGCGCAGCAGGTCGGCGGAGGAGCCGGCGGATTCGGCGGGGCGGGCGAGTTCGTCGGGTTCGCCGTCGCCGGCCGGCGCGGCGGTCGCCTCGACCACGGTCGGGGTGGGTGGCGCGGTTCCTGGGGTGACGTGCTTCGTGAGGACGGTGGCCGGGCCCGGTTCAGGCTCATCCGTCCGTTCCGTGTGGGCGGGGTCGCCGCCGGGCGTTTTCCCCCCTCTGGTGCGCCGATGCACCTTCCCCAGTCTGCTGCACGAGGGGGCCTGTAGCCGAGAGTCCGGGCGGGGAAATCTCGCCCGGCGTGGGCGGTTCGCCCGATTCGGCCGGCCGGGAGGGGGCTTTGGGGTGCCCGGCCCGACGGTGCTCAGCCGCCGGGGGCGTAGAGGGCCTCGGCGCCGCGGTCGAGCAGGGCCCGCTTGTACGTCTCCAGGGTGGTCAGCTCCTGCCAGACCCACCCGTACTCCTCCGCGTCGCGGCCCGGGTCCAGGCGCAGCAGACGGGATTTGGCGTCGGCGATCCGGCGTTCGGCGGAGAACACCCGCAGCCGGACCAGGTTGCCGTCGGCGTACGCCCGGTCCGGGTCGCTGCTCAACCGCATGTTCTCCACGGCCAGTTCGGTGACCATGTGCCGCACGGCGTCGTCGGGCGCCGCGACGCGCACCTCGCCGACCCAGTTCGGGGTCTGCGCGAGGTCGCAGCACACGCCGCCGGCGGTCGCGATCGCCGTGCGCACCGCCGCGTACGGCGCGGCGGTGAACTCGTCCGCCTCGTAGTGGTCGAACGCGGGCGCGACCAGCGCGGGCGCCTGGAGCGCGAGCTTGAGCACCTCGCGCTGGACCGCCTGGCACATGTCGCGCGGGTCGGGGCGAAAGCCCGCGGGGCGCTGCGGGGCCGCCGGCTGTCGGCCGTTGGCCGGGGTGGCGGGCCCCTGGGTGGGGCCGCCGCCGCGCTCGCCGCGCGCGGCCCGCTCGCGCTGCCACCGGTTGACCTGGGCGACTCGGCCGACCACGAACTTCTCGTCCAAGAAGCCCAGCATCGAGTCGAGTCGGACCGCGTAGGTGTGACGCAGCGCCTGGTCCTTGATGCCGGCGATGACCGGCGCGGCGGCGTCGAGGGCGGCGACCCGGCCCTCGGCGGTGGACAGGTCGTGGCCCTCGATCCGGCTGCGGATGGCGAACTCGAAGAGCGGGACACGCGCGTCGATCAGGGCGAGTACGGCCTCGTCGCCCTGTTCCAGGCGCAGGTCGCACGGGTCCAGGCCGCCCGGCTCGACCGCGACGAACGTGCGGGTGACGAACTTCTGGTCCTCCTCGAACGCGCGCAGCGCGGCCTTTCGGCCGGCGGCGTCGCCGTCGAAGGTGAAGATCACCTCGCCGCGGAACTCGCCGGAGTCCATCAGCAGTCGGCGCAGCACCTTGATGTGCTCGTCGCCGAAGGAGGTGCCGCAGGTGGCGATCGCGGTGCCGGCGCCGGCGAGGTGGCAGGCCATCACGTCGGTGTAGCCCTCGACGATGACCGCCCGGCCGGACTTGGCGATCTCCTTCTTGGCCAGGTCGAGGCCGTAGAGCACCTGGGACTTCTTGTAGATGGGCGTCTCGGGGGTGTTCAGGTACTTGGGGCCGTTGTCGTCGTCGTAGAGCTTGCGCGCGCCGAAGCCGATCACGTCGCCCGTGATGTCGCGGATCGGCCAGACCAGCCGGCCGCGGAAGCGGTCCATCGGGCCGTTGCGGCCCTCGCTGGCCAGCCCGCCCTCCAGCATCTCCTGCGGGGTGAAGCCCTTGCCGCGCAGGAATCGGACCAGGTTCTCCCAGCCCTTGGGCGCGTAGCCGAGCGAGAACCGCTCGGCGGCGTCCTGCGGGAAGCCCCGGTCGGCGAGGAATCGGCGGGCGGTCTCCGCCTCGGGGGTGCCGAGCTGGTCGGCGAACCACGCGGCGGCGATCCGGTGCGCCTCGACCAGGCGGGTGCGCCGGCCCTGCTGGCGCCCGGGGGTGTAGCCGCCCTCCTCGTAGTGCAGCTCGATGCCGTACTGCTGGGCCAGCCGCTCCACCGTCTCGGAGAACGTGGTGTGGTCCAGGCGCATGACGAAGTCGAGAACGTCGCCGCCTTCGCCGCAGCCGAAGCAGTACCAGAGGTTCTTGGCGGGGCTGACCTGGAAGGAGGGGGACTTCTCGTCGTGGAAGGGGCAGAGCCCCTTGAAGTTTCCTCCGCCCGCGTTGCGCAGTTGCAGGTGTTGTTCGGCGATCTCCGCGATGCGTGCCGTCTCGCGGACCCGCCTGACGTCTTCTTCACGGATACGGCCGGCCACGATCGTCGAGTCTACGGGTCCGTCCGACACTCGGGGGCGGTGACGGGTCGGGCCGGTTCATCGGGTGGTCAGCGTGGCGTGCAGGGTGAGGGCGGCGCGGTCGGTCAGGGAGGCGACCTGGTCGATCACCACGCGCAGCCGGGCCGCGTCGGTGTCGGCTTCGATCCAGTCCTCGCGCAGGGACGCGTCCAGCCGCTCGGGGGCGCCGGCGGCGAGCAGTTCGACCAGGTCGGTGAGGACGGTGCGCTGGCGCTCGCGCAGTTGTTCGGCGCCCTCGCGGGCCATTACGTAGCGCGCGGTGACCGCCTTGAGCACCGCGCATTCGAGGCGGATCTCGCGCGGGACGATCAGGTCGGCGGCGTAGCGAAGGACCGGCGCGGTGCCGTACAGCTCCCGGGTGGCGTGCTCGGCGGCCAGGCAGAAGCGGCCGATCAGGCCGCTGGTGGCGTTCTTGAGCCGGGCCTGGGCGCGGCGCGAGCCGTCGTAGCCCGCCGGCCAGAAGTCGAGCGCGAGCAACCGGTCCAGCGCCTCGCCGAGTTCGTCGGCCACGCAGTCGGGGCGGTAGCGGCGCACGGTGAGGTCGAGCAGTTCGCGGCGCTCGCCCGCGTCGCGCAGGCGGACCAGGTCGAGGCGGTGCGACTGGACGGCGTCCTCCAGGTCGTGCACGGAGTAGGCGACGTCGTCGGACCAGTCCATCACCTGGGCCTCCAGGCAGCGGCGGCCGGGGTCGGCACCCTCGCGCACCCAGTCGAACACGGCCCGGTCGTCGTCGTACGCGCCGTAGGCGTGCTTGTCCTGGCGGCGGGGCCACGGGTATTTGAGCACCGCGTCGAGGCCGGCGCGGGTCAGGTTCAGGCCGACGCTGCGGCCGTCGGGGGCGAACGTCTTGGGTTCGAGCCGGGTGAGCAGGCGCAGGCTCTGCGCGTTGCCCTCGAAGCCGCCGCAACTCTTGGCCGCCTCGTCGAGGGCGCGTTCGCCGTTGTGGCCGAACGGCGGGTGGCCCAGGTCGTGCGCCAGGCAGGCGGTCTCCACGAGGTCCGGGTCGCAGCCGAGCGCCTGGCCCAGCTCACGGCCGATCTGGGCGCATTCGAGCGAGTGGGTGAGCCGGGTGCGCGGGCTGTCCTGGCCGGCCGGGGTGCTCTCGCCGGGGGTCACCACCTGGGTCTTGCCGGCGAGTCGGCGCAGCGCGGCCGAGTGCAGCACCCGGGCCCGGTCCCGCTGGAACGCGGTGCGCCCGCGTCGTTTGTTGGGCTCGGGGACCCAGCGGGCGAGGTCGTCGGGGCCGTATCGCCGCGGTACGGAGCGGGGTGTCGCCGGGGCTGCCGATGTGCTGTCCACTTGTCCACATTAAGGAATCACCCCGACATTCGACGAAGGCCGGGCCGCGAACACCGCGCGAAGCCTTCACCGCGCGTCGGACAACTTGCCGCGCAGTTGGAGCACGGCCTTGGTGTGGATCTGGCAGGTGCGGCTCTCGGTCACCCCGAGCACCTGGCCGATCTGGGACAGGGTCAGTCCCTCGAAGTAGTAGAGCGTGACCACGGTCTTCTCCCGTTCCGGCAGCGCGTTGACCGCGCGGGCGAGCAGGTGGCGCATCTCGCGGCTCTCGGCCACCTCGACCGGGTCGTCGGCGGTGGTGTCCTCCAGCGTGTCGACCAGGCTGAGCCGGTCGCCGCCGTCCTGGCCGGTGTGCAGGAGTTCGTCGAGGGCCATCACGTTGATCAGCGAGAGCTGGCTGAAGATCGCGTGCAGGTCCTCGAGCGCGATGCCCATCTCGCGGGCCACCTCGACCTCCGAGGGGGTGCGGTTGAGCTTGGCCTCCAGCCCCGCGTACGCCAGTTCGACCGCGCGGGCCTTCTGTCGGACGGATCGGGGGATCCAGTCCAGCGCGCGCAGTTCGTCGATGATCGCGCCGCGGATGCGACTGATCGCATAGGTTTCGAATTTGATCGCGCGATCAAGATCGAACTTCTCGATCGCGTCGATCAGGCCGAACATCCCGTACGAGACGAAATCGGCCTGGTCCACATTGGCCGGAAGGCCGACGCCGACCCGCCCGGCGACGTACTTCACGAGCGGCGAGTAATTCAGGATGAGGCGTTCCCGCAGGGTGGGGTCCCCCGAGCGCTTGAAGTCGCTCCAAAGGTTCTCCAGCGCGCGGTTGGAAGCGCCACCGTCCTCGACGGTGACGGCCGGTCCGTTCTCGGACGCGGCCGCGGTGGCGCTCTTACGCCCTGGGGTGTGCTTGGGCATACGTGGCCTTGTGTCGTTCCACGGAAACGTGCGTGTAGATCTGCGTCCTCGCGAGCGTAGCGTGACCTGACGACTCCCGAGCGCTACAACGACGGGGCTCGGCCCCGATCGCCCGAATCACGGCATCCCGCCCGAAGCCGCCCGGCGCGCGCCGAACCGCCTCGGACCGAGGCGTAGGGGTCGCTCGGCGCCACCCGCACCACGCCCCTCGACACACCCGCGCACGCGGCGACCCCCCTGCGGCGGACCCACCGGCCCGGCCCGCACGGCATTGCCCACGGACAGCACCCGCACCCCAGGGGGCGCACACCCCGCCCCCCGCACTCCTCCACGCTCCGGCACCGGCGCCCAGGCAACCGACGCCCCGGGGGGCGCGCCGGTGGTGGGGGTGGGCTCGGGGGCGGGGCGCGCCGGAGGCTTCGTCGTGGGCCGTGTCGGAGTGTGGTGGGTGGGTCCGGTGGGGCGGCGACGAGTCGCCGTCGGGGCGACCGCGGTCGCCGGTGGGGTGATCCTGTCCGGGGCGGCGTTCTCGGGCGCGCTCGTCGGTCACGGGTATGGCACACCTCCTCGATCGGGCCTCCTCCCCTCACGGTGATGATCACTGCGGCCCCAGGTCAAGCACCGCCACGGCGACGCCACCCCTTCGAGGTGCGATCCACGAGTTCGCGGGCCGCCAGCACGTCGAGTCGGCGTCGCGTGGCGGCCGGCGCCGATCCCGCCTCGTGCGCGATCGCGGCCGTGGACAGCGCGCCACGCCACGGCACCACGTCCAGGATCCGGCGGATCTCGGGCGGCAGGTCGTCCCCCGGGCGGCTCGGGCCGGCCAGGACCGGCGCGAGGTCGTCACCGATCACCCCGACCTGCTCGATCACCTCGGCCGCCCGGGTCACCAGGACCGACCCCGGCTCGCGCAGCAGCACGTGTACGCCCGCCGAACTCGGCGAGCCGATCGGCCCCGGCACGCCCATCACCTGACGGCCGAGCAGCGCGGCCCGCCGGGCACTGATCAGCGCACCGCTGCGCAGCGCCGCCTCGACCACCACGGTGCCCCGGGTCAGTGCCGCGATGACCCGATTGCGCTCGATGAAGCGGTAGCGGGTCGGGTGCGCGCCCGGCGGCAGCTCGGTGACCAGCACGCCCTTCTCGGCGATCCGGGCCAGCAGCCGCTCGTGCCCACGCGGATAGTTCACGTCGATGCCACACGCCAGCACGGCGACGGTGGACCCGCGCACCGCGAGCGCCCCCCGGTGCGCGGCCCCGTCCACCCCGTACGCGCCGCCGGAGACGACCGTCCAGCCCGCCTCGGCCAACTCGGCCGCGAACGCCCCCGCGACGTGCGCGCCGTAGTCGGTGCACGCCCGCGCGCCCACCACCGCCACCGACCGCAGCGCGGCGAGCCGCAGCGGGGTCGCGCCGCGCGTCCACAGCCCCAGCGGCCGGGCGTCCCCGAGGTCGTCGAGCTGGGTGGGCCACCCCGGATCACCGGGAACCAGAAAGCTCCCACCCACCTCGGCGAGCCGAGCCCGGTCCTCGTCCGGATCACGCGCCCCGAGCCGAACCCGATACCCCGCCGGATCCCGCCGAGCCAACTCCCCGGGCAACGCACCACGCCCCCGCAGATCCCGCAACAACCGAGCGGCCCCGTACACCCGCACGGCCCGCCCGAACACCGCGTCCCCGGGCTCCACCAGCCGACTCAACACCGCCCGAGCCGCGCGCTCCCCCTCCACATCCCGCTCGGGAAAGTCCCCATCCCCCCAAGGCAACGACTCCACCCCACCCACCCCCACACCTTCCATCCCCCAACGCCCCACCGGGCCCGGCAAAGCCCCCACCCGCCAAAAGACCGCCAACCCCTCGGATGCCGACCGCGTGCGGTGCCGGACCGGCACGGGCGCCCCGCGCTCCCCCCGGGCCACCCATGCGCAACTCCCATCCACCCCGCCGTGGCCGCCCCCGACCGTCCGCCCCGCACACCCGCACCACCCCCACCGGCCGCACACGAGGCCGCGAGCCGCCGGGCGAGCGCGGGCGCGCGGGCCCGGTCGGGGGCCGCGGTGCGGGTGAGCCCCGGGGCGAGGCGACGGCGGTGCCCCGGACGCGTGGTCAGGGGCGGGTCCACATCCGACGCTGCCGGACCTACGTGGTGACGCGGTGGCACGGGCGGTGCTCCGTTCGACCCGGACCACCCCGTCGCAACTCCCACCCACCCCACGGGCCCGCCCCCGCCTTCCGCATCCGCGACCGGCCTGTCGTGTCGGCGGTTCCTCATCCCTCGAACCCGTCGTCGTCCGCCGTGTCGCCTCGGATCACTCCCGTGCGCAGTTCGAGGGCCGTGTCCACGTCGGCGCGGGTGGGGCGGGGGTGGGCGTGCAGGTCGGCCAGGGTCCAGGCGACGCGGAGGACGCGGTCGAGACCTCGGGCGGTCAGGAAGCCGCGCTCCATGTCGCGCGCCGCCCGGTCGAGGGCGTCGGCGTCGACCGTCCACCGCGTGCGCAGCTCGCGCCCCGGCACCTCCGCGTTGACCGTCCACCCCGTGTCGGCCAGCCTCCGCGCGGCCCGCTCCCGGGCCGCCAGCACCCGTGCGGCCACCACCTCCGACCGCTCCCCCGCCCCCTCCGGGGCGAACAGCTCGGCGCGGGAGACCGTATCCACCGTGACCCGCACATCGATCCGGTCCATCAGCGGCCCGGACAGCCGGGCCAGGTACTTGTGCCGCATCAGCGACGAGCACGTGCAGTCCAGACCACGCCCGGAGAACCGCCCGCACGGGCACGGGTTGGCCGCCATCACCAGCAGGAACCGGGCCGGGAAGCACAACATCCCCCCGCTGCGCGCCACGGTGACCGTGCCCGACTCCAGCGGCTGGCGCAGCGCGTCCAGTACCCGCCCGCTGAATTCCGGGCTCTCGTCCAGAAACAACACGCCCCGATGGGCCAGCGAGACCGCGCCCGGGCGTGGGAGGCCGTTGCCGCCGCCGACGATCGCCGGCATCGTCGCGCTGTGGTGCGGCGCGCAGAACGGCGGCGTGGTCACCAGCGGCAGGTCGGGGCGCAGCGTGCCCGCGATCGAGTGCACCGCGCTGACTTCGAGCGAGGCCGGTCCGTCCAGCGCCGGCAGGATCCCGGGCAACCGCTCGGCCAACATGGTCTTGCCCGCACCCGGACTGCCGAGCAGGAACAGGTGGTGCCCGCCCGCGGCGCACACCTCGAGGGCCCGGCGGGCCCGGCCCTGACCGGCCACGTCGGCCAGATCGGCCGACGCCGACCCGGCGGGCGGGCCCGCCGTCAAGGTGCCGACCACGGCGAGCGGATCGGGGCCCAGACCGATGTCGCGCACCGCCGCCGGCTCGGCCGGCGCCGGCTCCCCGCGCAGCCTCGCCAGCAGGTGCCGCAGCGACGTCGCCCCCCACACGGCGACCCCCGGCACCAACTCGGCCTCGCCGGCCGCCACGGAGGGCACCACCACCCGGGCGCACCCGGCCGCCGCGGCGGCCATCACCGCCGGCAACACCCCGCGCACCGGCCGCAAGCGCCCGTCCAGGCCCAGCTCGCCGATCATCACCAGGTCCTCGATCGCGCGCGGGTCCAGCACGCCCGCCGCGGCCAGCATCGCGACCGCGATCGGCAGATCGAAGCCCGATCCCGTCTTGGGCACCGTCGCCGGCGACAACCCCACCGTCAGCCTGCGCTGCGGCCACTCCTCGCCGCTGTTGACCACCGCCGCCCGGACCCGCTCCTTGGACTCCACCAAAGTCCGGTCCGGCAGGCCCACGAGGGTGAACGTGGTCACCCCCGGCTCCAGGTCGGCCTGTACCTCGACCACGACGCCGTCCACCCCGACCAGGGTGACCGACCGGGTGCGCGCGAAGCCCATGCTCAGCACACCCCCCGGACGTGCTCGACCCCGGCCGCCCCACGCACCGCCGCGACCACCGCGACCAGGTCGATCCGCACCTCGCGCCCCGGCGGCCCGGCAAGCGGGTTCGCCGCCCGCCAGCGCTCGGCCAGCACCCGCAGCCGGGCGGCCTTGACCGGGCCGATCGCCTCCAGCGGGTGCTCGAACCCACCCGCGCGCCGGGTCTTGACCTCGCACACCACCAGGACCGGCCCGTCGCGCGCGACGATGTCGATCTCGCCGTCCCGACACCGCCAATTGCGCGCCAGGACGGCCATGCCCGCCTCGGTCAGATAGCGCGCCGCGACCCGCTCGCCGTAGCGCCCCACCGCGCCGTTCCGGGACTGCCGGGCCGGGCCGCCCCGGCCCTCCCTGCCACTCTCGTCGGTCCGCACGACAACCACCTCCGGGCTCGACGCTGCCGGAGCCGGAGGTGGTCGTGTGTCGACCCACCGCGACCTGTGGACAAACCGGTCGTTGTGGATGTCGCCCTTGCGGGCGCGCGGAGTCCGCTCAGCCGCCGAACCCTTCGTTGCCCGCGGGCATCTCGAATTCGCTCTTGGTCAGTTCCTCGACGTTGACGTCCTTGAACGTAAGAACCCGAACATTCTTCACGAATCGCGCGGGTCGATACATGTCCCACACCCACGCGTCCGCCATGGACAACTCGAAGAAGACCTCCCCGTCGGCCGACCTCACGTGCAGCTCGTACTGGTTGGTGAGGTAGAAGCGCCTTTCCGTCTCGATGACGTACTTGAAGAGACCCACGACGTCGCGGTACTCGCGGTAGAGCTGCAGCTCCATCTCGGTCTCGTACTTTTCGAGATCTTCCGCACTCATGCGCGCCCCTCGCTCCTGCGCTTCGCTGACGCCTCCCATTGTGTACCGGCGACCCTCGCGCCCACCGGCGCACCATGGCACAACCGTCCGGGACACCCCGGGCGGCCCGGATCGACCGGCCGTCGAGCCGCCGGCGCCGCGGTGCTCAGCCGTTCCACCACTCGAACGGCTCGTCGATCAGCTCGCCGGCCAGGAACCTCGGCAGCAGCTCGGGCAGCCGGCCCGGGTAGAACCGCGCCGGCGCCGCCCGGATCTCGTCCACCGGCCACCACACCGCCTCCTGGTACTCGGCCAGCTCGTCCGCGGTCCACAACGAACGGTCCTCGCAGACCGCGGGCGCCCGCTCGGCGACCCGGACCAGGACCACGAACTCGTGTTGCACCCGCCGATGCCCCGGCCGCACCCAGGTCACACTCCGCCGCCAGGTCGGCGGTCCCACCTCGGCGGGCTCGATCCGCAGGCCGGTCTCCTCCCGAATCTCCCGAACGGCCGCGTCCACATAGGTCTCCCCGGGGTCCAGGCCGCCGCCCGGCAGGTCGTACCAGTCGGACGGATCGGATTCGGGGACCCGGGTGCGAAACAGCAGCACCCGGTCGTCGGGGTCGAGAATCACCACGCGCACGGCGCGTCGTTCCAGGTCGGGAGCCAGGTCGGCGGGATAGTCCGGCACCGGCTCCGGTACGTCTCCGGGCCATGACACGGGTTGAGTCGTCATCCCCGGATTGTGCCCCGAGCCGCGAACGGCCGGGTCGCGCGGGAGGGGGTTCCCGAGCGCCCGGCCGGATGCGAGAGGTCGGCCGTCAGGCCGGCGGCGCCGCCGAGGGCGGGCGCGTGGCCGTACGCTCCTCGGGCCCGCCGCGCCGCCTGCGCCGCCACCACACCAGCGGCACCGCCCCGATCAGCCCGGCCGCCATCGGGGTGCCGCCGATCACGTCGAGCCCGAGGCCCGGCTGGTCGAAGGTGCTCGGCACGCCGAGGCCGTGGATCCGGTTCAGCGGCCACACCACGGTGAACGCGCGCCCGATCACCTGGTCCTTGTCCACCGTCCCGTTGAACGGCTGGTCCATGTGATAGCGCGAGTCGGACGAGTTGTCCCGGTTGTCGCCCATCAGCCAGATCCGGCCCTTGGGCACGGTCACGTCGAACACCTTCGTCGACGGGGCCACGCCCTTCTTCAGGTACGAGCTCTCGTCCAACGGCTTGCCGTTGACCATGAGCCGGCCCTGCGCGTCGCAACACTGCACCCGGTCGCCGCCGACCCCGATCACCCGCTTGATCAGGTCCTTCTCGTCGGCGGACGGCATCAGGCCGACCCAGGACATGCCCTTTTGCAGCCCGCGCACCACCGCGTTGTCGGACTGCTTCGGCGCCTCCTGGAGCCAGTTGCCCGGGTCGTGGAAGACCACCACCTGCCCGCGCTCCGGCTCCGCGCCGAACCACGGCGAGAACTTGTTCACCAGGACCCGGTCGCCGACCTTGATGGTGTTCTCCATCGACTCCGACGGAATCGAGAAGGCCTGCACGAGGAAGGTCTTGATGAGCAGCGCCAGGACCACCGCGATCACCAGAAGCAGCGGCAGCTCCTTCCAGAACGACCCCTTCTTCTTGCGCCGTTCGCCCGAGGCCGAGGCGCCCTCGTCGGTGCCGGTGCCCTCCGGTCCACCGGCACCCTCCGGCTCGCCGGAGTCGCCCGATCCCCCGGAGTCGCCCGGACCACCGGGACCGCCGGGGCCGTCCGCGTCCGGCGGTCCGCCCGCACCCGGACCACCGGTCGCGGGGGTCGGCGCCACCGGCGGAAAGATCGGCGCCGCGTCGGCGGCGGCCCCGTTCTTCGGATGCTTCACCAGATCGGGCGACTGCCGGGGCCCGTCCCCGCTCGTTGGTTGGGTCGGTGGCGCTCCGGGATCGTGCGGCGCGTCGGTCGGATGCCGCTCGTGCGGCTCCCGCCCACGATCGTCGTCTCCACCAGCGGATCGCGCTCCGATCACGACTTCCCCCACGGCGCCTCCTCGTACCCGTGCAGGCCACACGGCACCCGGTCGGGGCTGTCCACCGGCTGCCCACAGCTCTGTCTTGATGATTTCCGACCCGTGCCGCGCACGTCGCCGGGTCGATGTCGACCCCACGGGGCCGGCATGCGCCGGCGCGAGCGTACACGTCGGCGTAGCAGGACCAGCGGAACCGCACCCACCATTCCCATAACGACCGGGGTGGGCGGGAGGATCGCAACCGACAGGGCTTTGTTCCCGAACGTGTCCGGAACCGGCAGCCGATGCGCGCGACCGAACGGCCAGGCCACCATGACGGCCCGCCCGACCACGTCGTCCACCGGGATCGTGCCCTGATAGGGCCGATCCATATGTGCCCGCGAGTCGGCCGAGTCACCACGATGGTCGCCCATCACCCACAGTCGCCCCTTGGGCACGGTCACACTGAAGCGCTTCTCCGAGGGCGCGTTGCCCTTGTACAGGTAGGGCTCGTCCAGCGGAACACCGTTGACGGTGATTCGCCCGGACGGGTCACAGCAGGCCACCGTGTCGCCGCCGACCCCGATCACTCGCTTGATCAGGTCCTGTTCGTCGTCCGAGGGCAACATGCCCACGAACACGAGACCCTGCTTGAACTGCTTGAGGCCGGGCGGCGGATCGTCCGTCTTCTTCTTGCCCAGCCAGCCGCCCGGGTCCTTGAAGACGACCACCTGGCCGCGCTCGGGGGTCCACCCGAACCACGGCGAGAACTTGTCCACCAGGACCCGGTCGCCGACGTCGATGGTGTGCTCCATCGATCCCGACGGGATGTAGAACGCCTGCACCAGAAACGTCTTGATCAGCAGCGCGAGGGCGAGCGCGATCACCGCGAGCATCGGCAGTTCTCGCCACAGCGGCACCACCTTGTCCTTGCGGCGCGAACGCCTGCCCCGGCGTCGGCGCGCGGGGGCGGGGGTCCGCGCCTCGACCGACGGCGCCGCCCGGACCGGTTCGGCCTCGCCGAGCGCCACCGCGCCCACGACCTCCGGAGTCGGGAGCGGACCGGCCCCGCCCTCGGGGTGGGCACTCGGCCGCGCGGGCGCCGGATCGGCGGCCCGGGCGCCCTTGGGCTTGCCGCGTTTACCCACGGCGGTCGAAGTCCGACCGATCGAACGTCTTCGGCCGATCCGCGCCCTGGATCCGCCCGAACGGCCAGATGATCCACTGCGCGCGCCCGATCACCCGGCTCTCCGGCACCATGCCGCCACCGGGGTCGCCCAGGTGGTCGCGCGAGTCGGCCGAGTTGCTGCGATGGTCGCCCATGACCCAGAGCTTTCCCTTGGGCACCTCGGCCTCGAACGGGAAGTCGGAGGGCTTGTCGCCCGGATGCAGGTAGTCGCCCTCGTCCAGCGCCACCCCGTTGACGGTGACCCGACCCTGCGTGTCGCAACACTTGACCACGTCGCCGCCGATCCCGATGACGCGCTTCACGAAGTCGTTGTCGTCGGGGTTGGTGAAGCCGAACACCCCGCCGAGCTTGCGCAGCGCGCCGGTCACCGGGTCGGGCGAGCCGGTGCCCTCGGGGGTGAACGAGCCGCGCCCGTCGAAGACGATCATGTCGCCGCGGTGGATGTCCCCGTACTTGTAGGCGAGTTTGTTCACCAGGACCCGATCGCCGACCTCTAGCGTGTTCTCCATCGAACCGCTGGGGATCACGAACGGCTGGGCGACCCACGAGTTCACCACCAGGACGACGACCATTGCGATCGCGACCAGGAGCGGAAGTTCGACCCACGCGGGCATTCGCCGCCGACGCGGCGCGTCGGGAGCACCCTCGGCCTCGGGGCCCGACTCGGCCTCGGAATCGCCCTCGGCGTCACCGTCGGGGTCGCCGTCGGACTCGGTCCCGGCGACAACGTCGGTCCCGGATGCGGTCGCGGCCTCGGACGCGGTCCCGGGCTCGGGTGCCGTCTCGGCCGCCGAACCCGCCCCGTCCTCGGGGGTGTCGGCCTTCTCCGGGCCCTTCGACGGAGCATCGACACTCGCCTCGGCCGCCGAGCCGACGCCCGCACCGCCGCCCGTGCCCACCGTCGAATCCTTTGCGAAATCAGGGGACTTCGGCGCCGCCGGCACCGTCCCGAGCGCCCCGTCGAGCCCGCCCCCGTGACCACTCCCGCCCGACGCCCGTCCCGGGACACGCGAAGGCCGCGCCTCCACGACCTCGGTGGACGAGGTACCGGCGGATTCCTCCGCCGTGGAGGCACGGCCTCTGCTCTGCTCTGCGTCGTCCATCACGAACGAGCGTAGCGTCCGGGTCGGCTCGCCATGGGCGAGGCACCCCGGGTGTGGCGCACGGGTCAGCGCGTCGGACGGTCCGAGCGCTTCTCCTTGATCTTCGCGGCCTTGCCGCGCAGGTCACGCATGTAGTAGAGCTTCGCGCGACGCACGGCGCCGCGGGTGACCAGCTCGATCTTCTCGATCACCGGGGTGTGCACCGGGAAGGTGCGCTCCACGCCGACGCCGTAGCTGACCTTGCGGACCGTGAAGGTCTCGCGGACGCCGTCGCCCTGGCGACGCAGCACGAAGCCCTGGAAGACCTGGACGCGGGACTTGTTGCCTTCGATGACGCGCACGTGCACCTTGAGGGTGTCACCGGGGCGGAAGTCCGGGACGTCGTCCCGCAGGGATGCGGCATCGATGTGGTCGAGCTTGTTCATCTCGCGTCGCTTTCTCGGGGGTGCCACAGGTCACCCACGGGGATTCGTGGTTACGAAAGGGGGGTCGCCGGTCCCGAATGGCGCTCCCCCTGTGGCAGGGGTGCCGTCCGGCTCCCGGGGAACCCGGTCCGGATCGGGACATGGCAACAGCGTCTCAGTCTGCCACAGGTGGGTCGCCCCGATGAAACCGGCCGTCCCGCTCGACCCAGCCCAGCTCGGCGAGCAGCGCCCGGTCCTTCTTGTCCACCGCCGCGGGATCTATCCGGCCGATCAGATCGGGCCGGTGGGCCGAGGTCCGGCGCAGCGCCTCGTCCCGCCGCCAGCGGGCGATCGCGCCGTGGTTCCCGGACACCGTGATCGGCGGCACCTCGCGCCCGCGCCACTCGGCGGGCTTGGTGTATACCGGCCCCTCCAGGAGGTTGGCCATCGCGCCCGGCGCGAACGAGTCGTCCCGGTGCGATTCCGCGTTGCCCAGCACTCCCGGCAGCAGCCGCGCCACCGCCTCGACGATGACCAGCACGGCCACCTCGCCGCCCGCGAGCACGTAGTCGCCGATGGACACCTCGTCCACCCGCATCCGGGTCGCCGCCTCGTCCAGGACCCGCCGGTCGATGCCCTCGTACCGGGCGGGCGCGAACAGCAGCCACGGCTCCGCGGCCAGTTCGACCGCGAGGTCCTGGGTGAACGGCCGGCCCGACGGCGTGGGCACGATCATCCGGGGTACCGGGGCCGCCGCGCTCTCGCCCTGCTCCAGCACGGCGTCCAGCGCGAGCCCCCACGGCTCGGGCTTCATCACCATGCCGGGGCCGCCGCCGTACGGGGTGTCGTCGACGGTCTTGTGCACGTCGTACGTCCAGTCCCGGAGCTGGTGCAGGTGCACGTCCAGCAGGCCCTTGGCGCACGCCTTGCCGACCAGCGAGACGTCGAGCGGGGCCAGGTATTCGGGAAAGATGGTGACGACGTCGATCCTCACGACGGGTCCTCTGACGTGTCGCCCTCCGCCGGGTCCGGCACCGCGAGCACCGCGTCCTGCGCGTCGAGCAGGCCCGGCGGCGGGGTGATCACCGCGCGCTGATTCTCCAGGTCGATCTCCGGCACGATCTGCTGGACGAACGGGATCATCACCTCGCGCCCGTCCGCCCGGCGGACCATGAGCAGGTCCTGCGAGGGCAGGTGGGCCACCTCGGTGATCTCGCCGACCGCCTCGCCGTCGGCGGTGACCACGTCCAGGCCGATCAGCTGATGGTCGTAGAACTCCTCGGGATCCTCGGGGAGTTCGTCCGGGTCGATCTCGGCGATCAGCAGCGTGTTGCGCAGCGCCTCGGCGCCGCTGCGGGTGGTCACACCCTCGATGCTCAGCAGCAGTCGACCGCTGTGCACCCGACCGTCGGCGATGGTCAGCGGACCGACCGACGGCGGGTCGGTCATCAGCACCGCTCCGGGCGCGAGCCGCAGTTCGGGCTCGTCGGTACGGACCTCGACGGTCACCTGGCCCTTGATGCCGTGTGCCTTGCCGATACGGCCGACCACAAGCTGCACCTGCGACTCCTCAATCTCTGCCCGGAAACCCGGAAACTCCTGGAACCCGATGGCCCGAGCACCGGAAATGCCAAGAAGCTGCCCGGCGGATGTGACTCCGCCGGGCAGCTCCCGGTTGGACGTGATGTCCGGGTACGTCAGCGAACCTGGTCGACGTCGACGAGGTCGACGCGGACTCCCCGGCCGCCGAGCGCGGTCACGACGGTACGCAGCGCACGCGCGGTGCGGCCACCTCGCCCGATGACCTTCCCGAGGTCTTCGGGGTGGACCCGGACCTCGAGAATGCGACCGCGGCGAAGATTACGCGCCCGTACCTTGACCTCGTCCGGATGCTCGACGATGCCCTTGACCAAGTGTTCGAGGGCTTCCTCGAGCACGGTCAGCCCTCGTTAGCGGCGGTCTCGGCGGCGGCTTCGCCCTCGGCGGCCGGAGTCTCGGTCTCGGCGGCGGCCTCGACCTTCTTCTCCTTCTTGGCCTTCGGCGTGGTGGCGCCGTCCTTGGGCTCGTCCATCGCCTCGCGGGCGGCGGCCTCGAAGAGCGACTTCTTGTCGGCCTTCTCCGCGGCGACCAGGAGCGGGGCCGGGGCCGGCTCGCCCTTGTACTTCTGCCAGTCGCCGGTCAGCTTGAGGATGTGCGCGACGGGCTCGGTCGGCTGCGCGCCGACGCCCAGCCAGTAGAGCGCACGCTCGGAGTCGACCTCGATACGCGAGGGGTTCTCCATCGGGTGGTAGATACCGATCTCCTCGATCGCCCGACCGTCACGCTTGGTGCGGGCGTCGGCGACGACGATGCGGTAGTGGGGCGAACGGATCTTGCCCAGGCGCTTCAGCTTGATCTTGACTGCCACGAGAGTGGTGTCTCCTGCATCTTGACGTGGGTGAACAGCCGGCGTTCACGTGGGGACATGAGGCTCGGCTGATCGTGGACACGGTAAGCATGCGGAGAGAGGGTCCGGCAATGCCCCGGGTACTCAGCTCGCCATTCTGCCAGACTTCCGGGCGCCGACCAAAGCCGGGGCGAGGACCGGGGGAAAACCCGGGTGGTCGCACCTCGCGCGGCTTTTAGAATGCAGGTCGCACGCCCTTCCCCCTAGTCGTTAGGTCGCCACGGTCTCATGCGTTGGTCCGAACTGTACGTACCCACTCTCCGTCAGGACCCCGCCGACGCCGACGCGGTCAGCCACCGTCTGCTCGTGCGCGCGGGCTACATCCGGCAGCTGATGGCCGGCCACTACTCGCTGCTGCCGCTCGCGGTGCGGGTGCGCGCGAAGGTGGTGCGGATCATCCGCGAGGAGATGGACCGGATCGGCGCGCAGGAGATGATCCTGCCGACCATGCATCCGGCCGAGATCTGGCAGAGGAGCGGTCGCTGGGAGGTCATGGGCGACGAGATGTTCCGGCTCAAGGACCGCAAGGGCACCGACCTGGCCCTGGGCATGACGCACGAGGAGATCTTCACGACCCTCGCGCTCGAACTCAGCTCCTACCGCGACCTGCCGCAGACCTGGTACCAGTTCCAGACCAAGTTCCGGGACGAGCCGAGGCCCAAGAGCGGCCTGATCCGGGTGCGCGAGTTCACCATGAAGGACTCGTACAGCTTCGACCTGGACGCCGAGGGGCTGGACCGTTCGTTCGAGGCGCACCGGCAGGCGTACGTCCGCATCTTCCAGCGGCTGAACATCCCCGCGATCGCGGTGCAGGCGTCCAGCGGCACGATGGGCGGCAGCGGCTCGACCGAGTTCATGTGCCCGTCGGCGGCCGGCGAGGACCTGGTCGTGCACTGTCCGAACTGCGACTACGCGGCCAACGTGGAGAAGGCCACGTCCACGCTCGCGGCGATCGAGGACGGCCCGGGGCTCGACGCGCCGGAGCGGTTCGACACCCCCGGCGTCAAGACCATCGAGAACCTGACCAGGGCGCACGGCGTCGCGGCCGACCGGCAGATCAAGACGCTGGTCTACATGGTCGGCGGGCAGCTCACGCTGGCCCTGCTGCGCGGGGACCACGCGCTGGTCGAGCAGAAGCTGATCGACACCACCGGCTCCAACGACGTGCGCCCGGCCACGCCGGACGAGATCAAGGCCGCGCTCGGCGCGTACCCGGGCAGCCTGGGCGGGGTCGGCGTGACCGACCTGCCGATCCTGGCCGACGAGGCGCTGCGCGGTCGCCGGGACATGGTCACCGGCGCCAACGTGGACAAGATGCACGTGCGCGGCGTGGACGTCGAGCGGGACATCGCGGTGGGTCGCTGGGTGGACCTGCGCGAGGTGGTGGCCGGCGAGCCGTGCCCGAAGTGCGGCACCGGCCTGGAGGTCGAGCAGACGGTCGAGATCGGCCACATCTTCAAGCTCGGCGACAAGTACACCGATGTGCTCGGGGTGAACGTGCTCGGCGCGGACGGTGAGCGGATCACCCCGGTCATGGGTAGCTACGGCATCGGCGTCGAGCGCGCGATGGCCGCGATGGTCGAGACGCACCACGACAGGAACGGCATCGTGTGGCCGGTCGCGGTGGCGCCGTTCGAGGTCGCGGTCGCGCTGCTCGACGTCGAGGACGAGAAGTCGCGCACCACCGCCGAGGAGATCTACGCGGAACTGCGGCGGCAGCGGGTGGACACGATCCTGGACGACCGCGCCGAGCGCCCCGGGGTGAAGTTCAAGGACATCGAACTGGTCGGCATCCCGTTCCGGGTGACCGTCGGCGCCCGCAGCCTGGCCGAGGGCAACGTGGAGATCGTCTCGCGCGCGAGCGGCGAGAAGGCCCTGGTCCCGGTCGCCGAGGCGGTCGAGTACGTACGCAAGCTGGTCCTCGACGCGAGCTGACCCCCTCGCGTGAACCCCGAGCGCCCCCGCCGAACACACCCGGCGGGGGCGCTCGTCGCCCTCCGGCGGGGGCGCGGATCGGTCAGCGCAGCGTCAACTCGGTGGGCCTGCGCGGCTGGAGCGGGTCGAACAGGTCGAGCAGGGCCGCCGCCTCCGCCGCGCCGCCGCGAATCGCCCGGGCGTCCCCGCCGGCCAGCGCGCCGCGCAGATCGGTCCGGCCCAGATGCAGCGACTCCACGGTCTCGCGCGGCAGTTCGAGCACCACGGCGGCGTCCGCCGGAATCTCCCGCAGGAAGCGGGCCACACCGCGATGGATGTGCAGCGCCACCTCCTCCTCGCCGTGCACGCCGCCGAGCACCCGCCAGCCGAGCACGGTGTCCACCTCCAGCGCCTCCTCCGCACGCAGCCGGGTGGTGTACAGCTCGATCAGCCAGGCCGCCGGGATCCGGGCGACCAGGTCCCTGGGCGCGAAGACCGCGGCGAAGTTGATCAGCGGCAGGATCGGCTGGATCCGGTCCTCCAGCTCGTCCGCGCTGGTCAGGTACCAGTTGCGCCAGTTGACGTTGAGCTGGGCATAGCCGAGTCGGCGAAACGCGGCGGCCTTGACCGCCCGCGCGTCCGTGTCCTCGCGGTCGATCCGGGTCAGGTGGGTGGCCAGCTCGGCCGCCCACTGGTACTCGCCCGCCTCGTACGCCTCGGTCGCCGCGCCGAGCACCCGCTCCCGGCCGCCCATCAGCGCCACCGTCCGGCGCGCGTGTTCGGCCCGGGGCAGCGGATCCAGGTCCACCGGATCGCCGCCGAACCAGCCGAGGTAGCCGAAGAAGATCTGCCGCACGGTGTGCTTGACGGTGCCGTAGTACTCCCGCGCGTACGGCGCGTACGAGGCCAGGTGCTCGGGCAGTTCGATCGTCTCGGCCAACTCGTCCGGGGTCAGCCCCTCGTTCATCCGGCGCACGGTCTGGTCGTGGATGTACTGGATGCAGTCCCGCTCCACGGCCAGCACCTCGGCGACCCGGTCCGCCCCCGACACCGGTTGCCCGTGGCTGGGGATCAGGTGCGCGGCCCCGTGTGCGCGCAGCGCGTCGATGCTGCGCACCCACTGCATCGGGTCGCGGTAGCGGCACCCGCGCAGGGTGTGGATGTTGGGCAGGGTCGGCCCCTGGATGGTGTCGCCGCACAGCAGCACGTCGCTGTCCGGCAGGTACACGCTGATCGCGTCGTCGGTCTCGCCGGGATTGTGGAACAGCCGCAGCCGCACCCCCGCGACCTCGGTCTCCAGCGCGTCCCCCACCAGCACGGTGGGCATCACGAACGACGGCGTGCCCACCCCGGCGTGCGGGCCGACCGCGTCGTTGACGCCCTCGGTGTCCGAGGGGCCGAGGAGGTTGCCGAGCGAGTACACCGAGCGCAGGCCCATGATGTGCAGCGTGGGCCCGGACTGGTCGGTGAGCGCGGCCAGGAAGGTCCGGTGCGCGTACACGTCCACGTCGGGCGTCGCGGCCCAGTGGCTCAGCCCGTTCACATGGTCGGGGTGGTGGTGGGTGACCACCACGGCCCGCACCGGGGCCCGGGGGTCGCGCAGTTGCGGTCGCAGTTCGGCCTCGATCACCGCGGCCAGGTCCGCCCCGCTGCCGGTGTCGACCACCACCAGGCCCTCGGGGCCCTCGATCACCGCGGCGTTGGCCGAGGACCAGCCCACGGCGACGTGCACGTGTCCCGCCACGGTGTATACGTGCTTGGCGAAGTGCGCGGTGTGCGCGGCGAGTTCTGGATGAACGGCAGGCTCGACCTCGTACGTCATGGGCGGGCAGCCTGCCATGTCCGGCCCTACGAGGGAAGAATGGTCTTCTCCGCGCCCGGCCACTCCTCGGCGGTCAGGGCGAAGCGCTCGTGGTCGCGCCAGGCGTCGTTGATGAACAACATGCGCGGGGTGAAGCCCTCGTAGCGAAAGCCCATGCGGCGCGCGAGCGCGATCGAACCGTCGTTGCCCGGCTGTACGTTGATCTCCAGGCGGTGCAGCGCGAGGCCGTCCGCGGCGAACACCCGATCGATCACCAGGGCCAGCGCCTCGGTCATCCGCCCGGTGCCCGCGTAGGGCGTGTAGGCGTCGTAGCCGAGCGTCGCGTTGCAAAAGCGCGCCCGCACGATGTTCGAGACGTTGATCCGGCCGGCCAGGCCGCGCTCGGCGAGGTCGATCGCCAAGAACGTGCGGAAGGTGTCGCCCTGGCGGCGGATCAGGTCCGGCAGGTCGTTCGGATCGGCCGGGTTCCAGCGGGAGATGTGCTCGGAGCGGCGGATCGCCTCGGCGGAGGCGGCCGCGTCGGCCCCGGTCGGCGGTCGCACGCCCACCCGGCACCCCTGCACGGTGTACAGGTCCATGGCCCCCGTCATCTCCATCCTCGCCTCGTCGTCCGAGCGGGTCGGGACCGCACCCGCGGGTGTGCCGCGACGTGGTGCGCCCACGTCGCGGCCCCGGCCCGCCGGTCGTACCCCGCCGCTACTTCTGCCCCGGCGGCAGGAAGTTCTTGAACTCGTCGGGCAGTTCGAAGTCGGCCGCGCCGCCCGCGCCGTTGCCGGCCGGCAGCCCGAACGGGTTGGCGGCGCGCTCCTCGCGCCGAGCCGCCTCGGCCGCCGCCTCCTGCTTGCGCTTCATCGGGTTGCCCGACTGGCGCTTGCCCTTGGCCTGCTTGGGCGCCTTGCCCTTCTTCTTGCCGGCGCCGCCGCCCATGCCCGGGATGCCGGGCATCCCCGGCATGCCGCCGCCCTTGGCCATCTGGCCCATCATCTTGCGAGCCTCGACGAACCGCTCGATCAGGTTGTTGACCGCGTTGACCTCGGTGCCGGCGCCCTTGGCGATGCGCGCCCGGCGCGAGCCGTTGAGGATCTTCACGTCGGCCCGCTCGGCCGGCGTCATCGACTTGATGATCGCCGCGACCCGGTCCAGGTCGCGGTCGTCGATGTTGTCGATCTGGTCCTTCATCGCGCCCATGCCGGGCAGCATGCCGAGCAGCTTCGAGATCGAGCCGAGCTTCTTGACCTGCTCCATCTGCTGGAGGAAGTCCTCCAGGGTGAAGTTGTTGCCGCCGCCGTGCAGCTTCTCCGCGGCCTTGAGCGCGAGGTCCTGGTCGTACTTGGCCTCGGCGATCTCGATCAGGCTGAGCATGTCGCCCATGCCCAGGATGCGCGAGGCCATCCGGTCGGGGTGGAACGCGTCGAAGTCCTCGAGCTTTTCCCCGCTGGAGGCGAACATGATCTGCCGGCCGGTCACCGAGGCGACCGACAGGGCCGCACCACCGCGCGCGTCGCCGTCGAGCTTGGAGAGCACCACGCCGTCGAAGCCGACGCCGTCGAGGAACGCCTGCGCGGTGACCACCGCGTCCTGGCCGATCATCGCGTCGACGACGAACAGGATCTCGTCCGGCTTGACCGCGTCGCGGATGTCGGCGGCCTGCCGCATCATCTCGGCGTCGATGCCGAGCCGGCCGGCGGTGTCGACGACGACCACGTCGTACTGCTTGGTCTTGGCGAACTCGATCGAGTCGCGGGCCACCTTGACCGGGTCGCCCACACCGTTGCCGGGCTCGGGCGCGTAGACCGCGACGCCCGCGCGCTCGGCGACCACGGAGAGCTGGTTGACCGCGTTCGGGCGCTGGAGGTCGCAGGCGACCAGGAGCGGCTGGTGCTTCTGCGCCTTGAGCCACTTGCCCAGCTTGCCCGCGAGCGTGGTCTTGCCCGCGCCCTGGAGGCCGGCGAGCATGATCACCGTGGGGCCGGACTTGGCGAAGCGCAGCCGGCGGGTCTCGCCGCCGAGGATCCCGACCAGTTCCTCGTTGACGATCTTGACGATCTGCTGGGCCGGGTTGAGCGCGCCCGACACCTCGGCGCCGCGGGCGCGTTCCTTGACCCGGGCGATGAACTCGCGGACCACCGGGAGCGCCACGTCGGCCTCGAGGAGGGCGACCCGGATCTCGCGGGCGGTGGCGTCGATGTCGGCTTCGGAGAGCCGCCCCTTGCCGCGAAGGTTCTTGAAGGTCGCTGCGAGGCGGTCGGAGAGAGTGTCGAACACGTCGGCAGAGGTCCTTCGTCAGATACGGGTGGTGTCGGGCCCAGCCTAACCGCCCACCGGGCGGTCGTGACGGGGGCACGCGTCCCGGTTCCGCCGGCCGCGGGCCCGAGCGGTCACGGCGCCAGCGCCTTCTCCAGGGTCCTGGCCAGGCCGCGGGCCTCGGCGGCGGCCAGCGGCGCGCCGTCGGGGTCGACCACGTAGAAGGCGTCCACCGCGTCCGCGCCGTGGGTACCCACCCGGGCCTGCCGGACGCTGACGTGCGCGTCGGCGAGGGCCTGCCCGATCCGGTGCAGCAGGCCGGGGCTGTCGGGCGCGCGTACCTCCAGGACGGTCGCGGTCGCGGACGCGTCGGGGATCACCTCGACCCGGGCGGGGGCGCGCGGGGCGCCGCGCCGGGGCGGGTAGGCGGCCTCGCGTTTGGCCAGCCGGGCGGCCACGTCGAGCCCCCCGTCCAGGGCCTTGCGCACGTCCTCGCGCAGCGCCGCCGGGTCGGGCAGCCGGCCGAACTCGGTCTCCACCGTCCATACCGTGACGCCGAGCGCGTCGACGACGTCGATCGCGGCCGCGCGCACGGTGAGCCGGTGCAGCGCGAGCACGCCCGCCGCCAGCGCCAGCAGGCCGACCCGGTCGGCGGCGGCGATGGTCACCTCGGCGCCGAACGGCAGCGGCTCCAGGCGCACCACCGGCAGGTCGCCGAAGACCTCGGCGAGCACGATCCGCTCGGCCGGCAGCGCGAGCGCCGCCGGTGCGGGGCGGCCGGCGAACACCGCCCTGGTCCGGGCGACGAGGTCCCGGACCAGGGCGTCCCGCCAGTCGCTCCACGCGGCGGGTCCGGTGGCGGCGGCGTCGGCCTCGGTGAGCGCGTGGAGCAGTTCGAGGGTTTCCACGCTGCCCACCGCCTCGGCGAACGCCGCCACGGTGGTCGGGTCGTCCAGGTCGCGCCGGGTCGCGGTGTCCACCAGGAGCAGGTGGTGGCGCACCAGCGTGCCGATCACGTCCACGTCGTCCTTGGCGAAGCCCATCCGCGTGGCCGCCTCGCGCGCGATCACCTCGCCGCTCACGCTGTGGTCGCCGGGCCAGCCCTTGCCGATGTCGTGCAGCAGCGCGGCCACCAGGAGCAGGTCGGGCCGGGCCACCCGGCGGGTGTGCGCGGCGGCCTCGACCGCGGTCTCGATCAGGTGCCGGTCGACCGTGAAGCGGTGTACGGCGTTGCGCTGCGGCCGGCAGCGCACCCGCTCCCAGTCCGGCAGCAACCGGGTGATCAGCCGCCGCGACTCCAGCGCCTCCCAGACCGGCAGCACGTCGCGCCCGGCGCCGATCAGCGCCACGAACGCCTCGCGCGCGTCGGCCGGCCACGGATCGCTCGGCGGCGGGCACTCGTTCGCCAGCCGGTCCACGGTGTGCCGCGACAGCGGCAATCCGGCCCGGGCCGCGGCGGCCGCGGCGCGCAGCAGCAGGACCGGATCCGTGGCGGGCCGGGCGGCCTGGGCGAGCACCACCTCGCCGGCGTGCTCGACCACGCCCTCGGCCAGCGGCGTACGGGCGGACACCCCGGTGCGCGCCCGGCGCAACCGGCGCAGCCCCGCGCCCGCCTCGCGCGCGGCCAGCACCCGGGAGACCTCGCGCCAGGTCACATCGCCGGCGTAGGCCAGCGCCCGGGCCGCCTCGGAGACCCGGCGCAGCAGGGTGTCCGCGTCGAGCAGGCCGAGCCGGCGGGCCACCGCGTCCTGTTCCTGGAGCAGCAGCCGGTCCGCGCCGCGCCCGGTGACCAGGTGCAGCGCGTCGCGCACGTCGAGCAGGGTGGCGCGGGCGGCGTCCACCTCCTCGTGCGGGGCGTCCGCGATCCAGGAGGCGGAGATCGCGCGCAGGGCGGTGGCGTCGCGCAGCCCGCCGCGGGCCTCCTTGAGGTCGGGTTCGAGCAGGAAGGCGACCTCGCCGTGGCGTTCCGCGCGCTCGCGGCCGGCCCGGTGCAGTTCGGGCAGCCGCTCGACCGCTGCGGCGCGCCACGCGGTGAACATCGTCGTGCGCAGCGCGGCGGTGGGTTCGGGGTCGCCGGCGATGTGCCGGATGTCGAGCAGGCCGGTCTGTACCCGCAGGTCGTCGGCGGCGGCCCGGCGGGCCTCGTCGGGGGTGCGCACCGAGTGGTCGAGGGCGATGCCCGCGTCCCAGACCGGGTACCAGATCGCCTCGGCGAGTTCGGCGACGCCGGCGCGGCCGTCGTGCAGCAGGACCACGTCGAGGTCGCTGCCCGGGGACAACTCCCGGCGGCCGTAGCCGCCGACGGCGACCAGGGCCACGCCCTGCGGTGGGGCGCCGGCGGCGGTGAACAATTCGGTCAGCCAGCGGTCGGTCAGCGCGCAGAGCGCCTGCCGGCGGGCGGCGCCGGCGGGCCCGGCCGGATCGGCCAGGAGGTCGTCCCGGGCCCGGGTGTAGCGCGAGCCGGCGGTCGGTTCCATGGTGACTGCTCCCTCGTTCACGGGCATCGGCGCGCGCCGCGCGCTCGACCCGAAAAGGTCGATGGCCGGACCCGTTCCCGAGCACGCGCTTCGGGGCGGGACCGGCCATCGGGTCCTACAGGGCTTCCGGGCCGCGTTCGCCGGTGCGGACCCGGACCACGCTGTCCACGGGGACGATCCACGCCTTGCCGTCGCCGATCTTGCCGGTGCGGGCGGCCTTGACCAGGACTTCGAGCAGTTCCTCGGCGTCCTCGTCGTCGGCGAGCACCTCGATGCGGACCTTGGGCACGAGGTCGACCTGGTACTCGGCGCCCCGGTAGACCTCGGTGTGGCCGCGCTGCCGGCCGTAGCCGCTCGCCTCGGTCACGGTCAGGCCGTGCACGCCGAACGCCTGGAGGGCGTTCTTGACGTCGTCGAGCCGGTGCGGCTTGATCACCGCCGTGATGAGCTTCACGCGTCCACCTTCGTGTCGGCGGGTGCCGCGGCACCCGCGCCGGTAGCGGTGCCGATGCCCGCCGTCGGTCGGGTGGAACCGCCGAGAGCGGCGAAGTCGTACCCGGTCTCGGCGTGCTCGACCCGGTCGATGCCGGCCACCTCGTCGTCCTCGGACACCCGGAAGCCGATGGTCTTGTGAATGACCGTGCCCAGGATGTACGTGACCACGAAGGAGTAACCGAGGACGGCACCGACGCCGATCAGCTGCTTGCCCAGCTGGTCGAAGCCCCCACCGTAGAACAGGCCCTTCGCGTCGCTCTGGACGTGGCCGGTGGCCAGCAGGCCGGGGGCGAGCGAGCCGATGATGCCGCCGACCAGGTGCACGCCGACCACATCGAGCGAATCGTCGTAGCCGAGCCGGTACTTCAGGCCCACCGCCCACGCGCAGACCGCGCCCGCGACCACGCCGAGCGCGATCGAGCCGAGCGGGCTGAGCGCGCCGCACGCGGGAGTGATGGCGACCAGGCCGGCCACCGCGCCGGAGGCGGCGCCGAGCGTGGTCAGGTGTCCGTCGCGGATCTTCTCCAGGAACAGCCAGCCGAGCATCGCCGCGGCGGTGGCGATCTGGGTGTTGATCAGGGCTCGTCCGGTGACGCCGTCGGCGGCCAGCCAGGAGCCGGCGTTGAAGCCGAACCAGCCGAACCACAGCAGCCCGGCGCCGATCATCACCAGCGGCAGGTTGTGCGGGCGCATCGGGTCGCGCTTGAAGCCGACCCGCTTGCCGATCACCAGGACCAGGGCCAGTGCCGCGATGCCCGCGTTGATGTGTACGGCGGTGCCGCCGGCGAAGTCGATCACGCCCTTCTCGAACAACCAGCCGTCCGCGGCCCAGACCCAGTGCGCGACGGGGAAGTAGACCAGGGTGACCCAGAACGCGACGAACAGGGCCCAGGCGGTGAACTTGGTGCGGTCCGCGACGGCGCCGCTGATCAGCGCGGGGGTGATGATCGCGAACATCAGCTGGAAGGCCGCGAACACCGTGACCGGGATCGTGTAGCCGTCCCACAGTTCCGCGACTCCGATGTCGCGCATGCCGTACCAGTCGAGGTTGCCCACCACTCCGCCGAAGGCGTCCGTGGAGAACGTCATGGAAAACCCGTAGAGCACCCACAGCACCGTCACGACAGCCAGGCAGATGAAGCTCATCATCAACATGTTCAGGACGCTCTTCACGCGGACCATGCCGCCGTAGAAGAACGCCAGCCCGGGCGTCATGAGCATCACCAGTGCGGCGCTCAGGAGTACGAATGCGGTGTTACCCGTGTCCATACTCTGCCTCTCTTCTCCGTGGCCCCGGCCGACCTCCGGGAGCTCATGGGAAGGAGCTTCGGGGTGTGAGGTTTCACGCCGTGGCGCCCCGTGTTTCGCCGACGTGACGCTTGCCGCACGAGTGTTTCCGGTGGATGAACGTCCGCTCACGCCCCCGGACGGCCGGATCCCGCCGGTCACCGACACGTCCGGGGTGGTCACCGGGAGCATCCACAGCGCCGACCCGCACCCGCCGAGCCGGTCACCGAGACCGTCCCGACCGGTCGCCGGGAGTGTCCGAGGGGTGTCCGCCGGGCGAGCGGAACGCGTCCCGCACACGGCCCGTCGACGACATCTGACGCACCGTCAGTTAGCTGCTCTCCACACCTTGTTCCCGCAGGTCGACACGTGCCGACGGCCGGCGGCGCGCCGGCTCGCGACGGACGTTTTCGACCCGCTAACGGTTGCGATGAATCCATTGACATTGATCGCGCCCACTGCCGTAATTAATCACCGCGCTTAACTGACGACCCGTCAAGGCACGTGTCACCACCGGTGATCCGGCCGACCCGGGCCTCGTCGCCTCGGCGCGGGTGTACCACCGCACGGAATGTTCAACAGACCTCGTCAACCGACCAGACCAGCGAGAGGGGGTGACACCGTCGTGTTGCGCCTGCTCGGTCGCAAGTTGCTGGCCCTGATTCCGGTGCTGTTCCTGGTCACCTTCGCGACCACGGCCCTGCCCGACCTGGTGGACGGTTCACCGGTCGCCCAGATGCTCGGCCCCGGTTCCACGCCGCAGGACCTGAAGGACCTGGAGCACGAGTTCGGGTACGACAAGTCGCTGCCCGTCCGATACGTGACCTGGGTGGGCAATGCGCTCACCGGCGACCTCGGGGAGTCCCTGAAGACCCGGACCTCCGTGATGGACGGCATCGCCGAACGTTTCCCGGTGACCCTGGAACTCGCCGTCTTCGCCCTGCTCATGGCCCTGATCGTGGCCGTGCCGCTGGGTGTGTGGACGGCCGCCAAGGCCGGCGGCCGGGTGGACCGCGTGATCGGCGGCGTCTCCTCCGGGCTGCTGTCCATCCCCACCTTCGTGAGCGTGTTCATCCTGGTCTACTTCTTCGCCAACCCGAAGATGATGCTCGCGTTCAAGCCGACCGGATGGGAGTACATCTCGGTCGACTTCGCCAAGAACATCGAGTTCGCGTTCCTGCCCGCGCTCGCCCTCGCACTCGCCGAGATCCCGCAGTTCCAGCGCCTGTTGCGCAGCGACATGCTGGCCACGCTGCAGGAGGACTTCATCCTCACCGCCCGCTCCAAGGGCCTGTCCACGCCGTACGTGCTCTTCCGGCACGCGTTGCGGCCCTCGTCGTTCTCGCTGCTGACCGTCTCCGGGCTGACCCTGGGCCGGTTGATCGGCGGTACCGTCATCGTCGAGTCCTACTTCGCCATCCCCGGCCTCGGACAGGGCATGTACCAGGCGATCAACGGCAAGGACATCCCCGTCGTGCAGGGCACGGTCGTGGTCATCGCGCTGATCTACGTGCTGCTCAATACGCTCGTGGACATCGGCTACTCCCTCATCGACCCGAGAGTGAGGGCCCGATGAGCACACTCGAAACCGCCCCCGCCGTCGGCGAGACCCCCGCGACGGTGGCCGCCGCCAAGAGCGGCAAGGCCCGCAAGCGGCCGAGCTTCCTGCTCTGGTTCGCCATCGCGTGGATGGCCGTCGTCCTGCTCGGCGCGCTGCTCAGCCTGGTCGCCTCCGGCGTCTTCCCGCACGGGTACGACAAGGCGTTCGGCGAGGCCAAGCAGGCACCGTTCTCCAGTTGGCCGGAATTCCTCGGCACCGACGGCCTCGGCCGCAGCCACCTGACCCGGCTCGCCTTCGGCGCGCGTGTGTCGATGATCGTCGCGCTGGTGTCGGTCGTGGTCGGCGTGCTCGTCGGCGGCCTGCTCGGCCTGGTCGCGGCCTACTTCCGCGGCGTCACCGAGATGGTCATCGACCTGTTCTCCGACGCGCTGCTCGCCTTCCCGCCGCTGATCCTGCTGCTCGCGCTGTCCTCGGTGTACGAGCCGTCGCAGACCAGCATCACCGCGGGCCTCGCCGTGCTCACCATCCCCGGCTTCACCCGATTGACCAAGGCGAGCGCGATCGCCCAGTCCAACCGCGAATACGTCACGGTGGCCAAGGCGATGGGCGCGGGTCCGGGCCGGATCATCTTCAAGGAACTGTTGCCCAACACCTTCCCCGCGGTGATGTCCTACTCGGTGATCGTGATGGCCGTGCTGATCGTCGCGGAGGGCTCGCTGTCCTTCCTCGGGCTCAGCATCCCGCCGCCGATGCCCAGTTGGGGCGGCATGATCAACTCCGCGAAGGACGATCTGTCGCTGTATCCGTCCCAGGTGTTCGTGCCCTGCGCCGTGCTGTTCCTGACCGTCTTCTCGCTCAACGTCATCGGCGACCGGCTGCGCGCGAAGTTCGACGTCCGCGACACCAAGCTGTAGCCGCGGCACCGGCGACGGCCCCTCCCGAACGGCCGTCGCCGGTGCCCTGCTTCGACCCCATCACACAGACGGGACCGCTCTCATGAATGGGATCCAACGGCCGCGCGGCACGAAGGTGGCGTGGTGACCATGGCGGAGCCGAGCACGACCGACTCGCCCACGCCGGACGAGCCCCTGCTGCGGGCCGAGGACCTGCGGGTGCACCTGGACACCCCGCGCGGCCTGCTCAAGGCCGTGGACGGCGTGTCCTTCGCCATCGAACGCGGCCAAACCCTCGGGCTGGTCGGCGAGTCCGGCTCGGGCAAGTCGATGCTGGTGCGTTCGCTGATGGGCATCTGCCCCTCGATCGCCAACATCCGGGGCAGCGTGCGTCTGGACGGACGCGAACTGGTCGGGGTGCCGCGCAAGGAGGCCCGGAAGATCTGGGGCAACCGGATCGCGATGGTCTTCCAGGACCCGATGACCTCGCTCAACCCGGTGTTGCGGATCGACCGCCAGCTCACCGAGTCGATGCGGCTGCACCTGGGCCTGGGCAAGAAGGAGGCCGGCGAGCGGGCGATCGAACTGCTCACGCTGGTCGGCATCCCCGAACCGCTCAAGCGCTCCCGGCAATACCCGCACCAGCTCTCCGGCGGCATGCGCCAGCGGGTGACCATCGCGATGGCGCTCGCCTGCGACCCCGACGTGCTGATCGCGGACGAGGCCACCACCGCCCTCGACGTGACCGTGCAGCGCCAGATCCTCGACCTGCTCCAGGAGATCCAGGCCGAGCGCGGCATGGGCATGATCCTGGTCAGCCACGACCTGGGCGTGGTGGCCGGACGCACCGACCAGATCGCCGTGATGTACGCCGGTCGGATGGTCGAACACTCGCCCACCGCAGACTTGTTCGCGCATCGCCGGCACCGCTACACCGAGGCCCTGCTCGGCGCCGTGCCGCGCCTGGACGTACCGCGGGACCAGCGGCCGCGCGCGATCCCGGGCAGCCCGCCCGACCTGATCACGCTCGCCTCCGGGTGCGCGTTCGCGGCCCGCTGCGGCGCGGCCGACGACCTGTGCCGCGCGCAACGCCCGGAGTTGGGCGAGGACTTGGGCACGCACCGGTTCGCCTGCCACCACCCGGTCGGCACCGACGCGCCGGCCGACGGCGCCGACGACGCCGCCTCGGGCACCGGCGCCGACGAGAAGCCGTCCCTGATGAAGGAGACCCCCGCATGACGGCCGACGACACCGCGCCGGGCGCGCTCGCCCTCGACGACAAGCCCGCGGCCGCCACGGGCACCGACCCGCTGCTCACGGTCACCGACCTGGTCCAGCGTTTCCGGGTCCCCGGCGGGATGATGAACGCGGTCGCCGGGGTCAGCTTCGAACTCGGCCGCGGCCGCACCCTCGGCCTGGTCGGCGAATCCGGCTGCGGCAAGTCCACCCTCGCCCGCGCGATCCTGCAGCTGACCAAGCCGTCCGAGGGCTCGGTGCGGTTCGACGGGCAGGAGTTGACCACGCTGCCCAAGGCGGGCCTGCGCACCATGCGCCGGCGCATCCAGATGGTGTTCCAGGACCCCATCTCGGCGCTGAACCCGCGCCGGAAGATCTTCGACATCGTCGCCGAGGGCCTGGTCATCTCCGGCCTGCCCGCCGAGCAGATCCGCCCGCGCGTGGAGGCGGTGCTGCGCCAGGTGGGGCTGGACCCGGAGCTGGTCTCCGATCGCCGGCCGCACCAGTTCTCCGGCGGCCAGTGCCAGCGGATCGCCATCGCCCGGGCCATGGTCGTCGACCCCGACCTGCTGATCTGCGACGAACCGGTGGCGTCGCTCGACGTGTCGGTACAGGCGCAGGTGCTGGACCTGCTCGACGAGATGAAGCACCGCACCGGCGTGTCGATGATCTTCGTCGCGCACGACCTCGCGGTGGTGCGCAACATCAGCGACGACGTCGCGGTGATGTACCTGGGCACCATCGCCGAGACCGGGGACACCGCGGCGATCTACGACACGCCCGCGCACCCGTACACCCGGGCCCTGCTGGACGCGGTGCCCGCGCCCGATCCGGCGGCCGCCCCGTCCGGTCCCGCGCTCGGCGGCGAGATCCCCTCGCCGATGAACCCGCCCAGCGGGTGCCGATTCCGCACCCGCTGCCCGATCGCCCGCGCGGAGTGCGCCGCGCATGTGCCCACGCTGCGCGAGATCGCGCCGGGACACCGGGTCGCGTGTCACTTCCCGCTGGTGGGCGAGGCGGCGGTGTTCACCGCCGGCGCGACCGCCGGCGTGCCGAAGGCCGAGGCCGCGCCCGCCGCCGCGGAGCCCGCGGCCGTCGAACCGGTCGCGGAGCCCGGTTCCGAGGCCCCGAAGCAGGACTGACCCGCCCTCGTCCGACGCGGTACGGCCCACGACCGGCCGTACCGCGTCGCTGTGCGTACACGGCCGTGTCCGGGCGGCCCGATCGGGGCCCGAATCAGGCATCCCACCCTCGATGCGGCACGTGTCGAGCTATAGCCTCACGGCGCTGACCGCGCTGTTCGCGCGGCAACCGGCCTCCGGCCGGCCTGCTCCACGCTTGAGGACGTTTTCTGTGGCACACGCACGACCTTTCGCCCTTCGGGCCCGCCGCCGCGCCGCCGCCGTCGTCGCGGTGATCGGCCTGCTGGCCGCGGCCGGCTGCGGCTCCGACTCCGGTGAGCCGCCCAGCGCGGTGGGCAAGCCCCGGGCCGGCGGCTCGCTGGAGGTCCTGGCCACCTCCGACGCGCGCAGCCTGGACCCCTTCCTGCCCTCCTACGCCGCGCAGGCCGACGGCAACCGGATGGCGGCGCTGTACGACAGCCTGCTGTGGACGAACCCGGTCACAGGCGCCGTACAGCCGCAGTTGGCGGAGAGCCTGAACCCGGTGGAGGGCGGCGGGAACAAGATCTGGAGCCTGCGGATGCGGCCCAATCTGAAGTTCACCGACGGCACCGTCTTCGACGCCGCGGCGGTCAAGATCAACTGGGACACGCACGCGATCCCCACCACCAACTCCCGCCAGCGCGACGCCACCGTGGGGATGAAGAGCCAGATCGGCGCGGACGCGCTGGAGCTGCGGATCATCCTGGACAAGCCGAACGGCAACTTCGACCGCCTGGTCGCGCGCAGCCTGTCCTTCATCGCCTCGCCCAAGGCGATCGCCGAGGGCATCGACAAGCTCGCCGAACGCCCGGTCGGTGCCGGACCGTTCATGCTGGCCCCGGGCGGCTGGGTCAAGGGCGACCACCTGACCCTGGTGAAGAACCCGACCTACTGGCAGGGTCCGGCCAAGCCGTATCTGGACTCCCTCACGTTCCGCTACGAGTCGGACGGCCTCACGGCGGTCAACCAGGTGAAGAAGGGCAGGGCCGACGTCGCGAACGTCAGCGACGCGTTCACCCTCAAGGCCGCGCGCGCGCTCGGGATCGGTGTCGAGTCACTGGCGCTGTCCGGCGGCCAGTTGCTCAGCTTCGACACCTCCGGCGGCCCGACCGCCAACCCGGACGTACGGCGCGCGATCGTGCTGGCGCTGAGCAGCGAGGAGATCAACCGGCGCGTGTTCGGCGGCGCCGGCACCCCCGCCCGCGGCATCTTCAACCAGTCGACCGCGCTGGCCAATCCGCAGTTGTCGGCGCCGGAGAACAAGCCGCAGCAGGCGGCCGAGCTGTTCGCCAAGGCGACCGACAAGGGCGCCAAGCCGATGCGGATCAAGTTCATCGCGCCCAAGAGCGCCGCGATCGACGAACTCGGCCGCTATATGAAGGAGACGCTGGAGAAGTTCCCCGGCGTCACCCTCGACGTGGAGACCGCCGACCTGTCCGAGTTCGTCAAACGATCGAATCTGGCCGACGCGTTCGACGTCAAGGTCAGCCAACTCCTCGCCGACGACCCGGAGCCGGTGGTCTACCAGTACCTGCACCGCGGCAGCCCGAGCAACTGCTGCTTCTACGGCGACGACGCGGTGGACCGCGCGCTCGACGACGCGCGCAACACCACCGACCCCTCCCGCCGGCGCGCCGCCTACACCCAGCTCCAGCTGCAGTTGGACCGTGACATGCCGCTGTGGGTCTACCAGGAGGCGGTGGTCGCGGGCGTGTTCAACTCCGGGGTCACCGGCGTGCAGCTGTGCAACGACGGCATCTTCCTGTTCGACCGGCTCGGCAAAAAGGGCTGACTGGTCATCAGAAGTACAACGGTGACCCGATCTTGATGGACCCGTTCGCCGGAAGGCAGTAGAAAGGGACGGCGCCCTTACCAGTCGGTTCGTGGAGGCCGGGAATCATTCCTCGATTCCCGGCCTTCACGCATCTCGTCTCCAGGTCGCAGACAGTCGAGTACTCCCGTACACCCCGTACCACCGCACGACAGCACAACCGCACGGACGCACCACCATGCTCCACCCGGGGCACCGTCGCCCTCTCCCCCCGAGTCGGCCGGCGCCCCCGGCACCAAGCACGTCCGCCGCCCGGGCCCGGTTGCCCGGACGGTCCGTCAGGTGAAGGTTGGCCTTGCAGTGACTCGTACTTCCCTGTTGTCCCTTCGATCCTCGTGTCGTACCCGCCGCCGAATAGTCGCGCTGGTCGCGGCGACCGCGCTGGCCGGCGGCCTCGCCGGCTGCGGGAACGACGACGACACCAAACCGTCGGCCGCGGGCACGCCCAAGCAGGGCGGCTCGCTCACGATGAGCCTCCCGGGCGACTCCACGAGCCTGGACCCCTTCTCCACCTCGTACGTGAACGTCGCCGACGGAAGTCGGATGTCCGCGCTGTACGACTCGCTGGTGTGGACCGATCCCACCACCGGCAGCGTGCGCCCGCAGCTCGCCGAGTCGCTGGCCGTCCTCGGCAACAAAGCCGACACGTGGCGACTCAAGCTCCGCCCCAACGTGAAGTTCAGCGACGGCACGGTGTTGGACGCCGAGGCGGTCCGCTTCAACTGGGACCGGCACAAGGACCCCAAGGTCGGTTCCTTCCAGCGGGGCGCGGCGAGCAACATCCTCTCGCTCACCGTCAGCGACCCGCTCACGCTCGACGTCAAACTGATCTCCGAGAACGCGAACTTCGACCACTTGGTGACCCGTTCGCTCGCCTTCATCGCCTCGCCCACCGCGCTGCGGGCCAGCCCGGCCGGAATCGCCGACAAGCCGGTCGGCGCGGGCCCCTACAAGCTGGTGACGTGGGAGCGCGGGGTCAAGCAGACCTTCACCCGCAACCCCGACTACTGGCAACGCGAGAAGGGGCTGCCGCACCTGGACAACCTGACCATCACCGTCGACACGGACGTCACCCACTCGGTGGCGGCGGTCGACGACGGCAAGACCGATCTCACCGTCGCGGTGGACCCCCTCGCCGTCGCGCAGGGTGAGGACAAGAAGCTCGGCGTGTTGCGGATCGGCCTCAACGGCGGCCAGATGGTCGTGTTCAACATGAACGTCGCGCCGTTCAAGGACCTGCGCGCCCGCCGCGCGTTCGTCTTCGCGTTCAGCGGCGCCGAGATCAACCAGAAGTTCTTCGGCTCCAAGGGCATCCCCGCCAAGGGCATCTTCGCGGCGTCCTCCCCCGTCGCCAACATCCAGCTGGCCGCGTCGGAGAACGACAAGCAGCGGGCGAAGGAACTCTTCGACGACGTCACCGCGAACGGCACCAAGCCGATCAAGTTCACGTACTGGGTGCCGCAGGCCCCGGCCTCGATCCGGGTCGCGGAGTACATGAAGCAGGTGCTCGGCACGTATGCCGGCGTCGAGATGGAGGTCAAGGTCGTCGACATCGCGACCTACGTCAAGACCGTCCGCGGCGGCGGCAGCACCGAATGGCAGGCCGCCCTCGGGCAGCAGTGGATCGACGACCCGGAGCCGGGCATCTACGATCTCCTGCACGGCAAGAGCATGACGAACAACAGCGGCTACGAGAACGCCTCGGTCGACACCGCGCTCGAGGACGCGCGCAAGACGACCGACCCCGCGGCCCGACGTGACGCGTACACGCGGGTACAGCTGCAGGTGAACAAGGACATGCCGTTCTGGGTGTACCAGGAAGCGGTCACCGCCGCGATCTACGCCCCCGGGGTCACCGGCGTCCAGCTGATGAACGACGGCATCGTCCTGTGGGACCGGATCGGAACCACCGGCTAGTCGTTCCACCCCGTCCCGCCCGGAATCCGTGAACCCGGGCGGGACGCCCCCGGCGCATCCGGGTCCGCCCCTCCCCCGAACCGCGGACGGGCCCGATCCCTCCGCCGATCCGCACCCTCGCACCACAGCGCTACCGCACTTTTGGAACGACTGCACGACTGCACCGACGCACGACGCACGTTCGAACCCCACAGTGATAGGTAGGTAGGCCGGCAGTGGTACCCGATAAGAAGACACCCTTACCACCAGGACACCGGGGCCCGCGCCGCCGGCTCTCGCTCGCCCTCGCGCTCGCGGCGATGACGGTGCTGGCCGCGGCGGGCTGCGGGCTGGGCTCGTCCGACTCCAAGGGCTCGTCCGGCGAACCCCCACACGGCGGTTCGGTGACGATCCTGATGCCGGGAGAGGAACGCGGGCTCGATCCGTTCACCGCGTCCTACTCCAGCATCGCCGACTCGAACCGACTCTCCGCGCTGTACGACGTCCTCGTGTGGACCGATCCGACCACCGGCGGGGTGCGCCCGAAACTGGCCGAGTCGCTGGTGTCGGACCAGACCTCGCGGATCTGGACGCTGACGCTGCGCCCGGACGTGCGCTTCACCGACGGCAGCCTGCTCGACGCCGGCACGGTCAAGGCCAACTGGGAGGCGCATCGCGACCCTTCGGTGCGCTCGCTGGTCGGCGGTCCGCTGCAGAAGGTGCAGCTGACCGAGGTTTCGGCGCTCCAGCTGAAGATCGAACTCCCGTCTCCCAACGCGAACTTCGACCACACGGTCGCCCGCAACCTGTCGTTCGTGGCGCCCCGGCGGCTCGCCGCCACCCCGGAGGGCCGCTTCGAGCTCAAGCACGCGCCGGTCGGCGCGGGCCCGTTCAAGCTCAAGAGCTGGGAGCCGGGCAGGGAACTGCGTCTGGAGCGCAACCCCCAGTACTGGCAACACAATCGCCCCTATCTGGACGAGGTGGTCTTCCGGGTCGACAAGGACGCGGAGTCGGGCAACAAGACGATCCGCGCGAAGCGGGCCGACCTCACCCTGAGCACCGATCCGCAGAGCATCGCCCAGGCCCGCGCGGACGGGCTCGTCGTCGAGGACGCCCGGCTCAACGGCGGCCTGATGGTCGCCTTCAACGTGCGCAAGGGCCCCTTCCAGGACCCGAACGCCCGCCGGGCGGTGGCGCTCGCGCTGAGCAGTACGGAGATCAACCGGCGCTTCTACGGCGGCCGGGACGACTCGGCGCGGGGCATCTTCGACGCCTCCTCGCCGCTGGCCAACGTCAACCTGGCCGCGCCGGAGAACCGGCCGGAGGAGGCCAGGGCGCTGTTCGCGCAGATCACCGCGAACGGCAAGAAACCGTTCGTCTTCCGCTATCTGGTGCCCGACGCGGGCAAGATGCGGGACACCGCGGAATACATCCGGCAGACCCTGGAGGGCTATCCGGGCGTGACCGTGATCGTCGAGGTCACCGACATGGCCTCGCTGGTGACCCGGCTGGCCGGCAGCGACTTCGACGCCACGGTGTGTCAGCTGTGGGCCGACGACGTGGAACCGACGATCTATCAGTTCCTGTACAGCAAGGCCGGGTTGAGCAATATCACCGGCTACGCCAACGACGTCGTGGACGCCGCCCTCGAGGACGGCCGGCGCTCCACCGACGCCGCCTCTCGCCGCGACGCCTACACCCGGCTGCAGAACCAGGTCAATCGTGATCTGCCGTTCTGGGTCTACTCGTCGGCGGTGATCGGCGCGGTCCACCGCTCCGACGTGGTCGGGATCCAGCTGTACAACGACGGGCTGATCCACTTCGACGCCATCGGGCGGCGCTGATGGACGGCTGACCCCACAGACCCGGCCGGGTGGCCGCCACGACGCCGCGTTTCGGGCGCCGCGGGCACCACCCGGCCGTGCACCACCGCACCACCACATCCGGTCCGAACGGGGACCGGTGTGCCTTGTGACAACGGAGGAGTCACATGAGCAAGCACCACGGCACCATCGCACGACGGCGTACGGCGGTCCTCGCCGGCGCCTCGGTCCTGGCCCTGACCCTCGCCGCGTGCGGCGGCGGTGACGACGCCCCGGGCGGAAAGGCGGACCCGAACGCCTCGGCGGGCGCGAAGAAGGGTGGCAACCTCACCCTGCTGACCGTGTCCGACGCCCGCAGCATGACACCGTTCAACGCGTCCTATGCGGCGGTCACCGACCTCAACCGCATGCTCGCGGTCTACGACGCGCTGTTCTACGTGGACAACACGCAGAACAAGGTCGTCCCGCAGATCGGCGAGAGCCTGAAGAGCGACGACGGCGGCAAGACCTGGGAGCTGAAGGTCAAGCCGAACGTCAAGTTCAGCGACGGCACCCCGCTGGACGCGGCGGCGGTCAAGTTCAACTGGGAGATGCACGCCAAGCCGGAGGTGCTCAGCCAGCACCGCCCGGCGGCGTCCGGCCTTGGGTTGGAGGTGGCCGACCCGCTGACGCTCAAGGTCACCCTGCCGATGCCGAACGCCAACTTCGACCGCACCGTGGCCACGGAGTTGTCCTACATCGAGTCGCCCAAGCAGTACGGGATCGACCCGAAGGGCGAACGGCCGGTCGGCGCGGGGCCGTTCATCCTCAAGACCTGGAACCGGGACAGCCAGATGGTGTTCGAGAAGAACCCCGGCTACTGGCAGGGCGCGGACAAACCGTATCTGGACACGCTGACCATCAAGGTGGTCAACGACGTCAAGCAGCAGGTCGACACGATCAAGGCCGGCGGCGCCGACATCACCTTCACCATCGACGCGCAAAAGACCAAGGCCGCCCAGGAAGCGGGCCTGGGCGTCACGCCGTTCACCCTCGACGGCGGCCAGATGATCGTGTTCAACACCTCGCAGGCGCCGTTCGACGACCCGCGCGCCCGCCGTGCGGTCGCGCTCGCGCTCGACCCGGCCGACCTGAACCAGAAGATGTTCGCGGGCACGGCGACCCCGGCCAAGAGCATCTTCCACAGCGGCAAGAACTTCACCGACCCCACCGCCGTGCAGCCGAGCCCGAACAAGGCCGAGGCGCAAAAGCTCTTCGACGAGTTGGCGGGCGAGGGCAAGCCGGTCAAGTTCAACTACCTGGTCCCGGAGAACCCGACCTCCAACGCGACCTCCGAATACACCATGACGGCGCTGAACGCCTTCAAGAACGTCGAGGTCAAGCTCGACAAGGCCGAGGTCGGCAGTTACTACCTGCGACTGACCGTGCAGAAGAACTACACCGCGGCGCTCTACCAGATCTGGTCGAGCGACCCGGAACCGATCCTGTTCAACAGCCTGTTCTCGCAGACCCCGCTGAACTTCACCGGCTACAAGAGCCCCGAGGCGGACGCGGCGCTGATCAAGGGCCGCTCCACCACCGACGAGACGGTGCGCAAGGCCGCCTACGCGGATCTGCAGAAGGCGCTGGTCAAGGATCTGCCGATGCTCGCCTACCAGGAGGCGGTCACCAACATCATCTCCGGCCCCCGGGCCGTGGGTGTGGTCGGCGTCCAGGACGGTGGCATGCTGATGGACCGGGTCGGGCTGAAGTAGCCGATCCCGCGCGCCGGATCGACCCCGGCCGGATCCGACGCACCGTCACCGACGGTGTTCGGGAGGCCCGTTCGCACATCGCGGACGGGCTTCCCGGCCGGTTCCGCGGGGCCGTGCGGGGCGAGGTTCCGACACGATTCAACGACTGCCTGTAACGATGTAACAGATCGGCGTACAGGTCGTGCATGTTGCGCCGAGTGGATCTACGGTGTGCCGCACGCAGTACCGATTCGGCAGTCCCCGCTCCACGCTCCACGCTCAAGGCTCCCGGCACCACTTGTGTTGTTCCCCGGCGGAGGTGGCAAGAACGTTGTCTGCACGACGCACGACCGCACGTCGCACGGCTCTGGTCTCGATGACGCTGGCTCTCGGCATCACGGCCACCGCGTGTGGCGGTTCGGACGACTCGAAGTCCTCCGGCGGCAATCAGTCCGCGGTCCAGGGCGAGGCCAAGTCCGGCGGCGGCATGACCATGCTGGCCGTCCAGGACTCCGCCTCGCTCGACCCGTTCAAGGCTTCCTCGGTCGCGGTGGCGGACGAGCCGCGCCTGGCGGCGCTGTACGACCCGCTTTTCTATATAGACAAGGACAACTCGGTCAAGCCGCACCTGGGTGAGGCGCTGACCACCGCGGACAACGGCAAGACGTGGCTGCTCAAGCTCCGTCCCGGAGTCGTGTTCTCCGACGGCACGCCGCTGAACGCCGAGGCGGTCAAAACCAACTGGGACATGCACGCCAAGGCCGAAGTGCAGTCGCTGCACCGCCAGATCGCCGCCGGGCTGACCACCAAGGTGGTCGACCCGAACACCCTTGAGATCACCCCGCTCGGCATGCCGAACGCCAACCTCGACCGGGCGATCGCGATCGACCTGACCTACATCGCCTCGCCCGCCTCGCTGGCCAAGGGTCCGGACGAGTACCGCAACCGGCCCGTGGGCGCGGGGCCGTTCAAGCTGGAGAGCTGGACGCGCGGCAGCCAGCAGGTCTTCGTCAAGAACGACAAGTACTGGCAGAAGGACAAGGGTCTGCCCAAGCTGGACAAGCTGACGATCAAGAACGTGCCGGACATCAAGCAGCAGTACAGCACCGTCACCAGCGGTGGCGCCGACGTGTTCGTCAGCTCCGACAACGCCACCATCGCGCAGGCGGAGAAGGAGATCGGCGTCGTCCAGCGCACGGTCGACGGCGGCCAGATGATCCAGTTCAACATGACCCGGCCGCCGTTCGACGACCTGCGGGCGCGCCAGGCGATCACGCTGGCCCTGGACCCGGCCGGCATCCCCAAGACGCTCGCCAACGGCTACGTGCCGGCGAAGGGCTTCTTCGCCCAGAAGTCGCCGTTCTACGACCCGGCCGCCGTGCAGGCCGCACCGGACAAGGCCAAGGCCAAGCAGCTCTTCGACGAGTTGGAGCGGGAGGGCAAGAAGGTCGAGTTCACCTATCTGCTGCCGCAGAACCCGTCGTCGATCAAGGTCGCCGAGTGGATGCAGACCCAGCTGGCCGACTACAAGAACGTGTCGATGAAGCTGGAGCCGCTGGAGATCGGCGCGTACGTCGAGAAGTACGCGTTCCGCAAGGACTTCCAGGCGATGCTCTTCCAGCAGTGGCTGGCCGACCCCGAACCGGTGACGTTCAACAACTGGTTCTCCAAGAGCCCGACCAACTTCGTCGGCTGGAAGAGCGACGCGGTGGACACCGCGCTGCTGACCGGCCGCAACTCCACCGACCCGGCCGTCCGCAAGAAGGCCGCCTCGGACCTGAGCAAGGCGATGGTCGCCGACCTGCCGGCGTGGACCTACGCGGAGTCCTCGATCGCGGTGATCTCCAACAAGAAGATCACCGGCGTCGTGCAGTTCAACACCGGCGTCTTCTTCATGGACCGGATCGGGTTCAAGTAGTCGCCGAACCCTCGCGCGTCGGCCCCCTCCCGGGTGCGGGAG
>NZ_JBHTVA010000038.1:0-110654 GCF_042793325.1 Embleya sp. NPDC056575
CGGCGGTCGCTCTTGACGAGATAGGCGATCAGGATGCTGACCACGAGAGCTGCTTCCAGCCCTTCGCGCAGACCTATCAGGTAGTTGGCGAACACAGGCCACCCCGCAGGCTCGGACACATGGTGGGAAAATTAGGCGAGCCTAACCAAACCATTCAGAGGGATCCGGCGTCAATGCGGACAAAGCAAAGGTCGGGTAAGGCGGTACGGCCGGCTCGCCGGGCCTGCGCGCGCACCCGAAAACGCGCCGCGCCGGGACCCGTGCGCCCGGCTCGCGACGGTCGTTGCGAGGCCTTGGCCCCGGCGTGTGACTCAGGTCCCGGCGGTGCCGTTGGCGGCGTGTGCGGCCAGGCGCAGGAACGCGCCGGACAGGGCCGGCGCCGTGAGCGCGATCTGCCAGGGCCGGGCGCCGAACCCGCGCAGTACATCCCCGACCGCGTCCGTGGTGGGGGCCGACGGCGGCGCCCAGGCCAACCGGCGTACGTAGTCCGGCGCGAGCAGGTTCTCGGTGGGCAGCGTGTGCTCGTCCGCGATGGCCGCCACCGCGGTCTTGGCGGCGGTCAGGCGCTCCGCGGCGGCCGGGTCCTTGTCGGTCCACGCGCGGGCCGGCGGCGGGCCCTCGTGCGGCAGCGTGGACATCGGCAGCTCGACCTCGGGCAGCGCCCTGGCCTGCTCGATCGCGGCCAGCCACACCCCGGCCTGGCGTCGGCTGTCCCGGCCGGTGAAGCCGGGCAGCGCGAGCAGGGCGGCCACCGACGCGGGCCCGGCCAGCGCCGCCTCGACGATCGCGGTGTCCGGGATGACCCGCCCCGGCGAGACGTCCTTTTGGCGGGCGATGGTGTCCCGGGCCTGCCACAACGACCGCACGATGGCCAACTGCCGGCGGCGGCGCACCCGGTGCAGGCCCGACGTGCGGCGCCACGGGTCGACCCGGGGGACGGGCGGCGGCGCGGCGGCGATCGCGGCGAACTCCTGCAGCGCCCAGTCGAGCTTGCCCTGCTCGGTCAGCGTCGCCTCGAGCTCGTCGCGCAGCTCGATCAGCACCTCGACGTCCAACGCCGCGTAGCGCAGCCAGGGCTCGGGCAGCGGACGGGTGGACCAGTCCACCGCCGAGTGCCCCTTCTCCAGCGAGAAGCCCAGTACGGCCTCCACCATCGCGCCCAGGCCCACCCGGGGGAAGGCGGCCAGCCGGCCCGCCAACTCGGTGTCGAAGATGCGCCGGGGGACCATGCCGACCTCGGCCAGGCAGGGCAGGTCCTGGGAGGCGGCGTGCAGCACCCATTCGGCGTCGACGATCGCGGCGCCGAGCGCGGACAGGTCGGGGCAGGCCGCCGGGTCGACCAGGGCGCTGCCCGCGCCGGCCCGGCGCAGCTGGATCAGATACGCGCGTTGCCCGTAGCGATAGCCCGACGCCCGTTCGGCGTCGACGGCGACCGGTCCCGCTCCGGCGGCGAAGGCGGCGACGGTCTCGGCGAGCGCCTCCGGGTCCGCCACGACCGGCGGAACGCCCTCGCGAGGTGCCAGGAGCGGGACCGGCGCCGGGGGGACCGGCGCCGGAAGTTCGGATGAGGTTTCGAAGGAGGCGTCGGTCACCCCACCAAAATAACCCGCCCGCCCGGCCGACCGGGCAGGTCCCCGCCAAGGTGGGCGTGCCACGGGGGGTGTAGGGCGGGCGGAACCGCACGAAATCGCGCGCGGAACCGGAAAGCCGACTCTCGGAAAAGCCGAATCCCGGCGGGTGGGTTCACCCGCCGGGATTCGGCTGTACCTGATGATGTGTCACCTGATGAGGTGTCCTGACGCTCCGCCGGCCCTGGACCGGTCGGTGCCGACCGGGGTCAGCTGATGATGCCCGCCCGCAACGCGAGAGCCACCATGCCGGCCCGGTCGCCCGTGCCCATCTTGCGGGCGATGCGGGCGAGATGGCTTTTGACCGTCAGCGCCGACAGGCCCATCGCCTGACCGATCGCCTTGTTGGACCGGCCCTCCGCGACGAGGCGCAGGACCTCGATCTCGCGCGCCGAAAGCTCCCGGACGCCGGAGCCGGGCTCCGTCCCGCGCTGTTCCGACGGACGCATGCGGTTTGCCTGGGGCATCCCGTGGTGCATTCCGGCTTGCCGTGCGTGTCCAGGGTTCAGTCCCGCTCGCGCGCCGGTCACGACGTAGCCCCGAACACCCGCGGCAAGCGCGGAGCGAACGGCACCGATGTCGTCGGCTGCGGACAGTGCCAGGCCGTTCGGCCACCCGGACGCGCGCATCTCGGTGAGAAGCGTGAGTCCGGAGCCGTCCGGAAGGTGCACGTCGGCGACACACAGGTCGCGCGGCGTGCCGGCACGGGAGCGAGCCTCGGCGATGGTCGACGCCCCGACGACGTCGCGTACACCGAGGGCCCACAGGTGGCGGATGACGGCGTCGCGAACCCGGGGGTCCGCGACGACGACCATCGCCGTGGGCTTGGAAGGACGATAGGCAAGCAGGTTTGCAGGGTGATCGAGAAGTACCGACACCGGGCCTCCTGCGCAGTGATCGCGATTCCCGAAGAAGCGGCCCGACCAGCTACTCCTTCGGGGTGGTCACCCTGTCCTTCGGCACATATGGCGCCGGGCTTTAGAGGAAGATCCAAATCCGTTATGCGACGTTGACCCGGGTGTGTGACCGGGAGGTCTCGCGACGGTGATCCGGCGTGTCAGGAGCCGGGTCGCGAGGGCCGGCGCGGTATGGCGACCACGCCCTCCCCGGCTGACACCGGCGGCAAACCGGCGCAGGTGCAGAGCAGTTCGGTCCACGCCAGCAGATGCGGCAGCAACTCGTCGTCGGCCGGTGTCCACGACGCCCTGACCTCGATCTCGGTGCGGGCGATCTGTCCGGAGAGTCCGCCGAAGCCCTGCGAGGTGCTGCGGCTGACCGTGCCGCTGGGGGCGCGATAGGTCGCGCCGACCGCGTACAGCGACTCGGTCAGCCAGGTCCAGCCGACCTCGGGCAGCAGCGGGTCCATCGCCAGTTCGGGTTCGAGTTCGGCGCGGGTCATGGTGACCACGCGGAACGTGCCCTCCCACGCCTCGTGGCCCGCCGGGTCGTGCAGCAGCACGATCCGGCCGCCGGCGAGTTCGTCCTCGTCCTCGCCGAGCGCCACCTCGGCGGCGAACGCGGCGGAGTACGGCGCCAGGCCACGCGGCCGGGCCATCTCCTCCAGCACGATCTCCGGACGCAGGACCGCGGCCCGCCATCCGGCCAGTGCCTGCCGGAACTCCTCGGGCTCCTCGGTCTCGCCGACTCCTGCCATGCCTGGCAGCCTAGGCCGCGTCGGGGGGGTCGGGCCCGGGCGACGCGCCGGGCGGAGTGCACCGTCTGGGCCGCCCGCGTGCGTCTGGGACCATGGCGGATGTGACCGAAACGAGCCTTCCGCACGCCACCGTCCGCGACTCGGCCTTCCTGCGCGCCTGCCGGCGCGAACCCGTCCCGCACACCCCGGTGTGGTTCATGCGCCAGGCGGGCCGTTCGTTGCCCGAGTACCGCAAGCTGCGCGAGGGCATCGCGATGCTCGACTCGTGCATGCGGCCGGACCTGGTCACCGAGATCACGCTGCAGCCGGTGCGGCGGCACGGGGTGGACGCGGCGATCTTCTTCAGCGACATCGTGGTCCCGCTCAAGGCGATCGGGGTCGACCTCGACATCAAGCCCGGTGTCGGTCCGGTGGTGGCGAACCCGATCCGCTCGCGCGCCGACCTCGCGCAGTTGCGCGACCTCACGCCCGACGACGTGCCGTACATCACCGAGGCGGTCGGCCAACTCGTCGGCGAGCTGGGCGCCACGCCGCTGATCGGCTTCGCCGGTGCGCCGTTCACCCTCGCGAGTTACCTGGTCGAGGGCGGTCCGTCGAAGAACCACGAGCGCACCAAGGCGCTGATGTACGGCGACCCGCAGCTGTGGGCCGACCTGGTGGACCGGCTCGCGGAGATCACCTCGGCGTTTTTGAAGGTACAGATCGAGGCGGGCGCGTCGGCGATCCAGCTGTTCGACTCGTGGGCCGGGGCGCTGTCCGCGGCGGACTACCGGGCGTCGGTGCTGCCGGCGAGCACGAAGGTGTTGGCGTCGGTCGAGCACTACGGCGTGCCGCGGATCCACTTCGGGGTGGGCACCGGCGAGTTGCTGCGCATGTTCGGCGAGGCCGGGGCGGACGTGGTGGGCGTCGACTGGCGCATCCCGCTGGACGAGGCGGCGCGGCGGGTGGGGCCGGGGCGGGCGTTGCAGGGGAACCTGGACTCGGCGGTGGTGTTCGCGCCGTGGGAGGCGGTTCGGGCCAAGGCCGATGAGGTGCTGGCGGCGGGGCGTGGTGTGGAGGGGCACATTTTCAATTTGGGGCACGGGGTGTTGCCGAATACGGACCCCGAGGTGCTCACGCGCCTGGTGGCGCATGTGCATTCGGCCGGCGCTCGGTAGGTCGGCTTTTTGGCCTCAAGCGCCGGCCGGGCTCGCGGGGGCGTGGCTGCGTGCCTGCGCTGTGCGTGGGTTCGCGGTTTGGCCGGGTTGGGGGCCGGTGGCTTTGGCCTCAAGCGCCGGCCGGGCTGATGTGGTGGTCGGGCCGGCGTTGGGGTCTGGTCGGTTTGGGGTGGCCTCAAGCGCCGGCCGGGCTGGTTTGGTTGCGGTGGGGTGGGTGGTTTGGCTTTGAGGGCCGTTCGGGCGGGATCGGTTTGTGGTTGGGCTGGGGTTGGGGTCGGGTTGGGGTGGCCTCAAGCGCCGGCCGGGCTGATGTGGTGGTTGCGCCCGGGTTGGGGTGGGTTCTGGCGCCGGCCGGGTTGATGTGGTTGTGGTGAGGTGGGTGGTTTGGCTTTGAGGGCCGTTCGGGCGCGATTGGTTTGGGGTCGGGTTGGGGTGGCCTCAAGCGCCGGCCGGGCTGATGTGGTGGTTGCGCCCGGGTTGGGGTGGGTTCTGGCGCCGGCCGGGCTGATGTGGTTGCGGTGGGGTGGGTGGTTTGGCTTTGAGGGCCGTTCGGGGGCGATTGGTTTGTGGTTGGGCCGGGCGGGGTTGGGTGGCCTTGGGTGCCGGCCGGGCTGATGTGGTGGTTGGGCGGCGTTGGGGTTTGGTCGGGGTGAGGTGGTTTCGAATGCCGACCGGGCTGATTTTGGTGGGCTGACTTGGCCGGTCGGTCGGCTGGGTTGGGTGTCTCGGTTGTGGTGAGTTGGGGTGGGTGGGGTTGGCCCGGTCCTGCCGGGTTGGGGGGCGTCGGGTTGCGGATGGGCTTTGAGGGGGTTTGGCTTCGGGGGTTCGGTTGGGGCGGCTTTCGGGAGAGGGTGCGACGTGGGTGGTTCGGCGGTGGGCGGCGGGCGGCATGTGGTTGTTGTCGGCGGTGGGATTGCCGGGTTGACGGCTGCTTGGGTTTTGCTGCGGGACGGGGATCCCGGGCTCACCGTCACCGTGCTCGAGGGGGCTTCCCGGGTCGGGGGGAAGTTGCGTGCCGGGAGCATTGCCGGGGTCGCGGTCGACGAGGGTGCGGAGTCGATGCTGGCCCGGCGTTTCGAGGCGATCGACCTGGCTCGTGAGGTCGGGTTGGGCGACGATCTTCAGCCGCCGGCCACCGCGGGCGCGTCGTTGTGGACGCGTGGTGCGTTGCGACCGATGCCGCGCGGCCACGTGATGGGTGTGCCGGGCGACCTGGAGCCGCTGGCGGCGAGCGGAGTGTTGTCGCCCGCGGGCCTGGCCCGGATCCCGCTGGACCACGCGCTGGCGCCGCACCGCTACGAGGACGACGTCTCGGTCGGCCGCTACGTCGCCGAACGGCTCGGCCACGAGGTGGTGGACCGGCTCGTCGAGCCGCTCCTGGGCGGGGTGTACGCGGGCAACGCCTACGACATCTCGCTCGCCGCCGCCGTCCCGCAGCTGTTGCCGATCGCCCGCTCCGGCGGCTCGCTGGTGGCGGGGGTGCGCCACCTGCTCGACGGCGCCGCCGAGCGGCCCGCGGGGCCGGTGTTCATGGGGGTGCGCGGCGGTGTCGGGCGGCTGCCACTCGCGGTCGCCGGCGCCGTGGTGGCCGGTGGGCGCGGCAGCATCCGGACCCGGACCACGGTGCGCGAGTTGGAGCGCACGCCGACCGGCTGGCGGCTGATCACCGGGCCGACCAACGCCCCCGTCCCGATCGAGGCGGACGCGGTGGTGCTCGCGGTACCGGCCGCGCCCGCGGCCCGCCTCCTGCGCCCGCACTCGACGGTCGCGGCGGTCGAGCTGTCCTCGATCGAATACGCGGGCATGGCGCTGGTGACCCTCGCGTTCCGGCGCGCCGACCTGGCGTCGACGCCCGCCGGAACCGGGTTCCTGGTGCCGCCGGTGGACGGCCGGCGGATCAAGGCGAGCACGTTCGCGTCGAACAAGTGGGGCTGGCTCGCCGAATCGGATCCGGACCTGTTCGTGCTGCGCACCTCGCTCGGCCGGGCCGGCGAGGAGGCGGTGCTCCAGCGCGAGGACGCCGAACTGATCGCCGACTCGCTCGACGACCTGCGCGAGGCGGTCGGACTGACCGCCGAGCCGATCGACACCCGGGTCACCCGCTGGGGCGGCGGGCTGCCCCAGTACGCGGTCGGCCACCTCGGTCGCATCGCCTGCGTGCGCGACGCGGTCGAGCGGTTGCCGCGCCTGGCGGTGTGCGGCGCGGTGTACGAGGGCGTCGGCATCCCGGCGTGTGTGGCGAGCGCGACCAAGGCCGCGACCGAGGTGCTGGCGCAGCTCCCCAAGCCGTACGCGCGCCCCGTGCACTGAGCGCGGGGACGAGCCAGGCAGAATCGGACCATGATGCAAAGCACCGCGGAGAACAGCCCGGAACCGGTCGACGCCGCCGCAGCGGTGGTCGACGCCGCCCTCAACGCCGACGGCCCGGAGTCCGCAGGCGAACCCGCGCCGGCCCGGCGCAAGGCCCGCGACCTCAACCAGGTGATCAGGTACACGATGTGGTCGGTCTTCCGACTCCGTGAGCCGCTGCCGGGTGCGCGGACCGGGCTGGCGGGCGAGGTCGAGCAGTTGTTCGAACAGCTGCTCGACAAGGACGTCGTGGTGCGCGGCACCTATGACGTCTCCGGCCTGCGCGCCGACGCGGACCTGATGATCTGGTGGCACGCGGAGGACTCGGACGCGCTCCAGGAGGCGTACAACCGCTTCCGGCGCACCGGCCTGGGCCGGCTCCTGGAGCCGGTGTGGTCGAACATGGCGCTGCACCGTCCGGCCGAGTTCAACAAGAGCCACATCCCGGCCTTCCTGGCCGAGGAGACCCCGCGCGACTACGTCGCGGTGTACCCGTTCGTGCGCTCGTACGAGTGGTATCTGCTGGAGGACGACGAGCGCCGCCGGCTGCTCGCCGAGCACGGGCGGATGGCGCGCGGCTACCCGGACGTGCGGGCCAACACGGTGCCGTCGTTCGCGCTGGGCGACTACGAGTGGATCCTCGCCTTCGAGGCGGACGAGCTGCACCGCATCGTCGACCTGATGCGGCACCTGCGCGGCTCGGAGACGCGCCGACACGTGCGCGAGGAGGTGCCGTTCTACACCGGTCGCCGGCACCCGGTCGCCGAACTGCTCGCCGGTCTGGCCTGAGCCTTCGCCCCGGTCGGTCGGACCGCGATCGATCGCTCCGACCGACCGGGGGCGCGCCGATGGGTCGAATCTAGGTCGAACTCGAACAGGACGACCCGCTGGAGCAGGACGACCCGCTCGAACACGACGATCCACTCGAACACGACGATCCGCAGGACGATCCGCTCGAACAGGACGTCCCGCTCGAACCCGAGGAATCGCCGCCTCCTCCTTGGCCGCAGGACCAGCCGATGCCGCACGAGGTGTGGTGGCCGTGCCAGTGGTGATGGTGATGGTGGTCGTGCGCGTCGTGCCCCTGGTATCCCCGCGGGCCGAGTGGCCACGGGCCGGGGTACGGACCGGGCCCGCCGCCGTACGGCCTGCCGGTGCCCGGTGCCCGCCCGAAGGGCGGTCCCGCCGGTCGGCCGAAGGTGTGGCGGAGCCGGCGTCGGGCCGCGCGGTGGGCCAGGACGACGATCACGATCGGCAGGGCGGCGGCGAGGACCACCACCGCCCCGAGCAGCAACCAGAACATGGTGTCGACCCCCCGTGTGTGATGTGCCTACCCGTGGCCGGCCGGCGCGCGGGATGCGAATCGGGTGCGCAGCCGGGCCCAGCGGGACGGCTTTCGTTCGACGAACACCTCGGCCAGCGCCTTCGGCAGCGCGTCCCGCTCCCACAGATGGGCCGCGAAGGCGTGTACGTCGGCGCGGGTGCCTCCCTCGGCGGGCTTCGGGTGGACCAGGGCCCAGGCCATGAACTCGCCCGGCCAGCGCGGGCCCAGCGTCGTTGCCAGCTCCGGCAGCGCGCGCAGCGCCGAGTCGCGCCGTTTGGCGGCCAGCGCGCGGGCCTGTACGCGCACCCGGTCCGGGTCGAAGCCCGGCGGTGTCGGCCCGCCGGCGACCAGTGCCGCGAGCAGCGCGGTCTGCTGTGCGGCCAGCCGCTCGCGCGCGCTCACCGGCGCACCGCCGTCCGGTCCACCACGCCCCGGATCGCGGCCAATTCGGCGGCGATCTCGCCCGCCGTCGGGAAGTCGCCGTCGCGTTCGAGCAGTACGCGCGGCGGCGGGCGCAGCGCGCACAGCGTGGCCAGCACCTCCAGGATCGGCTCGGTCACCGGGTGCGCGTGGGTGTCGTGCCACAGGCCGTCGCGTTCGACGCCGCCGGCGACGTGTACGTACTCCACCGCCTCCAGCGGGAGTTCGGCCAGCGCGGCGGCCGGGTCGACGCCGTGGTTGATCCGCTGGGTGTGCAGGTTGGCCACGTCGATCAGCAGCCGCACGCCCGTGCGTTCGACCAGTTCGGTCAGGAAGCGGGCCTCGCTCATCTCGTTGTCGGGCCAGGTCAGCAGCGTCGCCGGGTTCTCCAGGGCGAGCGGGACCGGCAGCGCGTCCTGGGCGATGCGGACGTTTTCCGTGACCACGTCGAGCGCGTCCCACGTCATCGGCGTCGGCAGCAGGTGACCGGCCTCCATGCCGCCGGCCCGGACGAACGCCAGGTGTTCGCTGACCACGGGTGAGCCGAGGGCGCCCGCCACCTCGGCCAGCCGGGCCAGGCGTGCGGGGTCGGGGCGGTCTGCGCCCGCCAGGCCGAGACCGACGCCGTGCGGGATCACCTCGACGCCGCGCTCGCACAACACGCGCAACGACTCGGGCAGGTGTCCGACGCACACGTTCTCCGCGACGACCTCGACGAAGTCGACGCCGGCCAGGCGCTCGACGGTCAGATCGATCTCCGGCCGCCATCCGATTCCCACCGCTGTCCCCATACGTCCAGCATGGCGGGTCCGTCCCGGACCGAAACAGGCGGAGTTCCCTCGGTTCGCCCGCCCCGGGCGCCCCGCGTGGCAAGTGGCCCACGGCACCGACGGGTTGCGGGCCGCTCGACGGGCGCGGTCGGGTCAGTTGCCGCAGCCGTCGGCGGTGCCGCCGCAGGAGCCGGCCCGGGCGCCCTGGGGGGAGGCGCAGGAGGTGTTGCCGCACCAGACGGACTCCGGAGGGCGGTCGGCGGGGGTGGGCGCGTTGCGGCGGAAGATCTCCTTGACCACCGGGTCGGGGAAGCGATCCAGGCCCCACAGGGCGACCGCGCCCAGGTCGTCGGCGCCGAGCGCGGCCACGGCCGCCTCGTCGCGGCGCAGCCGGATCAGCCGGCGCGTGGTCGGCGCGGTGGGCACCACCCGCTCGCCGAACACGCCCAGGAGCAGCAGGCCCCCGACACACGCCTGGCTGCCGATCACCGCGAGCAGCAGGCCCACCCACGGCAGCGCGCCCGAGGTCGCGTCGTCGGCGCGGACGAAGCCCGCGACCGCGGTGGCCAGGCCCAGGGGGAGGGTGGCGAACAGCGCCCAGCGGGGCAGTCGACGCGGGCCCGCGTCCGGGCGGGCGATCAGACCGGCCGCGAACAGGTCGGCGCCGATGCCCTGGATCCGCGGCGCCGCGGCCACCCGGGTGCGCAGGTCGCGCAGCGGCAGGCCGCCGTACTCCCGATCCAGGATCCGCAGCGGCGCGTCGCCCGCCGCGTTCGCCGCCGGTGCCCGGGCCGCGATCACCTGTCCGTCGCGGTTCAGGTGCAGCGCGTCCTCGCCGAGCAGGGCCAGGATCGACACGTCGGCCGCGCGGGCCGCGCCGCCGACGACGAACGCGTATTCGACCGCGTCCAGTTCGGCCAGGCGCGCCCGGTTCGCCCGCCGGCCGCCGCGCCGGGCGGACCCGATGGCGACGCCGAGTACGAGCGCCGTCCAGACCGAGTACGCGAGGGGTGGCAGCCAGGGATTCATGGTCCCCAGACATAGCGGACGCACCCGCCGCACGCGGGCTCGATGTGAGTTTTGCCGCACCGCCCGTACCGATGTTTGAACGGGCGGCGGCGGCGCCCGGGCCGGCCGCGGGGCCGACCCGCGCCTCGGCTCAGCCCTGCGGGTCCGGCTCCAGGGTCAGCGAGATGGAGTTGATGCAGTAGCGCTGGTCGGTGGGCGTCCCGTAGCCCTCACCCTCGAACACGTGCCCCAGGTGCGAGCCGCAGGTCCCGCAGCGCACCTCGACCCGGGTCATGCCCATCGTGTCGTCCTCGATGTATTCGACCCGGTCCTCGGCCAGCGGCGCGTAGAACGACGGCCAGCCGCAGTGGCTGTCGAACTTGGTGTCGGAGCGGAACAGCTCCGCCTTGCACGCCCGACAGTGGTAGACGCCGGTCGTCTTGGTCTCGGTGTACTCGCCCGTCCACGCACGCTCGGTGCCCGCCCGACGCAGCACCCGGAACTCGTCCGGGGTCAGCTCGGCCCGCCACTGGTCGTCGGTCTTCTCGATTTCGTAGGCCATGTGCACATCCAACACGCAACGGCGCCGCGACGTTCCCCGAGGCACGGCACGGCGCCGGTGGGCGTGCGGCTCAGCGAGCGGCGGCGGTGCCGCGGGCGCGGATCGTGTCCAGGATCTCCGGGCCGAGCAGGGTCACATCGCCCGCGCCCATGGTCAGGACCAGGTCGCCGGGGCGGGCCAGCGCGGCCACCGAGCCGGCCACGTCGGACCAGCTGTGCTCGGTGCGCACCAGGCCGCCGTTGTCCAGCGCGGCGTGCGCGACGATGTTGCTGGTCACGCCGGGCTGCGGGTCCTCCCGGGCGGCGTAGATGTCCATCACCACGGCGATGTCGGCGGCGGCGAGCGCGCGGCCCATCTCCACGCCGAGCTGCTGGGTGCGGCTGAACAGGTGCGGCTGGTACACCGCGATCACCCGACCCGCGCCCACCGCGCCGCGGGCGGTGGCCAGGTCGGCGGCGATCTCGGTGGGGTGGTGCGCGTACGAGTCGACGACCCGGATGCCGCCCTCCTCGCCCTTGAGCTGGAACCGCCGGCGCACGCCCTGGTAGTTGGCCAGCCCGTCGGCCATGCGCCGCGGCTCGACGCCGAGCGCCAGGCCCACCGCGAGCGCCATCACCGCGTTGGACGCGTTGTGCCGCCCCGGCACCGCGACGGCCAGCACCAACTCGCCGCCCACGGCCTTGCCGTGCACGGTGACCCGGCTGCTCAGGCCCGACGCCTCGATCTGCGCCAGGCGCAGATCCGCGGCCTCGTGCTCGCCGACGGTGACCACGTTCAGCGTCGGCGCGGAGACCGCCAGTCGCTCGCGCAGGGCGCCGGCGCCCGCGTCGTCGGCGGAGAGCACCAGCGTGCCGCCGGGCACGATCCGGCCGGCGAAGATCTCGAACGCGTCGAGCACGTCGTCCAGCGAGCCGTAGTTGGCGTGGTGGTCCAGCTCCACGTTCAGCACCACGGCCACCTCGGGCGCGTACTTGTGGAAGCTGCGGTCGCTTTCGTCCGCCTCGGCCACGAAGATCTCGCCCAGGCCGTGGTGGGCGTTGCTGCCCGCCTCGTTGAGGTCGGCGCCGATCGCGAAGGAGGGGTCCAGGCCGAGCGAGGTCAGGCCGACCGCGAGCATGCTCGTCGTGGTGGTCTTGCCGTGCGTGCCCGCGACGGCCACCGAGCGCCGGCCGTCCATCAGCCGGGCCAGCGCGTCCGCGCGGTGCACGATCGCGATGCCCCGCTCGCGTGCGACGACCAGTTCGGGGTTGTCCTCCCGGATCGCCGAGGACACGACCACACACGTGACGTCCTCGGCGACATTCGCCCGATCGTGGCCCACGTGCACCGTGCAGCCGAGCCGGCGCAGCGCCAGCACCTGGGTGGAGTCCTTGGCGTCGCTGCCGGAGACCCTCGCGCCGCGGATCGCGAGGATCTTGGCGAGCCCCGACATGCCGGCGCCACCGATGCCGACGAAGAACGGGCTGCCGAGGTCGACGGGCTCGGCGGGGGGTGCCATGAAGCGGGCTCCTTCGAGTGGGGTGGACCCGCGTTCGGCGCGGGCTCCCCGCGATTGTGTCAGCTCATGTCGTGTGCGAAGAGCTTGAGCACCGGCACGCCCACGTTCTGTCGGGCCCGCGAGGCCCAGTCGCGGTGGAACATCTCTTCGATGAAGTGCGGGTCGGTGAGGACGATCACCTCGTCGGCGTGGTGCCGGTCGACGATCTGCTTGAGGGTGTCCAGCGGGTCCCGGCCGGGGGTGGTCTCCCCGACGGCGTCGGCGCCGCTCGCGCGCAGTGCCGCCACGCTCGCCTCCAGGGTGCGTCGGGCCGCCTCCGCGCCGTCGTCGGGGCCGGGCCGCTGCTCGATGTCCTCGGCCGCCTCGTCCAGGCGCACCAGGGCCACGTCGTCCAGCGCCTGGAGCAGCTTGCGATGGTCGGCCTTGCCGGGCAGGACCACCACGAACGACGTCTCGACGCCCTCGTGCAGGCCGGTCACGAACGCGACGTCCGCCTCGTTCAGGACCTTTTCCACGAGCAGCACGATCGTGTACACGCAACTCTCCCTTGATCCGTCGGCCGAGCCGGGTGTCTGCGCCCCGTCTGCCCGGGAGTTCACCCTCCCACTCCCCCCGATCGGCGGGCGCCGGCCGGGGTCGCCGCAACGGCTCCGACCGGGTGCCGAAGCCGCCCTACGCGCGGACGTAGCGGGAGAACAGCGCGCCGTCCTCCTCGAGGATCGAGATCGGACGCATCGCCTGTGCCTCGGGCAGCGCGGGGCCGGCCAGGAGCCGGTGGGCGGGTCCCGACGTCAGCAGCGGGCTCGTGGTCAGGCACAGCTCGTCCAGCCGGCCGCACGCGGCGATCTGCGCCAGTACGTGCGGGCCGCCCTCGGTGAGCTGCCGGGTCAGCCCGCGGGCGGCCAGCGCGTCGAGGGCCGGGCCCAGGTCGACCCGGTCGCGTCCGGCCAGGAGCACGTCGCCGTACTCGGCCGCCGCCGCCAGGCCCTTGGGCTGGGCCTCCTCGCAGGTGATCACGATGGTGGGGGTGACCGCCTCGGTGAACAGCGGCGTGGTGAAGTCGATGGCGAGGCTGCGCGAGACGATCGCGATCACCGGCGCGGGCAACTGTCCGGCGGCGGCCCGGGCGGCGGCGTAGGCGGGCCTGGGCCGCGGCGGCCGGTAGCCCTCCTGGCGTACGGTGGCGGCGCCCACCACGACCACGTCGGCCAAGCCGCGCAGCACGCCGAACACGCGCTTGTCCGCGGGCGAGGACAGTCCGGCGGACAGGCCGTCGGGGGCCTGAGCGGCGCCGTCCAGGCTCGCCACCATGTTCGCGCGCAGCCAGGTGCGGTCGGGGGGATAGGCATAGGCCTCGACCAGGTCGACGTCGGGTTCGTCGGGGGTGGAGGGCACGGGAAGGAGACGGCGCATGCGACCGAGTTTCGCACGCGTCGTAGGCTTGATGATCGTGTCCGTAGCTCCCGTGTCGTTGACCACGCGCCACCCCAGCGTCCCCGCCGACCGCCTCGTCGCCGAGATGGTCCCGCCGCCGCGGTTCGGCGACGTGCGTTTCGACACGTACATCCCCGACCCGAATCAACCCGGGCAGGCCGCGGCCGTGGTCCGGCTGGAGCGGTTCGCGGCGGAGCTGAACGGGGACGGCGCCAAGCGCCGCTGGTTCCGCCGGGAACAGGCGGCCGGGCCGAGCGGGATCTACCTCGACGGCGGCTACGGCGTCGGCAAGACCCACCTGCTGGCCTCGCTGTGGCACGCCTCGCCCGGCCCGAAGTCGTTGTGCACCTTCGTCGAGCTGACCAACCTGGTCGGCGCGCTCGGATTCCGGCGGACCGTCGAGGCGCTGTCCGGACATCGGCTGCTGTGCATCGACGAGTTCGAACTCGACGACCCGGGCGACACCGTCCTGGTGTCCACCCTCCTGGGCAAGCTCGCCGACGCCGGCGTCAAGCTCGCCGCGACCTCGAACACGCTGCCGGACAAACTCGGCGAGGGGCGGTTCGCCGCGCAGGACTTCATGCGCGAGATACAGGGGTTGTCCTCGCGTTTCGAGGCGTTGCGCATCGACGGCGAGGACTACCGGCACCGGGGCCTGCCGGCGGCGCCCGCGCCGGTGGCCGAGGACATGGTCACCGCGGCCGCCGAGACCGCGCCCGACGGCGCCGCGCTGGACGACTTCCCCGCATTGCTCGCGCACCTGGCCACGGTGCACCCCAGCCGCTACGGGGCGATGCTCGACGGGATCACCGGTGTCTTCTGGCGCGGGGTGCACCCGGTCGAGGACCAGGGCACCGCGCTGCGTCTGGTGGTGCTCGCGGACCGGATGTACGACCGCGAACTGCCCGTGGTGGCCTCGGGCGTGCCGTTCGACGAACTGTTCACCGAGGAACTGCTCGGCGGCGGCTACCGCAAGAAGTACCTGCGCGCGATCTCGCGTCTGGTCTCTATGGCTCGCGACGGCGCCGAGCGCGTCCCCGCCCCCCGCTGACCCGCCGCCGCAGGGGTGCCGCCCGTGGGCGATCGGCGGGTCGGTGCGGCATCATCGGACCCGGGTCCCGACGACGCGGAGGCAGCGGCATGGCGAAGAAGGCCGACGGCAGGAGTGCAGGCAGGGCCGACCGGGGCGCGAAGGGGTCGACGCCGGTGGGCCTGGGCGAGGCCCCGGACGCCGAGGCGGTCGTGAAGGGGGCGACGGCCACGAAGAAGGCCGCCAAGGGCGAGAAGGCCGCCAAGGGCGAGAAGGCCGCGAAGGCCGCCAAGGGCGACAAGCCCGCGAAGGGCGACAAGGCCGCCAAGCCCGCGAAGGCCGCGAAGCTCGACAAGGACAAGGCCGCCAAGCCCGACAAGGCCGCCCGAGCCGCGAAGGCGGACCGGGTCGACGAGGCGGCCAAGGCCGCCAAGAAGGCCGCGAAGAAGGCGGCCAAGGTGCTCAAGGCCGAGCGCGAGGCGCAGGCCGACCTCGCCAAGGCGGCGAAGAAGGCCGCGAAGAAGGCGGATCGTAAGGCCGCCGAGGCACTGGAGGCCGCGGCCGAGCGGGTCGCCGCAGAGGCCGCGAAGGCGGCCAAGGCACTCGCGAAGCAGACCGAGGCCGAGCGCGCGATCGCCGAGGCACCGGCCGCGGACCCGGAGCCCGCCGTCGGCCCGGCCGTGCACCTGGTCGCCGACCCGGCGGACGATCCGGACCCCGACGCCGAGTCCGATGCCGAGCCCGCCGTCGACCCGACCGCCCCGCCCGTCGTTGAGCCGGGCTTTGCCGAGCAGCGGCCCGAACCCGCCCCGCCCCGGCTCCGGGTGCTCGTCGAGGTGCCCGAGAAGTACGCGCCCCCAGCCGAAGTGCCGTCCGTACGGGCCGCGTTGCGGCTGCCGGGCGGCCCCGTGGACCTGGCCACGATCGATCCGCGCGCCACGCCGAGCTTCGCGGGCGACAAGGCCGACGCGCTCGCCGACATCGGCGCGATGGGACCCCGGCTGGCCGAACTCCAGGAGCGGCTGTACGCGCAGGCCGTGGCCGGCGGCGCGCGCCGCCGGGTGCTCCTGGTGGTCCAGGGGATGGACACCTCCGGCAAGGGCGGCACGGTCAAGCACGTGATCGGCCAGTTCAACCCGTCGGGCTGCCACATCCACGCGTTCAAGGCGCCGACCGAGGAGGAACTCGCCCACCCGTTCCTGTGGCGGGTCCGCACCCAGGTGCCCGGGCCCGGTCTGATCGGCGTGTTCGACCGCTCGCACTACGAGGACGTACTGATCGCGCGGGTGCGCAACCTGGTCCCGCGTCAGGTCTGGTCGCGCCGCTACGCCACGATCAACCGCTTCGAGCAGAGCCTGGCCAAGGACGAGGTGACCGTGATCAAGGTCTTCCTGCACATCTCGCCCGAGGAGCAGAAGGAACGCCTGCTGGCCCGGCTCGACAACCCGGACAAACACTGGAAGTTCAACCCGGCCGACATCGACGAGCGTTCCGTGTGGCCCGACTACCGGACCGCCTACGAGGCCGCGCTGGAGAAGTGCGACGGCGACGCGGCGCCCTGGTACGTGGTGCCGGCCGACCGCAAGTGGTACCGCAACTGGGCGATCAGCCGGCTGCTCCTGGAGCACCTGACCGAGTTGGACCCCCGCTACCCGGCCGGCGACTTCGACGTCGAGGCCGAGCGCGAGCGCCTGCTCGACGCCTGAGCGTCCCGACGACCATGGCCCGGTCGCGGTCGGCGAGGCGGCACCCGCTAGCGGGTGCCGATCCGGACCACCGCGACCGAGGTCGCGGGCAGCCGCAGGGTGGTGCCGACCAGGCCCCGGCGGATCTCCGCGCGGTCGTCCCAGGCCGCGACGATCTCCGCCGCGCCGGTGCCCATCGGCAGCGTCGCGGGCTGCTCGGCCAGGTTGACCGCGGTACGGAACGCGCCCCGGTGCACCATCAGCCAGCCGGCGGTCTCCTCGAAGCTGACCTGCACCCGGGTCAGGTCCGGGTCGGTCAGGTTCTCCCATTCCCGGCGCAGCGCGATCAGCCGCCGGTACCAGGCCAGCAGGGCCGCGTGCGGGGCGCGGGCGGGCTCCTTCCAGTCCAGGCACGAGTCGCGCACGGTCTGCGCCGACTGCGGGTCGGGGATCTGCGACGCGTCCCACCCGTGCGAGGCGAACTCGGCGCGGCGGCCGTTGCGTACCGCCGCGGCCAGCTCCGGGTCGGTGTGGTCGGTGAAGTATTGCCAGGGCGTGGACGCGCCCCACTCCTCGCCCATGAACAACATCGGGGTGAACGGCGCGGTGAGCACGAGCGCGGCGCCCGCCGCGAGCAGCGCCGGCGGCAGGGTCGCCGAGATCCGGTCGCCGGTGGCCCGGTTGCCGACCTGGTCGTGGGTCTGGAGGTAGCCCAGGAAACGGTATGCGGGCATCCGCGAGGTGGGCACCGGGCGGCCGTGTGTGCGCTTGCGGAACGAGGACCAGGTGCCGTCGTGCAGCCAGACCCGGGTGAGCGTCTTGGCGAGGGTGCCCATCGAGCCGAAGTCGCCGTAGTAGCCCTGGCGTTCGCCGGTGAGCAGGGCGTGCAGCGCGTGGTGGAAGTCGTCGCTCCACTGGGCCTGCACGCCCATGCCGCCGCTCTCGCGCGGGGTGACCACGCGGGGGTCGTTCAGGTCCGACTCGGCGATCAGGAACAGCGGCCGGCCGGTGGCGGCGGCGAGCTTGTCCACCGCCTCGGACAACTCCTCCAGGAACGGCACCGCGCGGTTGTCCGCGAGCGCGTGCACCGCGTCCAGGCGCAGTCCGTCCACGTGGTAGTCGCGCAGCCACATCAGCGCGCTGCCGACCAGGTAGGCGCGGACCTCGTCGGAGCCCGGGCCGTCCAGGTTCACCGCCGAGCCCCACGGGGTGCGGTAGCGGTCGGTGAAGTAGGGGCCGAAGGCGGGCAGGTGGTTCCCGGACGGGCCCAGGTGGTTGTGCACGACGTCGAGGATCACGCCCAGGCCGTGCACGTGGCAGGCGTCCACGAACCGCTTGAGGCCGTCCGGGCCGCCGTAGGGCTCGTGCACCGCCCACGGGCACACGCCGTCGTAGCCCCACCCGTGCCGGCCCGGGAACGCGGACACCGGCATCACCTCGACGTGGGTGACGCCGAGGTCGACCAGGTGGTCGAGCCGCTCGACGGCCGCGGCGAACGTGCCCTCGGTGGTGAACGTACCGATGTGCAGCTCGTAGACGACCGCGCCCGGGAGCGGCCGGCCGGTCCAGGCCCCGTCGGCCCACACGTACGCCGTGTGGTCGAGCACACGGCTCGGGCCGTCGGGGCCGCTGGGCTGCCACGGCGACCGCGGGTCGGGTAGCGGGTCGTTGCCGTCGATGGCGAACGCGTAGTCGCTGCCGTGTACCGCCGTCGGTACGTCCGCCTGCCACCACCCCGGCCGGTTCGCGTCGCGCATCGGCTTGCGTCGGCCGTCGACGACGACCTCCAGGGACGACGCTTTCGGAGCCCAGACCTCGAACCTGACCACGATGGTTGTGTCCTTCCGGGAACGGGTGCGAACGGGTGCGAACGGGTGCGAACGGCCGGGCGCCGGCCCCGGCCGGATCAGCCCCGGGTGAGCAGGGCGACGGGCAGGTCCTCCAGGATGTGCCGCAGGCGGGCCTGGCCGGTGTACGTGCCGCCGGTCAGCGCGTCGACCCAGCGGCCCTCGGGCAGCGGGAGCAGCGCGCCGCCCCAGTGGCCCTTGGCGGCGAGGCCGGCCGGCAGCCGGGTCGCCACGGTGATCGCCTCGCCGCCGCGGATGAAGGCGATGGCGTGGTCCGCCTCCTTGCCGCGGGCGCGCAGCGGCGTGTACGCGCCGGCGAACCAGTCGGGATGCGCGCGGCGCAGCCGCAGGGCGGCGGAGGTGACCTCGAGTTTGAGCGTGTCCAGCGGGCCGTGCGCGCGCCCGAAGTCGACGGGGGCCCGGTTGTCCGGGTCGACGAGGGTGTACAGCGCCAGTTCGCCGCCCTGGTACACGTCCGGTACGCCCGGCATGGTCAGCTGGACCAGCTTGGCGCCGAGCGAGACCGCGTGTGCGGCGCGGTCCACCACGGCGACGAAGTCGGCGATGTCGGCCGTGAGTTCGTCGTCGGCGAGGACGGCGCGGACGAATGACTCGCTCGCCGCCTCGTAGTCCGGGTTCGGGTCGGCCCAGGTGGTTTCCCGGGCCGCCTCGCGCATCGCCTTGCGCAGGTAGGCCACCGCCCGGTCCGGGGTGAGCGGCCAGGCGCCGACCAGGGTCTGCCACAGCAGGTAGGTGTCGTAGCGGTCCGGGCCGAAGCGGAATTCGGAACGGTGCGGTCGGGACGACTCGTTCCAGGCGTGCACCCGCTCCGCCCAGTCCTCGGGGATCTCCGCGAGCACCGACAGGCGCGCCCGGACGTCCTCGCTGCGCTTGGTGTCGTGGGTGCTCAGCGTGGTCATCGTGGTCGGGGACATGCGCCGGCAGGCGGCGTGGAACCCGGCGATGTCCAACCCGAACGTGTCGGGCGCGCCGCCGACCTCGTTCAGCGAACTCAGGGTGTACCAGCGGTAGAACGCGCGGTCCTCCACGCCCTTGGCCGCCAGCGCCGCCGCGACCTGCCCGAAGCGGGTGCCGAACTCCCCGTCGGCGAGCGCGAGTTCGGCGATCTCACGGGCCGCCTCGGAGACCTGTCCCGGGACCCCGGTGAGTGCGCGGGCCATCGCGGCGATCGAGCCGGGGCCGGCGCCGGGGTAGGGGCGGTAGGTGGGGAACGCGGTCAGCAGCGGGGGCAGCGCGCGGCCGACGTCGCCGGCGCCGGCCACCGGCTCCAGCCGGTCCAGGGTGCGGCGCAGCCGGGCGAACTCGGTGGCCAGGCCGCCGGCGAGGACCTCGGCCCTGGCTTCCTGCGCGAGGTAGTCGAAGCCTTCGCGCACCCCGGTTTGTTCGCGGTGCAGCGCGCGCAGCGGGTCGGCGCCCTCGGGGTCCAGGAAGAGGTTGTCCACCCGGCGCAGCGCGTCGTAGCCGGTGGTGCCGTCGCAGGCCCAGTCGGCGGGCAGGCTCTCCTCGTCGGAGAGGATCTTCTCCACCACGATCCACGCGTTCGGCGCGGCGGCGCGCAGCCGCTCCAGGTAGGCGCGCGGGTCGGCGAGGCCGTCGGGGTGGTCGATCCGCAGCCCGTGGATCAGGCCCTCGTTCAGCAGCCGCATCATGGTGGCGTGGGTGGCCGCGAAGACCTCGTCGTCCTCCTGGCGCAGGGCGATGAGCCCGGCGATGGTGAAGAAGCGGCGGTAGTTCAGTTCGGTGTCGGCGCGGCGCCAGTGTGCGAGTTCGTAGTGCTGGGCGGCGAGCAGCTCGTCGAGCGCGAGCTTTTCGGTGCCGGGCCGGAGCGGGAACTCGTGGTCGTGGTAGCGCAGCACGTGGCCGTCCACGATCAGCTCGTCGGCGACCTCCTCGACCGGGCCGCCGAGTACGGGCAGCAGGACGCGCCCGTCGTGCCGGGTCCAGTCGATGTCGAACCAGCGGGCGTAGGGCGAGTCGGCCCCCTCGCGCAGCGTCTCCCACAGCGGCCGGTTCAGCGACTCGGGGGCGGGCACCGCCATGTGGTTGGGCACGATGTCCACCACGATGCCGAGCTCGTGTGCGGCGGCGGCCGCCGCCAACTCGCGCAGCCCGTCCTCGCCGCCGAGGTCGGCGGACACGCGCGAGTGGTCGACCACGTCGTAGCCGTGGGTGGATCCGGGGACGGCCTGCAGGATCGGCGACAGGTGCAGGTGGCTCACCCCGAGCGAGGCGAGGTGGGGCACGGCGGCGGCGGCCTCGGCGAACCCGAAGGCGGGTTGCAGCTGGAGCCGGTAGGTGCCGGTCGGAACACGAGAAGGCGACGAGGTCATGCCGACAAGCTTCCCCGGACATCCGCGACCTACCACCCGCCGGGGTGGTGAAACCCACGCCGGCGGGTGATCGGCTCACGGTCGTTGCAGGACCACCAGCGAGCGGGGCTCGACGGTCTGGGCGGCGCCGCCCTCGATGGTCGGGCGGGACTTGGGCTCGTGTATCACCGTTTTGTCGTCGGCGGTGTCGACCACCACGGTCCAGGATCGGCCGAGGTCCGCGGGGATGGTGAACTCCTCCGCCTCGTGCGAGGCGTTGAACAGCAGCAGGAACGAGTCGTCGGTGATCTTTTGGCCGCGCGGGTCCGGTTCCGAGATGGCGTTGCCGTTGAGGAAGACGGCCACCGACTTGGCCGCGGCCGCCCACCAGTCGCCGTCCGACATCTCCTCGCCCGTGGGGGTGAACCAGGCGATGTCGGTCAGCTCGTCGTGGGTGCCCTGGACGGATCTGCCGTGGAAGAAGCGGCGGCGCCGAAAGACGGGGTGCTCGGCGCGCAGCCGGGTCATCATCCGGGTGAATTCGAGCAGGTCGGGGCCCTCGCCCTCGGGCCAGCGCACCCAGGAGAGTTCGTTGTCCTGGCAGTAGACGTTGTTGTTGCCCTGTTGGGTGCGGCCGAACTCGTCGCCGTGCGCGATCATCGGCACGCCCTGGGACAGCAGCAGCGTGGCGATGAAGTTGCGCTGTTGGCGGGCGCGCAGCGCGAGGACGTCCGGGTCGTCCGTCTCGCCCTCGACGCCGTGGTTCCAGGACCGGTTGTGGCTCTCGCCGTCGCGGTTGTCCTCGCGGTTGGCCGCGTTGTGCTTGTCGTTGTACGACACCAGGTCGTGCAGTGTGAAACCGTCGTGGCAGGTGACGAAGTTGATCGAGGCGATCGGTCGGCGGCCGTCGTCCTGGTACAGGTCGGAGGAGCCGGTCAGCCGCGAGCCGAACTCGGCGAGGGTGCGCTCCTCACCGCGCCAGAAGTCGCGTACCGTGTCGCGATACTTGCCGTTCCACTCGGTCCACAGTGGCGGGAAGTTGCCCACCTGGTAGCCGCCCTCGCCGACGTCCCACGGCTCGGCGATCAGTTTGACCTGGGAGACCACCGGGTCCTGCTGCACCAGGTCGAAGAACGAGGACAGCCGGTCCACCTCGTGGAACTGCCGGGCCAGCGTGGCGGCCAGGTCGAAGCGGAACCCGTCCACGTGCATGTCGGTGACCCAGTAGCGCAGCGAGTCCATGATCAGCTGCAACACGTGCGGGCTGCGCATCAGCAGGCTGTTGCCGGTGCCGGTGGTGTCCAGGTAGTAGCGCTTGTCGTCGGCGAGCCGGTAGTAGGACGCGTTGTCCAGGCCGCGGAAGGACAGCGTGGGGCCCAGGTGGTTGCCCTCGGCGGTGTGGTTGTAGACCACGTCGAGGATCACCTCGATGCCCGCCGCGTGCAGCGCCTTGACCATCGAGCGGAACTCCTGGACCTGCTGTCCGCGTTCGCCGGTGGAGGAGTAGGCCGCGTGCGGCGCGAAGAAGCCGATCGTGTTGTAGCCCCAGTAGTTGCGCATCCCCAGGTCGGACAACCGGTGGTCCTGGACGAACTGGTGCACCGGCATCAGCTCGATCGCGGTCACCCCAAGGCTCACCAGGTGCTCGATCACCGCCGGGTGCGCCATGCCCGCGTAGGTGCCCCGGATCTCCTCGGGCAGGCCCGGGTGGCTGCGGGTCAGCCCGCGCACGTGCGCCTCGTAGATCACCGTGTCGTGGTAGCCGGTGCGCGGCGGTCGGTCGTCGCCCCAGTCGAAGTAGGGGTTGATCACCACCGAGTTCATCGTGTGCGGCCCGGAGTCGGTGGTGCTCATCAGATCCGGGTGTTCGAACGAGTAGCCGTACATCGACTCGTGCCAGTGCACCTCGCCGCACATCGCCTTGGCGTACGGGTCGAGCAGCAGCTTGTTCGGGTTGCACCGGGCGCCCGCGGCCGGGTCGAACGGGCCCTGGACGCGGTAGCCGTAGCGCTGCCCGGGTTGGATCCCGGGCAGGTAGGCGTGCCGGACGAAGGCGTCGGCCTCGCGCAGCTCGATGCGCTCCTCGGCGCCCTCCTCGTCCAGCAGACACAACCAGACGCGTTCGGCGGCCTCCGAGAAGACCGCGAAGTTGGTGCCGGCGCCGTCGTACGTGGCGCCCAGCGGATACGAATGACCGGGCCAGACCTGCATGAGCAACCTGCTTTGTCGCGGATCGTGCTTCGGCAGCATTTCGGCAGCTTGCAGTCTCCCGTACCGGACCCGATCCGGGGGTGCAATCCACTCCGGCGTCCCCCGGTCGGGTGGATTTCATGCCTGAGGAGGGCGTCGTCCGTCCGGCCGAACCGATCGTTGCCGATCATTTTGGGTCGTAACGGTCAGATCCAGTCGAGCAGTTCGGCGGCGAGCATTTCCTGCCGGCAGGGCCAGGCGCCGCCGCACGAGCACGCCACGCCGTCGGTGCCGGGGATCGCGGTGCGCCGATGGTGCGCGAAGATCCCCGCGACCACATCGCGATACCGGGCGAAATCGTCCTCGGCGCCGTCGTATACCGCCGGGATCCTGCTGTTCGTGGCCAACATGACGACCTCCTGGGTGCCACGGTTCCTGCCGGATGAGACGGTTCGTCGATCCGTCTCGGTTGCGTCCCGGACCAGGAGGAGGGAAGACCCTCCTCCATCCGGCAATTGTTTCGCTCGGACATTGCGTTGCTCGGCAGAAGTTGCCAGAGCGTGTCGAGTCCCCCCAATCGCCTTACGCCATCCGGGTAATGCCGGTGGATTCGTCACCCGAACGGGGCACACCGACCGGCCCGCGCGGGCCCCCCGAGGCCGCCGGGTTTCGCTATACGCTCGTTCGGTTCCGGCTCGACGACGAACGGATGGGACGCGATGGCCGATCGGGAGTCCAACCCGCCACCCTCGACGACCGACGAGGATCCCGCGGCGGGGACGAGTACGACCGGTCTCGCCGGCACGATCGGATTCGGCTCGGGCGACACCTTCCCGGACCCGTACGCTCCCTACTCCGAAGGCGATCCCCCGGGGGGCACCACAGGTGTCCCGGGCACCGTCGGACTCTCCGACACCGGCTCGTTCGCCCTCGACTCCGGCGGTCTGCCCGGCCCCCGTCACGCGGCGGCCGGCACCGCCGTCCTGGACGGTTCCGGGCCGCCCGACCCGCTGCCGGGGATAGACCCCGCGACGCTCGCCTGGACCGAGGACGACTGGGCCGCCGCCCTGCTGCGCGGGCGCCGGGCAGGCCGGGCGTACGTGTACCTGAACCTGATCGAGCAGCGACTGCGCGCGGTGATCAGCGCGGTGCTCGTCCCCGTCTACGGACCCGGCGAGCACCCGCACGACGACGGCGCCTGGGTGCTCGCCGCGGCCGGCAACGCGGAGAACGAATGGGTCGAACGGGCCGAGGCGGTACGGGAGATGAGCCGCCGGCGCGGCTACATCGTGGACCCCGCCGACGACGAGCTGATCGCCTTTTTGACCCTTCCGCAACTGCGCGAGCTGATGGTGCGCAACTGGTGGTGCTTCGAACCCTTCCTGCCGGACCGGCGCAAGCTGGAACGTGCTCTGGAGGAGGTCGAGATCGGCCGGCACATCGTGGCCCGCAACCGGGTGCTCTCGCCCGACGTGCTCGCCCAGGTGGAGCGCGCGTGCCTGCGCGTGCTGGCCATGCTGGACGGTCCGCTCGCCGAACAGGGCGACCGGCGGCTGGCGCTGGACGCGGTCGAGGAGTTGTTCGCCGGACGCTACGCCGACGTGGTGGGCGTCTTCCAGGACCGCTCCGCGCTGCAGCGCCGGTTGCCCTTCGCCGACCTGGTCGACGGCGCGCGCGGGATCGACGCGATGGGCGTCTCGCTCAACCTGCTGTGCCAGAACTACTCGGGCCGCGATCTGGCCCGACTCGGCGCCGGCGGGTGCGACATGCGGCTGCTCTTCCTCAACCCGGCGGGCGACGCGATGAAGCAGCGCGAGCGCGACGAGGGCATCAAGAAGGGACTGCTGTCCCGGATGACCACACTCAACATCCTGCACATGCGCCGCGTCCGGGCGATGCTGCGCGAGCCGCGCCGGATCGAGATCCGGCTCTACGACGAGGCGCCGCGCTTCGGCGCCTACCTGGTGGACGGCGACGTGGGGCTGATCCAGCCGTATCTGCGGCACGCGCGCGGCGTCGAGTCGCCCGCGTTCGTATTGCGCGCCGACGCGGCGGGTGGCTCCGTGCGCGGGCTCTACCCGCTGTTCCAGGAGGAGTTCGAGCAGCTGTGGGCGGCGGGCAAGCGGACCTCGTGAGCGCCGGAGCGCCCGTCAGAACGCGTGCCAGCGCGCCTCGGTGTCACCGGTGCGCAGGGTGCGGACCCGGTGGTGGAACTCCTCCTCCGCCGCCGGGTTGCCCGGCACGTGCTGGGCCACCCACGCGGTGGCGGCCAACTCGCGGGTGTCGCGCAGTACCCGGTAGCCGGGCCACTCGGTCACGTCGAAGCCGTACTTGCGGGCGAACCGCCGCTCCGCGCCGTCGGGCAGGCCGTAGCGGGCGGCGGCCATCGGGGTGAGCACCAAGTCGAACTCGCGCAGGTCGTGCGCGACCGTCTCCCAGTCCAACAGCAGCGCCCGGCCGCCGTGGACGCCCACGTTGCGCAGCAGCGCGTCGCCGTGGATCAGGCCGGGCGGCAGCGCCGGGGTCAGTTCGCGGCAGGCCGCCTCCAACTCGTCGCGCCGCGCCGACAGATAGCGCCGATCGGCCAGCCCCACCGCCGCGTCGGCCGAATCCAACCAGGTCTCCACCAGCGCCAGCGGATGCCGCGCGGGCAGCGCGAACGGCGGCGCGGGCAGCGCGTGCAGTCTGCGCAACAGCCGGGCCAGGTCGCCCACGTTCGGCTCACGCTCGGCCGGCGGCAACAACTCCCAGAAGGTGACCGGGCGTCCGTCCACCAGCACCGGCCGGGCCTCGACGCCGGCCGCCGGTCGCACCGCCGGGAAGTCCTGTTCGGCCAGCCAGCACGCGACCGCGATCTCACGCCGAGCGCGCTCGGCCAGATGCGCCCCTCGGGCCACCCGCGCGACCAGGCCCGAACCGGGCAGCGCGAACACCGCGTTCTCGCCGAAGGAGAGCAACGTCGCGTCGGCGGACGGCACTCCGACCTCCGCACACGCGCGCACGAGCACCGAACGTTCGCCGGCCACCGAGTCGATCACGCCGGTGATGGTACCGGTCCGGACTCAGGCGGAGAGCCCGGATCTCGACGGCAGTGCCGCGTCGTAGCGATCGAGGACCAACCGGGCGATTTGAGGGGTGTCCGCGACCGGTTCGGTGACCAGTTCGGCACCGGACGCCAGCGCCTGTTCGACGATGCGGTCCGGCAGGATCCCGGGCGCCAGCATGCAGGACGCCACCACGATCCGCTCGGCGCCCAGGGTGCGCAACCCCTCGATCGCGGCGGCGACCGTGGAGCCCTGGTGGACGGAGGCGAACGCGGGGACCACGGCGCACCAACCGGTACGCCGCCACTCCCGCGCGACGATGGTGGTCACCGCGTTCGCCTCCGGATCGGTGGAGCCCGCGGTGGCCAGGACGACGCCGTAGCGGGCGTCTCCCGGCCGTACCCCGGCCTCGTGCATGCGCAGGTTCAAAGCGTCGAGCAATAGCGGGGACGGGGCCAGCGTGGCCGTCTGACGCACCGTCAATTCGCGGTGGCGCAGTACGTTCGGCACGTCCTGCTTGGCGTGGAACGCCGGGGTGAACAGCAGCGGCACCGCGACCGCGGTGCTCGCCCCGGCCCGGGCCAACTCGGCCAACCGCTCCGGCACGCGCGGCCCGCAGTGGTCCAGATAGCCGATCTCCACCCGCAACCCGGGCCGCAGCGCGCGCACCCGCGCGGCCAGCGCGGCCATCGCCGCGGCATGCCGGGGATCGCGGCTGCCGTGCGCGACGGCCAGGAGCGGGGGAGCGAGGTTCACGGCTATCTGCTTCCGCTCAGGCCGCGCCGGCGCAGGACCACACGTTCGATCGGGCTGAACACCAGCATGTCGATGCCGATACCCACGATCAGGATCATCACCACCGCGGTCAACATCATCGGCATGTCGCCCAGGTCTCTGCCCTGGTCCATCAACTGGCCCAGACCCACGCCCAGTTCCGGCCCGGCGGCGATCAGCTCCGCGGCCATCAGCGAGCGCCAGGAGAACGCCCAGCCCTGCTTGAGGCCGGCGATGTAGCCGGGCAGTGAGGCGGGCAGCATCACGTGCCACACGCTGTTCAGCCCGCGCGCGCCGAGCACTCGGCCCGCGCGCAGGTACAGCGGGGGGATCTGGTCGATGCCGGACACCAGACCGTTCGCGATCGAGGGCACCGCGCCGAGCAGCACCACCGCGTAGATCGCGCTGTTGTTCAGCCCGAACCAGATCACCGCCGGCGGCACCCACGCGACCGAGGGCAACGACTGGAGCCCGGACAGGATCGGCCCGATCGCCGCCCGCACCCAGCTCACCCGGGCCACGAGCAGCCCCAGTGGAGTGCCGATGGCGACCGCGATGGCAAAGCCCAGGATGCCTCGGGACAGGCTGGTCCACAGGATGTCGAAGACGGTGCCCTTGCGCCACTGCACCATGAACGCGTCCCACACCTCGCCGGGACTGGGCAGCGCGTAGCGGGGCTTGAGCTCCATCCAGTAGGCGACCTGCCAGGCCAGCAGCACCAGCAGGATCGCGACGACCGGCGGAAGCACCTTCACCAGGAGCACCCGGCCGAACGACGTGCGCTCCTTGTCGTACGTCTCCAGCGCGTCCAGACCCGCTTCGAGCCCGGCGAGGTCCTCCGCGTCGGCCTCCGTGGCGTCGGCTCTCGCCCCGGGCGCGGACTTGGTCAGATCAGGCGCGGCCATGGCGGCGGATCTCCCCTCGCAGGTGGTCGGTGATCTCGACGGACAACTCCGATACGCCGGTCGATTCGATCCGACGCGGCTGCGGGATGTCGATGGTCCATTCACGGGCGATCCGCCCCGGGCGCGAGGACATCAGCACGACGCGCTGGGCCAGTCGTACCGCCTCGCGCACGTTGTGCGTCACGAACACCACGGAGCGGCCGGTCTCCGCCCAGATCCGGGTCAGTTCGTCGTGCAGCACGTCGCGGGTGATGGCGTCCAGAGCGGCGAACGGCTCGTCCATCAGGAGCAGATCGCCGGCCTGGGCCAGGGCGCGGGCCAGCGCGACGCGCTGGCGCATACCGCCGGACAACTCGTGCACCCGCTTGTCGTACGCCTCACCGAGCCGGACCAGCCCGAGCAGCGCCTGTGCCTCGGCGCGACGCTGTTCGCGCGGCACCCCGCGCAGTTTCAGGGCCAGTTCGATGTTCTTGCCCGCGGTCAGCCAGGGGAACAGCGCGTGGTCCTGGAACATCAGCGCGGGGCGGCCGCCGGAGACCTCGATGGTGCCCGAGGTGGGCCGGTCCAGGTCGGCGATCAGGTTGAGCAGGGTGGACTTCCCGCAGCCCGACGCGCCCAGGAGGCAGACGAACTCGCCCGGGGCCACGGTCAGGTCGATGCCGTCCAGGACGGGCGCGCCGCGGCCTCGGCCGAACACCTTGGTGACCTGGTCAAGGCGGACCGCGAAGCCGGTTCCGACGGGGGTCGTGGCCTGGGGCGTGGCCTCGCTGATGGTCTGGGTCATGTCCGGATCACCTCTCTCGGTGGCGCGTCGGGCGGGAAGTGCTCACCCGGGCCGGGCGGCCCGGGGCGGAACGGGCATGGGCGCTACTTCTTCGGGCCCAGGCCCGCGTCGCTCACCGCGGGTTTGCCGGCGGCGGTGAGGACCTTGTTCAGGATGGTCAGGTCGTAGATGCCGTGGATGTCGAGCTTCTTGGTCACGCCGACCGCGACCCCGTCCTCGGAGAGCTTGACCAGCGACGCGGCGAGCGGGTCGTTGGTGATGGCGATGTTCGGCCACGCCGCGTCGAGCACGTTCTGCGCGAGCGGCTTGCCCGCGAACTCGGTGATCTTGGCGTTGACCGCGGCCTTGGCCTTGTCCTGGTTGCCGGCCGCCCAGTCGTTCGCGGCGACCTGACCCTTGATCAGGGCCTCGACGGTGTCCGGGTGCTCCTTGAGGAACTTGGTGGACACGATCAGGTCGGTGGTGACGAACTTGCCCTCCGGCCACAGCGTGCGCTCGTCCACGAGCACCTTGGCGTTGGCCTCCAGGACCAGGCGGGTGGCCCACGGCTCGGGCAGCCAGGCGCCGTCCAGGTCGCCCTTCTGGAACGCGGCGAGGGTCTGCGCGTTGTCGGTCGGGACCACGCTCACCTCGCCCTTGCCGGAGGTGTCCACGGGGAAGCCCGCCTTGCTCAGCCACGCCCGCAGGGCGACGTCCTGGGTGCCGCCGAGCTGCGGCGAGGCGATCTTCTTGCCCTTGAGGTCGGCGGGCCCGTTGATGCCCGGCTTGACCACCAGCGACGCGCCGCCGGAGGTGGCGCCCGCGACGATCCGCAAAAGTTCGCCGTTGGTGCTGGTGAACCCGGAGATCGAGGGGTTCGGGCCGATGTAGGTCGCGTCGATCGAACCGCCCTTGAGCGCCTCGATCGCGGCCGGACCGGCGTTGAACACCTGCGGCTTGATCTCGGTGGTGCCCAACTCCTTCGCGAAGAAGCCCTCGTTCAGCCCGATCAGCGGCGTGGCGTGGGTGACGTTGGCGAAGAAGCCGAGGCGGATCTGCGAGGCCGACGTGCCCGCCTTCGCGCCGCCCGCCGTCGCCGGACCCGCGCCCGCGGCCGGCGTGTTCTTCTTGTCGTCCTTCTTGTCCGAGCCGTAGCCGCACGCGGACATCGCGAGCAGCGGCAGGAGGAGGGCGGCGGCGAAGCCGGTACGGATGGATCTGCGGCGATATTGGCCGAAATGCGTCCCGAAAACGGACATGCGGGGACCTTCCCTCGGGCCCGCGCCGTCGGGCGCGGGCCGGGATGACGAATGTGATGGGCGACGGGCGAGCGTGCGGACAGGGCTGACGGAGCGTCAAAAGCGGGTCGTCAGACCCGCGTTCGGATCAGCCGTGACATCGTCCCGGCGCGGCGAACGCGGCGCCGGCCATGCCGGCGGTGAGCGTCGAGCCGTCGGCCTCGTCGATCAACAGGAAGGAACCGGTGCGGCGGCCGACGGCGTAGTCGTCGAGCGCGAGCGGCTGGGCGGTGCGCAGGACCACCCGCGCGATGTCGTTGGCGCGCAGTTCGGTCGGGTGCTGCTCGTGGCCGAGTTCGCCGTCGATCGGCGCGTCCAGGTCCAGCCGGTAGGCGATGTCCTTGACGATCGCCTTGACCGTGCGGGTGGTGTGCTTGAGCAGCACCCGATCGCCCGTGCGCAGCGGCCGGTCGGCGACGTGGCACACGGTCGCCTCCACGTCCTGGGTCGGGGTGGGCGCCTCGTCGATCGGCGCGATCAGGTCCCCGCGCGAGACGTCCACGTCGTCGGCGAGCCGCAGGGTGACCGACTCGCCCTGCCGGGCCCGCCGGACCGGGACGCCGAGCCGGTCGATGCCCGCGATCGTGGTGCGCTGCCCCGACGGCAGCACCACCACCTCGTCGTCCTCGTGGAACACGCCGGAGGCGATCTGCCCGGCGTAGCCCCGGTAGTCGCGGTACTCGTCGTCGGACTGCGGCCGCAGCACGTACTGCACGGGGAAGCGCGCGGGCTCCTGCGTCGGGTCGGTCTCGACCGGCACCGTCTCCAGGTATTCCAGCAGCGTCGGCCCGGAGAACCAGTCCATGTGCGAGCTGGGGTCCACCACGTTGTCCCCGCGCAGCGCGGACACCGGGATCGAGCGCACGTCCGGCACCCCGAGCGCCTTCGCGTACGCGGTGAACGTGTTGGCGACCTCGGCGAAGCGCTCCTCGCTGTAGTCGACCAGGTCCATCTTGTTGACCGCGAGCACCACGTGCGGCACCCGCAGCAGCGCCGCCACCGCCGCGTGCCGCCGGGTCTGCTCGACCACGCCGTTGCGCGCGTCCACCAGCACCACGGCCAGCTCCGCCGTGGAGGCGCCGGTGACCATGTTGCGCGTGTACTGCACGTGCCCCGGGGTGTCGGCGAGGATGAATCGGCGCCGGGCGGTGGCGAAGTAGCGGTAGGCGACATCGATGGTGATGCCCTGCTCGCGCTCCGCCCGCAGGCCGTCGGTGAGCAGCGCGAGGTCCGCCTCCTCCTGGCCGCGCTCGTTGCTGACCCGGGTCACCGCCTCCAGCTGGTCGCTCAGCACCGACTTCGAGTCGTGCAGCAGCCGGCCCACCAGGGTCGACTTGCCGTCGTCGACGGAGCCCGCGGTGGCCAGTCGGAGCAGGCCCACACGATCGTCGACGGCCGCGCCGGCCGTCGGGGAAATCTCGGACGTCCCACTCATGACTAGAAGTACCCCTCGCGCTTGCGGTCCTCCATCGCGGCCTCGGACATCTTGTCGTCCGCGCGCGTGGCACCTCGTTCGGTCAGCCTGCTCACCGCGATCTCGGCGATGACGTCCGCCACCGTGGCGGCGGGGGAGTCGACGGCACCGGTGCAGCTCATGTCGCCGACCGTGCGGTAGCGCACCACGCGGCGCACGACCGCCTCGTCGGCCCGGGGTCCGCCCCACTCGCCGGGGGAGAGCCACATGCCGTTGCGCTCGAAGACCTCGCGCTCGTGCGAGAAGTAGATTCGCGGCAGCGCGATCTTCTCCCGCTCGATGTACTGCCACACGTCCAGCTCGGTCCAGTTCGAGATCGGGAACACCCGCACGTGCTCGCCGACGCGGTGCCGGCCGTTGTACAGCTGCCACAACTCGGGCCGCTGGCGCCGCGGGTCCCACGCGCCGAACTCGTCGCGCAGCGAGAACACCCGCTCCTTGGCCCGGGCCTTCTCCTCGTCGCGTCGGCCGCCGCCGAACACCGCGTCGAAGCGGTTGGCCTCGATGGCCTCCAGGAGCGGCACCGTCTGCAGCGGGTTGCGGGTGCCGTCGGGGCGCTCGCGCAGCCGGCCGTTGTCGATGAACTCCTGCACGCTCGCCACGTGCAGCCGCAGGTTGTGCTCGGCGACCACGTTGTCGCGGTATTCGATGACCTCTGGGAAGTTGTGCCCGGTATCGACGTGCAGGAGCGCGAACGGCACCTGCGCCGGCCAGAAGGCCTTGCGCGCCAGGTGCAGCATGACGATCGAGTCCTTGCCGCCGGAGAACAGGATGACCGGCTTCTCGAACTCGCCCGCCACCTCGCGGAAGATGTGCACGGACTCGGCTTCCAACGCGTCCAGGTGGGTCAGGGCTCCGGGTGCGGTGCCCTTGTCGATCGTCGTGGTCACGCCAACCCCTCCTTCGTCTTCGTCGAGCACGGTGCCGTGGTGCGTATCGGGCCGGTCATGCGTGGATCCCGCACTCGGTCTTGCCCAGGCCGGCCCAGCGGCCGGCGCGGGCGTCCTCGCCGGGGGCGACCCGGCGGGTGCAGGGCGCGCAGCCGATCGAGGCGTAGCCGTCCATCAGGAGCGGGTTGGTCAGCACGCCGTGTTCGGCGATGTACGCCTCCACGTCGTCCTGGGTCCAGCGCGCGATCGGGGCGACCTTGACCTTGCGCCGACGCGCGTCCCAGGAGACGACCGGGGTGTTGGCCCGGCTCGGCGAGTCGTCCCGGCGCAGGCCCGTGGCCCACGCGCGGTAGTCGGTCAGCGCCCGCTCCAGCGGCGCCACCTTGCGCATCGCGCAACACGCGTCGGGATCACGATCGTGCAGCGCGGGGCCGTACTTCGCGTCCTGCTCGACGACGGTCAGCTCCGGGTGCACGGTGATCACGTTCACGTCGTAGACCGCGTCGACCGCGTCGCGCGTGCCGATGGTCTCGGGGAAGTGGTAGCCGGTGTCGAGGAAGACCACGTCCACCCCGGGGGCGACCTTCGAGGCCAGGTGCGCCACCACCGCGTCCTCCATCGAGGAGGTCACGCACCAGGCCGGCCCGAACCGCTCGTGCGTCCAGGCCAGGATCTCGGACGCGGTCGCGTCCTCCAGTTCGAGCGCCGCCCGGCCGGCGAGCGCTTCGAGGTCGGTGCTCTCGGTGACGGTCATCGGCCCTCCTCCTGTGCGATCGACTGGTGCGTGTGGCCGGTGAGCGGCTCGGTGCCGGGCCCGTCGGGGCCCCGCCGCCCGTCGCCATGCTTGTCGGGGCTGTGCCGTGTCGGGAAGACCAGGCCGAGGAACTTCAGCGAGAACGCCCGCCGGCAGGCCGAGCACAACCAGGTGCCGTGCCCCTCTTCGTGCGGGCGCAGGTCCTCGTCGCCGCAGAAGGGGCAGTAGAACGGCACGGCCCGCCCGCCCGGCTCGGCACCGCCGGCGGCGCTCACGACAGGTCCGTGTCGGTCGCGCGCACGGCCCACTGGGCGAAGCGCTCGCCCTCGCCGCGCTGTTCCTCGAAGCGACGCAGCACCCGCTCGATGTAGTCGGCCAGCCCGGCCGAGGTCACCTTGAGGCCGCGGATCTTGCGACCGAAGCCGGGGTCCAGGCCCAGGCCGCCGCCCAGGTGCACCTGGTAGCCCTCGACCTGCTCGCCGTTCTCGTCCAGGACCAGCTGGCCCTTGAGGCCGAAGTCGGCGACCTGGATGCGCGCGCACGCGTTCGGGCAGCCGTTGATGTTGATCGTGATCGGCTGGTCGAACTCCGGGAGCCGCTGCTCCAGTTCGTCGATCAGCGTGATCCCGCGGCCCTTGGTCTCCACGATCGCCAGCTTGCAGAACTCGATGCCGGTGCAGGCCATGGTGCCGCGCCGGAAGGGACTCGGGTCCACCCGCAGGCCCAGCGCCTCCAGGCCCTCCTTGAGCGAGGCCACCTTGTCCTCGGCGACGTCCAGGATGAGCATCTTCTGCTCGACCGTGGTGCGCACCCGGTCCGACCCGTGCCGCTCGGCGAGGTCGGCGATCTTGCCCAGCGTGGCCCCGTCCACCCGGCCCACGCGCGGGGCGAAGCCGACGTAGAAGCCGCCGCCCTTTTGCGGACGCACGCCGACGTGGTCGCGCCACACCTGCGCGGGCGCGTCCGGCGCGGGGCCGTCGATCAGCTTGCGCTCCAGGTATTCGCTCTCCAGCACCTCGCGGAAGCGCTCCGGCCCCCAGTCGGCGACCAGGAACTTCAACCGGGCACGGTTGCGCAGCCGGCGGTAGCCGTAGTCGCGGAAGATCGAGATGACCCCCTCCCAGACCTGCGGCACCTCCTCCAGCGGCACCCAGGCGCCCAGTCGGACCGCGAGCTTGGGGTTGGTGGACAGCCCTCCGCCGACCCAGACGTCGAAGCCCGGACCGAACTCGGGGTGCACGACACCCACGAAGGAGACGTCGTTGATCTCGTGCGCCACGTCGAGCAGCGGCGATCCGGAGATGGCGGTCTTGAACTTGCGCGGCAGGTTGGAGTATTCGGGCTTGCCGATGTAGAGCCGGTTGATCTCGTCGATGGCCCAGGTGCCGTCGATGATCTCTTCCTCGGCGATGCCGGCCACCGGGGAACCGAGCACCACGCGCGGGGTGTCGCCGCACGCCTCGGTCGTGGACAGGCCGACGCCCTCCAGGATCCGCCAGATCTCCGGGACGTCCTCGATCCGGATCCAGTGGAACTGCACGTTCTGCCGGTCGGTGATGTCGGCCGTGCCGCGCGCGAACCGCTCGGAGACCTCCGCGACGGCGCGCAGTTGGGCCAGGTTCAGCCGGCCGCCGTCGACCCGCACGCGCAGCATGAAGTATTCGTCGTCCAGCTCGTGCGGTTCGAGCACGCCGGTCTTGCCGCCGTCGATCCCGGGCTTGCGCTGCGTGTACAGGCCCCACCAACGCATGCGTCCGCGCAGGTCGTTGGGGTCGATCGAGGCGAAGCCCCGGTGGGCGTAGACGTTCTCGATGCGGGCTCGCACGTTGAGACCGTCGTCGTCCTTCTTGAACTGCTCGTTCCCGTTGAGCGGTTCACGATGGCCGAGGGCCCACTGACCCTCGCCACGATGGCGAGCGGTCTTGCGGGCGCGGGGACCGCTGCCGGCGGTGTCGGTAGTGGCGGCCATGGGGAGCGTCCTCCGGGCGGATCGGTGGGGGACGCACGGTGGGGCATCCGGCCGCACCCTCGCCGGACCGGCCGTGAGAGTCGTGGTGCCGGTGCGACCGCGCGCCCGGCAGGCTGATGCGGCGGGCGGGTCGTCAGACCGGCGAACAGACGGCGCTGGACATGCGTCCGAGGTCGACGTGGAGTCGACCTACGAGAGCAATACCGGCGCGAGACATGTCGCAAAGATTGACATGGAGCCAGATAGCCGTCCATCGGTGTCCGGGATGCGAACGGCCATCTCATATTTCGAACACGCTTGCCCATAATGTGGGATGAGATGATCTTTCGCGGGCGGCCGTGGCATGGATCGTCGCCGCGGTTGGTTACGGTACGGGTGGTCGGATCACGCACCCCCGGGCGGTATCACGACCCACGCACCACAGTGGACGAGGAGCTGATCGGTATGCCAGGCGAGGTTCTGGGTGTGCCTCGGCGCAGAACGCGCTCCGTTTGTGTGGTCGAGGCCGGCGCCGCGCCCGCCGCCGAGCGGCCCGAGCCGCGGCGCGAGGAGGCGGTCGAGACGCTGCGCTACGCGCTCAACGGCTTTTTGTCCGCGATCCGCGCCGACCGCGCCGGGCAGGCCGATCCGGTCGACGCCGACGCCGCCCGCTATCGCCTGCTCGCGACGCTCGCCGACGAACTCGACCTGGACAACGAGCGGCTGGGCCGGGTCCTCGGGCTGTCCCCGGCCGCGGTACGCGACCTGCTGGACGTACACGGGCGCGAGGGCCTGGTCGAGGCGGTGCGGGCCGGGCGCGGGCGGGGCGGCTCGGTGGCTCGACTCACCCCCGCCGGGCGGCGCGAGCTGTACCGGCTCGACGCGCTGTTCCGGGAGAGCTGGGAGAGCGCTTTCGCCGACCTCCCGGCCGAGGAACTGCGGACCGCGGCCAGGGTGCTCAGCCGGCTTTCCGGGGTGCTGATCCCCAGTCGCTGACCAGCGCGGACCGGTCCGCGCGGCGGTCCGGCGCCAGCCCCCGCGCCGGGGGTGGTTCACCCGGACGACTACTTGGCGAATGGCGGGCCTCGGGCCGGATACCTTAAAGGGGTGGCAGCGGACTACCAACAACGACCTCGCCTGCGAGGGGCCGGTCGCATCCGGTTGCGGAGCGCACTGTGGCGGATACTCCGCGAAACGGTGATCTCCTGCTTCAACCACCGGGTGACCGGCCTCGCCGCCGAGGCCGGGTTCTTCATGCTGCTGTCCCTGCCCCCGCTGCTGCTCGGCCTGGCCGGCACCGTCGGCTACCTGCACGGCCTGATCGGCGGCAGCACCGTCAACGACCTCAAGGCCGACATCATCAAGGCCTCCGGATCGGTGCTCTCCGACAAGAGCATCGACCAGGTGGTCGTGCCGCTGGTCAACGACGTCTTCGACTCCGGGCGCGCCGACATCGTCTCGGCCGGTTTCCTGATCGCGCTGTGGTCCGGCTCGCGCGCGCTCAACGTCTACGTCGACACCATCACGATCATGTACGGCCTGTCCGGCAAACGCGGCATCGTGCGCACCCGGTTGTTGTCCTTCACGTTGTACGTGGTCGGGCTGCTGCTCGGCATGTTCCTGATCCCGCTGCTGGTGGCCGGCCCGGAGTTGGTGGTCAAGGCGTTCCCGCACTTCGAGGGGACGGTGCACATCCTGTATTGGCCGGTCCTGGTGGTGCTCTCGGTCTGCTTCCTCACCTCGCTATACCACGTCTCGGTGCCGGTGCGGACGCCGTGGCGCGAGGACATACCCGGTGCGCTGGTCGCACTGCTGCTGTGCATCGTCGGCAGCTTCCTGCTCCGGGTATACCTGGCCACCACCATCGACGGGCCCACCGTCTACGGCTCGCTCGCGGCCCCGGTCGCGGTGATGGTGTGGATGTACTTCGCCGCCATGGCGGTATTGATCGGCGCCGCCGTCAACGCCGCGATCGACCAGGTGTGGCCGAGCCAGGAGACCGCGCAGGCCCGGGCGGAGCGGGACAAGGAGAAGGCCGCCGAGGAGATCGCCGCCGCGATGGAGCACCTGCGCTCGGGGCGGCACCGGGGCACTCCCGGCGACTGGACGCCCGCGGGCGAGCACGACGAGATGGAGGACACCGTCATCCACGGCGAACTCCCCGACCTCGGCGAGCCGCCGTCGGAGTTCCCCGAGCGCTGGGCGATCCACGCGCGCGACGCCAAGCGCGGCGACGCGGGCACGGTCAACAGCCGGGCCAACGGCGCCCGCCGGGCGGCCGAGCCGCAGAACCGCATGCCGTCCCGCCCGCCGCGCCCGCCGGGGCCGCCGCCCACCAACGGCCAGCCGCCCAGCCTGCACATGCCCGCAGGACAGGAGTTGCCGGGGCTGCCGCTGGACGACACCGCGTGGCCGCCGCGCCCGACCCGACCGGTGCTCGGCGAGCAGGAACACGCTCGACGCGAGCGCCCGTGATGACCTAGGATTTTCCAGCGGCCCGCGGGCCGTGAGAAGCGGTGCCCGGAGCGCGGCCCAGAGCCGCACGAGACAGGTGGGAGGTGGATGTCGTGACCACGACCTTGATGACGGTCGCCCGGACGGGCTGGACCTCATATCCCACCCCCATCCTCAGGATCCGCACCGCGTAGCCGCGCCACGTCGTTCGTCGTGACGGCGCGCAGGTCGGCGGATCCGCCCCTCGAAGGGCCACCGGCTTGTCTTCCCAGCAGCACACCCGTTCCACCTCTTCCTCTTCTTCCTCCATCCCGCCCTCCGACGTGCTCGCCGCCTACGGCTGGGACGCGGAGCGCGACACCGAATTCGCCCCCTACTGCGGGCACGGCCTGATCCCCGGCCGGATCGCCCGGGTGGACCGCTCGCTCTGCGAGGTGGTCACCGCCGACGGCACCGTGCGTGCCGCGCACGGCGGCGGCGACCTGCCCTGCACCGGCGACTGGGCGGTTCTGGAAACTCCCGACGACGGTCGTGAGCCGTTCGTCGCGGCGCTGTTGACCCGACGTACGTCCCTGGTGCGCTCGCAGGCGTCCGGGCGCTCCGCGGGTCAGGTCCTCGCGGTCAACGTCGACCTGATCGGCGCCGTCGTCCCGCTGGACACGCCCCCCGACCTCGGTCGGTTGGAGCGGTTGCTCACCCTCGCGTGGGAGAGCGGCGCCCGACCGCTGGTCATCCTCACCAAGGCCGACCTCGCGGCCGACGCCGACGATCTGCGCGCCGACGTCGAGGCGGTCGCGATGGGCGTCGACGTGGTCGTCGCCAGCGCCGTCACCGGCGAGGGCCTGGACGTCCTGGACGCCTACACCGCCGGGCAGACGGTCGCCCTGATCGGCACCTCCGGCGCGGGCAAGTCCACCCTCACCAACGCGCTCGCGGGCACCGAGGTGACCGCGGTCCAGGCGGTGCGCGGCGACGGCAAGGGCCGACACACCACCACCTGGCGCGAGTTGGTGCCGCTGCCCAACGGCGGCGTGCTCGTGGACACCCCCGGAATGCGCGGGGTGGGCATGTACGACGTCGGCGAGGGACTGGATCGCACCTTCTCCGACATCGACGCGCTGGTGGCCGACTGCCGCTTCACCGACTGCACGCACGACAGCGAACCGGGCTGTGCGGTGCTCGCCGCGATCGAGGCGGGCGAACTCCCGCAGCGCCGCCTGGACAGCTACCGCAAGCTGCTCCGGGAGGCTCGCTGGATGGCCTCGCGCGAGGACCACCGCATCCGGGCCGAACGCGCCCGGGAGTGGAAGCTGATCCACAAGGAGATGCGCCGCTCGCCGTCGCCGAAGAAGTGACCCCGGGTCGGGGCGGGCGCGGGCCCGCCCCGACCACCGGTCAGCGCGGTCGCCGAGCCGGCCGTGCGGGCGGTACCGGGTCGAAGCCGCCGTTGCCGGGCCGGCAGCGCAGCAGTCGGCGGGCGGTCAGGTACGTGCCGCGGAGCGCGCCGTGGCGGTGCAGCGCCCGTTTGCCGTAGGTCGAACACGTGGGCGTGAAGGTACAACACGGCGCGGTCTTCGGGCTGATCTCGGTGCGGTAGCGGTCGACGGCGGCACCGAGGCGGCGGGCGGGCGAGCCGGTGCGCGGGCGGAGCAGGCTCGTGAGCGTGATCCACATCAGGCGGAGCGAGAGCAGGTTGAGCAGGCAGGGGTCGCAGCCGCCGCAGCCGTCGCCCCCGCCTCCTCCTCCGCGACCGCCGCCGCCCCCGCCGCCGCCGCCTCCGCCGCCGAAGCAGCCGCCGTTGCCGTCGCGGCTGTCGCGACCGCGGTCGCCGCCGCCTCGACCGAAGCAGCCGCCGCCCCCGCCGCCACCCCCGCCGGAACCGGCTCCGCCGTCACCTCCACCGCCGCCCCCGGGCAGGTCGCCCAGGCTCTCGCCGGCGCCCTCCGCGAGGTCTTCGCGCCGTTCGCGCCGGCGGCGGTCCTCCTCTTCCTGTTCGAGTCGGCGACGGCGCTCCTCGGGCGTCTCGTCGTTCGGCCCCGTCGCCCCCGCGAAGAGGGGATGCGGTTCGGGCGGCGGCTCGGTCATGGTGGTGCTCTCCCGTGTTCCGGATCTATGTTCGGGGCAATCTATCGAGGCCCGTCCGACACCGCTCGGGTCTCCCGAACAGCCCAGGAGGCACCCGCATGGCCAAGGCACCCGCGTTCGACCCGGCCGACCCGCTCGGCATCGACGACCTGCTCGATGCCGAGGACCGGGCGATCCGGGACACCGTGCGGCGGTTCTGCGCCGACCACGTCACGCCCTACGTGGCGGACTGGTTCGAGCGCGGCGAACTGCCGTCGGTGCGCGAACTGGCGCGCGGCCTCGGCGGGATCGGGGTGCTCGGGATGACCCTGGACGGCTACGGGTGCGCCGGGACCAGCGCGGTGCAGTACGGCCTGGCCTGTCTGGAACTGGAGGCGTGCGACTCGGGGCTGCGTTCGCTGGTGTCGGTGCAGGGGTCGCTGGCGATGTACGCGATCCACCGCTTCGGGAGCGAGGAGCACCGGCAGACCTGGCTGCCCCGGATGGCGGCCGGCGAGGCGCTCGGCTGCTTCGGCCTGACCGAGCCCGACCACGGCTCGGACCCGGCGTCGATGCGTACCCACGCCAAGCGCGACGGTGACGACTGGGTGCTCAACGGGCGCAAGATGTGGATCACCAACGGTTCGGTGGCCGAGGTCGCGGTGATCTGGGCGCGCACCGAGGAGGGTGTGCGCGGCTTCGTGGTGCCCACCGACACCCCCGGGTTCGCGGCCGTCGACATCCGGCACAAGATGTCCCTGCGGGCCTCGATCACCAGCGAGTTGACGCTGGACGACGTGCGGTTGCCGGCCGACGCGGTGTTGCCCGACGTGGTGGGCCTGCGCGGTCCGCTGAGCTGCCTCGGCGAGGCCCGCTACGGCATCGTGTGGGGATCGGTCGGCGCGGCGCGCTCCTGCTTCGAGTCGGCGCTGGACTACGCCCGCACCCGGGAGCAGTTCGGCCGGCCGATCGGCGCGTTCCAGTTGACCCAGGCCAAGTTGGCCGACATGGCGGTGGAGATCGGCAAGGCGCAGTTGCTCGCGCTGCACCTGGGGCGGCGCAAGGACGCGGGCGGGGTGCGGCCCGAGCAGATCAGTTTCGGCAAGCTCAACAACGTCCGCGAGGCGATCGCGATCGCACGCAGCGCGCGCACCATCCTGGGCGCGAACGGCATCTCACTGGAGTATCCGGTGATCCGGCACATGAACAACCTGGAATCGGTGTTGACCTACGAGGGCACCTCCGAGATGCACACGCTGGTGATCGGCAAGGCGCTGACCGGCCTGGACGCCTTCCACTGAGCCGTCGCGCCGGCGGATCTAGGCGTGGGCGTCCGTGTCCAGGGTGACCCGGATGCTCTTGCCGGCACCGCAGGGCACCACGTCGATCCGGCCGCCGAGTTCGGCCACCATCAGTTTCACGATCATCAGACCGCGCCCATCCTCGGACTCCGGCCCCGTCTCCAGGAGCGCGTGCGGGCGGAAGGGGTGCCCGTCGGCCACTTCGAGGCGGATCTCGGCGCCGCCGTGGGCCGCGGTGATCCGGATCCGGTCGGTGTGGATCGCCGCGTGGCGCACCGCGTTGGACGTCAGTTCGGTGGCGATCAGGAGCAGGGTGTCGGTCAGCTCCTCGGCGACCCCCCAGCCGTGTAACAGGTCGCGCAGGCGGTGCCGGACCTCCGGTACGCCCGCGACGGCGGGTGCGATGGTCCAGCGCACGAACACCGGCCCGGGCGGGTGCTCGGGATCGGGCCGGCAGTGGTGGTTCGTCGAGGTGCGCCGCTCGTGCCGAGCGCGGGCACGGGCCCGCCCGACGGCGGTCACGGATGACTCCACGAGAGGTACGCGACGGGGGGGAGCGTGGGTCGCGCTGGGTGTGGCGCACGTGCGGGGGAGGGCATCCCGGAGTCCTTCGCTTCGTTCGCTGCGGTACGCGGCACTGGCCGGCGTTCGAAGTCTGCGATGGCGAATCGTGCTCATGCGCCGGTTTTCCGGGTGTGATCCGTAATGCTTCGGTAAGCGACGCTTCATCTCGACTTTGGGTCCGCTTCGGAGCCTGTTCGGACCCGGGATCAGTCTCCGGTCGAGCGGCGCAGTCGTTTGATCTCACTGCGATGGTGCTTGTTGCGCAGCCGGCGCTCGCGCATGCCGCGCGTGGGTTTGGTCGGTCGCCGGGGCGGCGGGGGTGGTGCCGTGGCCTCGACCAGGATGTCGGCCAGGCGCCGGGCGGCGGTTTGTCGGTTCATCAGTTGTGAGCGCTGCTCGGACGAGGCCACGGTGAGCACGCCCTCGACCAGCCGCCCCTCCAGGCGGCGCAGCGCGCGCTGCTTGAGCACGTCGGGCAGCGCGGTGGTGGCGCCCAGGTCGAAGGACACCTCGGCGCGGCTGTCCGTGGTGTTCACCGACTGTCCGCCGGGGCCGGAGGAACGGGAGAACCGCCACGACAGCTCGGCGGCGGGTATCGGCACGCCGCGAATGTCGAGATCTGTCGTCATACGCACATGATCTCGCGTGCACCGGGCCGGGGTCGACCGGGTTTTCCGGGGTTTTCCAGGGGGTCGCCGGATGCTTTCCCGGCGTGGGACGGCGAGGATCGTGGGATGAGTGCCGACATGAACGCGGAACAGACGCAGGCATACGGTTCCTGGCCCTCGCCGATCACGGCCGAGCGGTTGGTGGAGGGGGCGGCGAGTCCCGGGGAGATCCGGGCCGACGGGGAAGAGGTGTGGTGGGCCGAGGCGCGGCCGACGGAGGGCGGGCGCGTGCAATTGGTGCGCCTGCGTCCGGGCGGGGCGCCGGAGGACGTGCTGCCGGAGGGTTTCTCGGCGCGCACCCGGGTGCACGAGTACGGTGGCGCGGCCTGGACGGTGCGGGCCGGCGTGCTGGTCTTCGCGAACTGGACCGACCAGCGGTTGTACCGGCTGGGGCCCGGCGACGACGCGCCGGTGGCGATCACCGCCGAGCCGCGGGAGCCGGCGGGGCTGCGCTACGCGGACTTCACCGTCGTGCCCGCGGGGCGGTGGGGGGCGGGGGAGTGGTTGGTCGCGGTGCGCGAGAGCCACGAGCCGGCCGCGGTCGAGGCGCACGGCGAGGCGGTCAACGAGATCGTGGCCCTGCCGCTGGACGGTACGCAGTCGGAGCGCGTCCTGGTCACCGGGCCGGACTTCGTCTCCTCGCCGCGACCGGCCGCCGACGGCTCGGCGCTGGCCTGGACCCAGTGGTCGCACCCGGACATGCCGTGGGACGCGGCGGAGTTGATGGTCGCCGCGATCGAGGCGGGACCGCGCACGACCGGCGCGCAGGCGGTCGCGGGTGGTGGACGCGAGTCGGTGGTGCAGCCCGAGTGGGGTCCCGACGGGGCGTTGTGGTTCGCCTCGGACCGCACCGGGTGGTGGAACCTGTACCGGGTCGGCGCGGGTGGTCAGGTGGAGGCGGTGGCGCCGGTCGAGGCCGAGATCGGCGGCCCGCAGTGGGTGTTCGGCGAGCGGTTCTACACCTTCCTCGACGACGGCCGGATCGCCTGCACGGTCAACGCGGGCGGTTTCGTGCACCTGGGCGTGCTCGATCCGACCCGTCCGGAGGAGGCGCCGACGCGGGTGGAGACCGGGCTGACCTGGTTGTCCGACCTGGCCGCGGTGTCCGGAGGGGTGCTGGTGATCGGGGGCGGTCCCGACGACGAGGACGCGCCGCGTCGGGTCCGGCTCGCGCCCACCGGGGGCACCGCGCTCCAGATCGAACGGTTGCGTCCGGCCCGGGACTTCGGCTTCGACGCCCGGTGGTTCAGCCCGCCGCGGCCGATCGAGTTCGACTCGCCGGCCGGGCGCACCACGCACGCGCTGTTGTACCTGCCGAAGAACCCGAACGCGCAGGCGCCCGCCGGCACGCTGCCGCCGCTGATCGTCTCCATCCACGGCGGCCCGACCGCGCAGGCGCCGGCGGTGCTCAACCTACGGATCCAGTACTGGACCAGCCGCGGGTTCGCGGTGGCCGACGTGAACTACGGCGGCAGCACGGGATACGGCCGGGAGTACCGCAACCTGCTGTACGACTCGTGGGGCATCGTCGACGTGGAGGACTGCACGGCGGTGGCCCGACACCTGGCCGACACGGGTGTCGTGGACGGCACGAAGCTGGCCATCCGGGGCGGTTCGGCGGGCGGGTACACCACGCTGGCCGCGCTGGTGGGCAACGACGTCTTCACCGCCGGCGCCAGCCACTTCGGCGTCGCCGACATCGCGGCGCTGGCCCGGCACACGCACAAGTTCGAGTCGCGCTACCTGGACCGCCTGGTCGGCCCGTATCCGGAGGCGGAGGCGGTGTATCGGGACCGTTCGCCGATCAACCACACCGATCGCCTGTCCAGCCCGCTGGCGGTCTTCCAGGGTCTGGAGGACGAGGTGGTGCCGCCGGCGCAGGCCGAGATGATCGTGGCGGCTCTGAAGGAGAAGAAACTCCCCTACGTCTACCTGGCGTTCGAGGGCGAACAACACGGTTTCCGGCGGGCGGAGAACATCATCCGCGCGCTGGAGGCCGAACTCTGGTTCTACGGACGCGTCTTCGACTTCGACCCGGCCGACCCGATCGAGGCGCCGCCGGGCGGCGGGTTCTGATCTCCACGCCGAAGGGCCCCGCCGGACCGCGTGGTGCGGTTCGGCGGGGCCGCCTGTGGGGGTTCGACGACTACCAGGTGCCCGGCGCTGTCTGCCAGGCGGGGAACGCTCCGTCGAAGCCGCCGTCGGGGCGGGCCTTGAAGACGAATGCGGTGGTGGCGCCGTTGCCGTAGTTGTACATGATCGAGATGTCGGCGCGGCCGTCCTTGTCGTGGTCGCCCGAGACGGGTTGGCCGGCGTAGCCGCTCGCCCACCAGTTCTCGGGGGTGTCCCAGGATTTCACGTCGTTGTCGAATCCGCCGCTGCCGTCGGTCTTGGCGGCGAAGGTGAACAGGGCCGCGCGGTCGTTGTCGTAGCGGTACATGGCGGCGACGTCGGCTTTGCCGTCGCCGTTGTAGTCGCCGGCGGTGAGTTTGACCCGGGTCCAGTCCCAGTTGTACGGCGTCGCGCGCCAGGACTGGAGGGGTGCGGTGAATACGCCGGTGGGGTCGGTGAGCAGGGTGTGGAGGGTCACGCTGGCGTCGGACCAGCCGTACATGGCGGCGATGTCGGCGCGTCCGTCGCCGTTGAAGTCGCCGGTGACGTACTTGGCGGAGTTCGCGTCCCAGGTGTTGGGCGCGGCGCGCCAGCCGGTCAGCGGGTCGTTGAAGGTGCCGTCGGGTTTGGCGATCCAGGTGTAGGTGCCGATGGAGTTGCCGCCCTGGTCGTAGATCATGGCGGTGTCGGCGCGTCCGTCGCCGTTGAAGTCGCCGGAGAGGAAACGGGCTTTGTTCGCGGTCCAGTTGCCGGCGGCCACGTAGGCGCTGCCCAGGCCCTCGGTGAAGGTGCCGTCCGCTTTGCCGAGGAAGGTGAACAGGCGGTTGCTGCCGTCGGGGTAGCCGTAGAGGGCGGCGACGTCGGTCTTGCCGTCCCCGTTGAAGTCGCCGGTGGTCCACTTGGAGTGTTGGTAGCTGAACCAGCCGTGGTGCGCCGTCCACGCGTTGCGAGGCGGTTCGTATCCGCCGGTCGGTCGGGCGAGCAGGGTGTACAGCGCGGTGGTCTCCTCGCCGTGGTCGTAGACGGTGAGCATGTCGGCGCGCCCGTCCCCGTTGAAGTCGCCGGACAGGTCGGTGCGCAGGTGAGCGGTGCGGTCGTCGGGACGGTGTTCCGCGGTGAGGCCGGTGACCGCGTTGAAGCGCACGTAGCCGCCCTGGAAGCTCTCCCTGATGTCGCCGTTGGCGACGGTGAACTCGTCGGACGTGGGGTAGCCGAGCCAACCCTGTTCCCAGCTCAGCTGCGCCCAGCGGGTCCGGATCCAGCCCTTGACGGACCAGGCTTCGTTGGTGGTCCCGTTCCAGTAGATGGATGCCGAGTCGGCGGCGTCGGAGAGTTTGCGGAAGTGGTTGTAGCGGCCGGTGTTGCCGGGTACGTCGCTTTCGTCGGTGGTGGGGAAGCCGAGTGCGGCGGGGCCGCCGAGCGCGAGGTACTTGGTGTAGATGTTGCCGTGGATGGACCAGGTGCCGTACTCGGGTGTCCAGTAGATGGCGCCGTAGCCGCCGGCGCCCTGGAAGGTGTTGAACCATGCCTCGCCGATGCCGACGAGGGTGTCGTCGGCGGTGGGGTAGCCGAGGATGCTCGTCTCCCAGCCGAGTTCCGCCCACTTGAGGCGGATGCCGCCGCCGATCAGGGTGGCGCCGGTGGTGGGGTGCCAGTAGATCGACCAGTCCAGGCGGTTCGGCGTCTTGAAGTGCGCGTAGCGGCCGACCTGGTCCGGGGCGATGCCCATGTCGATGGCGGGATAGCCGTTGGCCACGCCGCCGGCCGCGCGGAACTTGGCCAGGACCGGGCCGCACAACTCGTGCCGCCCGGTCGCCGCCGACTCGAACGACTCGCACTCGCTCCACGGCGTGCTGCCGAGGGCCAGTTGCCGCGCCGGGCCGAAGGCGGAGCCGTTGGACGGCGCCTGGCCGGGGAATTCGACGATTTTGCCTTCGCCGTCGCGTGACCACAGGTCGGCGAAGCCGTCCTTCTCCAGGTCGCCGTCGCTGGTCAGGTGCGGGTAGGCGGCCCCGGTGAAGCCGGTGCCGATGGCGCCGGCGCGCACGGCCGGGTCGCCGTAGACGGTGAGATCGAGTGCGGTGGGGTTGCCGTCGCCGTCCGGCCCCGGGGCGGGCTTGGCGCGGCTGGTGTACTGGTGGATCCTGCCCGAGGCGGTGTCCCGGGACCAGATCTCCGGCAGCTTGTCGCCGTTGAGGTCGCCCGGGGACATCAGGGTCATGTTCTGCCAGTCGGCGTTGCCCAGGGCGATGGCGTCGCCGCGTGTGTCGATGAAGCCGGTCGGACTGCCCAGATAGAGCCAGAGCGCGGAGCCGGTCTTGACGAGCAGATCCGGGTAGTCGGCCTCGTCGATGACGCCGTTGCCGTCGTCGTCGTTGACGCTGCCGATCGAGACGATCTGGTCGGCGTCGGCCCAGTGGTCGTTGGTCTCGCGGTCGCGTACCCGCAGCTCCCGGCGCTGGCTGTCGGCACTCTCCAGGGAGCCGTCGCCGCGTCCCGGGTAGACGTAGAGGCGGTTGCGCAGGCCGTCCGGCGCCGGGCGCAGGGCGACCAGGTCCTCGTAGTAGTCCGCGGTCCAGGTGCCCCGGTGGGTGAGCGAGCGCACGTCGGCGAAGGAGCCGGCCACCTGCAGGGTCGCGCCGAAGGTGCCGTTGCCCTGGCCGGGTCGGGTGAGCAGTTTGCCCGAGCCCGGGTCGATGTTCATCAGGTCGGTGTGGCCGTCGCCGTTGAGGTCGCCCGGGTTGTCCCGGTTCGGGGAACGCTTCGCGTAGTAGAGGTAGTTGCGCACGTCGGAGCGGTTTCCGGCGGCGTCCAGGCTGCGTACGTAGAGGTAGTTCGAGCCGGCGACGGTGGGGGTGAAGGAGATGGTCGCCGGGCCGCCGACGCTCGTCGCGGGGACCTCCCGGACCTTGGGATCGCTCTCGGTCCACCACTGGTACCGGGTGACGTCGGCGACGCCGTTGGCGGTGAAGGTGAAGTCACCGGGGGTGCGGACCTGGGCGGCCTGGTCGGGATTGCCCGCGGGGAACTGCGGCGAGGAGACGCCGGGAAGTTCGGCGGGGCGGCTGCCGTCGACGGTGAACAGGCACTGGCCGGCCCATGGGCTGAACACGCGGCCGTCGAAGATGCGCACGTCCCAGCGGTAGGTGCCGTCGAGCGCGCTCGCCGGGATCTCGGCCCGGGCCACCGTGCCGCGCGAGATGTCGCGGTAGATCCTGGTGGGACCGTCGGTCGAACCCTCCTTCCAGTAGTGGAATTCGGCGGTGAGGTTGTTGTCCTCGGCGTCGTCGGCGCGCGCGAAGAGCACGACCTGGTCGGTCCGGCCGATGACGCCCCCGGTGCACGGCGTCGAGGGGTCGGTGGCGCGGTTGGCCGGCGTTTGCGGCGGAGTGTTGTACTCGGTGCTGATCCGGACCGAGTCGGGCTTGAACTTGCGCCAGGACACGTCGATCGTGTCGTTGCGGCTCTTCAGGCCGAGTGTCCAGTTGCCCCAGTGGCTGCGGGCGGCCTGGTCGACCGCCGAGGTCACGTTGACCTCGACGGTGTCGTTGGCGCCCGGGCAGTTCCGGCCGCCGTAGGACTCGTCGATGCTGCCGACCATGCGGTCCCAGCTCGGCTGGTTGTTCCAGGTGGTCGCCTTGGAGATGCTTGCGGTGTCCCAGACCTCGAGTTCACCGGACCGGCAGTTCCAGGCACCGGCGTAGGGCTGCTGGAGGCGCAACACGGAGTTGATGATCTGCTTGTCCCACAGCTCCGTCATGCCGACCTGGAAGAACGTTTTGGCGCAGACGACCGCGCCGCCCCTGTCGGCGTCCTTGGCGCAGCCGACCCGGCCGACCTTCTCCGGCATGGTGCCGCCGTTCCAGTAACTGGTGCCGGCGGAACCGGCGATGGCGTTGTGCTTGTAGGCCAGTGCCCAGGCGAACTTCCAGTCGTCGCGCCAGACCGGGTCGACGACGACCGGGAACTTGGTGTCGGGCGCGGTCAACAGGGTCTGGTCGGTGCTCAGTTCGAGGGTCTGACCGGTGAGCTTGACGCCGAGGTCGGCGTGCTTGGCGCCGGGGTCGTAGCCGTCCGTGGGGTCGGCGGGCGCCGTCGTCGTGGTGCCCTCCGCGGTGAGTGCGCGTGCCGCCGGATCCTGGCCGGCCGTCGCGTTTCGGCCGGCCTCCCACATCTGCGGCTTGGGCGCGGTGAACACCGCTTGGCCGGTCGGGTCGAGGGCGCGCAGCTCGCCGCTGTCGTCCCTGGTGATGTCGAGCCCGGTGGTCTTCAGGCCGAACTTCAGCGTGGCCAGGGCCGGATTCCGGCCGGCCTCGGGGGACTTGATGATGACGTAATGGGCGAAGTCGTCGACGTTGGCGACGACTTTGAGATCCACGCCGGGCAGGACCTCGGGGTAGGTCGCGGAGTCGCCCTCGACGATCGGCTTCGGGAGCGCGCCGGGCCAGGTGAGGGCGATTCTGCGGTCGTTCTTGGCGAGTTCGGCCATGGGGCCGTCGCCGCCGGCGGAGAACGACATCCCGATCCTCGCCGCCCTGGGCGCGAGCCGGCCGTCCTTGCGAGCCGCGAGGGTGTCGTCGGCCCGGACGAGGGTGCCGTCGCGCCAGACCCGGACGGGGCTCAACGCGCGCTCCGAGGTGAACGTGCCCGAGGGGTTGGCCCAGACCTCGTCCGTCTCGGTGCGCAGGGACACCACCTCGACGCGGCGGCCGGTCTTCCTGGCTTCGGCGGCTGCCGTGGCCTGGTCGTCGGCCTGCTCGGCCGGGGCCGATTTCGCGCCGGCGGGAGTTTCTTTGTCGACCCTTGTGGTCGGCGTGGTGGATGCGGCGCCGGCCGGCATGGCGGTGATCAAACCGGCGGACAATGCCGCCGTAATCACCCAGATCGCTGCCCTTTTCGGGCGAAAATACGGTGTGGACGGGGGTTTTATCAAGGGTTTCACGGCGCTTCCGGGGGAGAGAAGGAATGGGCGCTTCGAGAACGGCGCCGAAGGAGCGGATGCGGCGCCGCCATGGCTCGAAAACGACTGGTCGGTCCGGTGCAAAGCACCGCACATGGCGTGAGTTTTAGCAGGTCACAGACGTGCTTGGCGAGCATCGCGCCTTGCGGACATTACTACCAAGTAGTTGGTATACGGTTTATAAATCCTGATTCCCGATCTATGGAAGTTTGCTTTTGAATGCCGGGTCGCCGTCGAAGAATAAAAATCGATAAAGTCGCCGGAACGGTTCTGCGACTGCTAGCTTCACCGCCATCATTGGGTGGCGTGGATCTTGGGGGCCCCACGTCCGAATTCCTTGGGTGGGGTTGTGCGCAGACGCAGAGCCCGTGCGATGAGCACGGTGATCAAACGCCCGTGGCGATGGCCGGCACCGCTGATCGCGGCGGTGTTGGTCGGGTCGAGCCTGACCGTGATGCCGGCCGCCGCGGAGCCGGCCGCGAAGCCTTCGTTGCCGGAACTGCAGCAGCTGACCCGGGTGCCGGGTGAGCGGGCGTCGACGAAGCGAAACGATCCGCCACCGGCGGAGTCGCAGCTGAAGACCTGGCGGGGCGCGCCCGGCGTGGCCTGGCCCGCACCCGGTTCGGCCGAGGTGGAAGTCCCGCGTGCACAGGGGTTGTCGACCGCCAGGTCGGCCGGCGCCCCTGCCGGTGAGCCGGCGGGCTCGCTGCCGGTCCGGGTGAGTTCGCCGATGGTGCCCGGGGCGGCGAACCGTTCGGCGCGGACGGCCGTGGACGCCCCGTCGGTCAAGGTCAAGGTCGACCTGCTCGACCGGGCGACCGCGACGAAGGCCGGCGTGGGCAACGGGCTGGTGCTCGGCGTCAAGCGCACCGACGGTGGCGCCGAGGCGGCCCCGGTGTCCGTCGAACTCGACTACAGCGCGTTCAAGAACGCGTACGGCGGCGGCTGGGGTTCCCGGTTGCAGTTCGTCACGATGCCCGAATGTGCGGTGACCACACCGCAGTTGCCCGCCTGCCAGACCCGCACCCCGGTCGAGATGCGCAACGACTCGGGCACGGGGAAGCTGACCGCGACCGTGCAGCCCGCGGCCGCCGGCGTGGCGGGTCTCCAGGCCCGGACGGCCGGCGCGCCGGCGCAGGGCATGCTGCTCGCGGCCACCCCCTCGGCGAGTGGGCCGAACGGGACCTACAAGGCGACGTCGCTGAGCGCGTCCGGGTCGTGGCAGGCCGGTGGCGCCGCGGGTGACTTCTCGTGGTCGTACCCGCTGGAACTGCCCGGCTCGCTCGGCGGCCCCGCCCCCTCGCTCGCGCTCGGCTACTCCTCGGCGAGCATCGACGGCCGCACCTCGGCCTCGTTGCAGCAGAGTTCGTGGGTCGGCGACGGCTGGGACCTCGGCTCGAACTTCATCGAGCGCACCTGGGTTCCGTGCAGCCAGGACAAGAAGGACGGGTCCGGCTTCAACAACCCCAAGGACGACACCGGCGACCTGTGCCACGGCGCGCCGATGATGACGATGTCGCTCAACGGCGGATCGACGCCGCTGGTGCAGGACGACGTCACCAAGGTGTGGCGCCCGGCCAAGGACGACGGTTCGCGGATCGAGCTGATCACCGGCGCCCAGGACCTCAACGGCGACAAGGAGGGCGTGCACTGGCGGGTGACCAACCCGCAGGGTGTGCAGTTCTGGTTCGGCCTGAACAAGGTCCCCGGATGGCAGCCGGGCAAGCCCGTCACCAACTCGGCGTGGCTGGTCCCGATCTACAACAACCAGCCCGGAGAGCCCTGCTACCAGCCGGACTTCGCCGATTCGGCCTGTGACCGGGCCTGGCGCTGGAACCTCGACTACGTCGTGGACCCGCGCGGCAATGCCATGACGTATTGGTACAACAAGGAGGTCAACCACTACGGCGCGAACTTCAAGTTCGCCGGTGGTTCGACCAACCGGGCCTACGACCGCGGTGGTTGGCTCGACCACGTCTCGTACGGTCTGCGCGGCGACAACCTCTTCACCAACGCCCCCGCACAGGTCGACTTCACGGTGGCCGAGCGCTGCCTGACCTCGCCGACGTTCGACTGCGCCGAGGACAAGCTGAAGCCCGAGGTCGACTGGAACATCGCCAAGATGTGGCCGGACACCCCGGGTGACCAGCTGTGCGCGGCGAACGAGGAGTGCAAGGCGCGGTTCACCCCGACGTTCTTCACCCGCAAGCGGTTGACCGAGATCAACACCAAGGTCTGGACGGGCGCCGCCTACCAGCCGGTCGACACCTGGGCGCTGACCCAGGACTTCCCGATGACGGGCGACGGGACCGACTATCCGCTGTGGCTCGCGTCGATCCAGCGCACCGGGAAGAACGGCACGCCGATCACGCTGCCGCCGGTCACCTTCCGCGGCAGGCAACTGCCCAACCGGGTGGACAAGGACGGCGACGCGCTGCCGCCGTATCTTCGCTACCGGATCGAGAACATCGACACCGAGACCGGCTCGATCGTCTCGGTGAAGTTCAAGGACACCGAGTGCTCGGCGGTCGACCCGGTCAAGCTGCCGACGGCGGCGGAGTCGAACGCGCTGCGGTGCTATCCGGTGATCCAGGAGATCCCGGACCCGACCGACCCGGACCGCAAGCGCAAGCTCTACGTCACGGACTACTTCCACAAGCACGTGGTGGAGCGGGTCCAGGAGCAGGACGCGATCGCCGGTACGCCGACCCGGGTCACCTCGTACGACTACCTCGGCGCGCCGGCGTGGGCGTACGACGAGGAGAACGAGCTCACCGAACCGAAGACGCGTACGTGGTCGCAGTGGCGCGGCTACGAGCGGGTGCGCACGCTGATCGGGCAGGCCCCGGACCGGCGTACGCAGACCGAGACGTTGTTCTTCCGCGGTCTGGACGGCGATCGGGCGTCACCGACGTCGGATGCCCGGCGGAGCGTGAAGGTCAAGGACTCCGAGAACGGCGAGATCGCCGACCACAAGCTGTACGCGGGCCAGACGCGCGAGGTGTTGGTCTACGACGGCGAAGGCGGCCCGCTCCAGGCGGCCACCACGTACACGCCGTGGTTGTCGGGTCCGACCGCGACGCGCGTGCGGACGAACGAGACGCCGCCGTTGCAGGCGTATGTACAGCAGACGACGAAGACCGCTTCGCGGGTGCTGCTGACGGACGGGCGGGGCTGGCGCCGTACGGCGACGGAAAGCACGTTCAACGCGCGGGGCTTCATCGAGACGACGTCGTCGCTGGGTGATATCGCGGATGCGAACGACGACTCGTGCACGCGGTACTGGTACGCGCCGGACGAGACCAAGTGGATGATCGACCGCCAGTCGCGGATCGAGTCGGTCGCCAAGGCGTGTGACGCGCAGAACGTACAGCGGCCCGAGGATGTCACCTCCGACGCGAAGATGTTCTACGACGGGGTCGGCAATCTGGAGCGCACGGAGTCCCTTTCGGACTACGTGGGCGGTCAGCCGGTGTATGTGCCGGACGGCACGGCCACGTTCGACGCGTACGGTCGGCCGAAGTCGGTCACCGATGTGTTGGGCGCGGTCAACTCGACCGAATACTTCCCGGCCGCCGGACAGATCCCGACCAAGACCACGATCACGAACCCGCTCGGCCACCGGCAGTCGGTCGAGACCGACCCGGGACGCGGCGCGACGCTGGCCCAGGAGGACGCCAACAAGCGGCGCAGCGTGATGCGGTACGACGCGCTGGGTCGGCTCGTCAAGGCGTGGTCGCCGGACCGGAACCCCGATCAGAAGTCGGCGGACGCCGAGTTCTCGTACACGGTGCGTCGTGACGGGCCGGTCGTCATCACCAACAAGAACCTGTTGGACGACGGCAGTTACCGCACCAGCTACGACATCTACGACGGCAGCCTGCGCATCCGGCAGACCCAGATGGAGGCGCTGGGCGGCGGTCGTATGGTGACCGACACCTTCTACAACAGCCTGGGGCAGATCTGGAAGTCGAACGGCGGCTACTACGCGGAGGGCGCGCCCGAGGGGGCGATGTTCGCGCCGTTGGACACCAAGGTCCCGGCGTCGACGTTGACCGAGTACAACTCGACGGGTCAGCCGACGGTCCAGATCTCGCGCAAGTTCGGGGTCGAGACCTCGCGCACGACGACCACCTACGGCGGCGACTTCGTCACGGTGGATCCGCCGACGGGTGAGACGCCGACGAAGGCGATCCTGGACGCGGTCGGTCGCAAGACGGAGTTGCAGTTCTTCAAGGGCACGGAGCCGACGGGCGCCCACGACACCACGCGCTACGGGTACAACCGGCGCGGCCAACTGTCGTCGGTGGTGGACGAGGCCGGCAACACGTGGGGCTTCGAGTACGACCTGCGGGGTCGTCAGGTCAAGGTGACGGACCCGGACAAGGGCACGTCGACGATGACCTACGGCGCGGGTGACCGACTGGCGACGACGACGGACGCGCGTGGGAAGACGGTCGCGCCGGAGTACGACGTGCTCGGCCGGGTCAAGGCCACGCACGAGGGTTCGATCACCGGTCCCAAGCTGACCGAGTCGGTGTTCGACACGCTGCCGAACGCGCTGGGGCTGCCGGTTTCGTCGACGCGGTTCGTGAACGGCAACGCGTACAAGCAGGAGATCACGGGCTACGACACGGAGTACCGCCCGAAGGGTACGAAGATCACCATCCCGCCCTCCGAGGGCAAGTTGGCGAAGACGTACACCTTCTCCAGCACCTACTCCGAGACCAACGGTCTGCCCGAGACCAGCACGTTCCCGGCGGTGGCGGGTCTGCCGATCGAGGACATCACGATGTCCTACAACCGGTACGAGCTGCCCACCGTGATGGGCGTCAACGGGGACACGTTCGTCGACCGGGTGGACTATTCGCCGCTGGGCGACGTGCTGCGCACGCACGCCGGTCCCGCGCCCAAGCAGGTGTGGTCGACGTACGAGTACGACGAGCAGACGCGGCGGCCGACGCGCACGGTGAACGACCGGGAGACCTCGCCGTCGCGGATCAACGACGCGCGGACCGAGTACGACACGGTCGGCAACATCACCAAGATCACCGACGCGTTCGGGTCGAACCCGACGCCGTCGACGACCGACACCCAGTGCTTCGTGTACGACTACATGCGCCGGATGACGGACGCGTGGTCGGCCACGGACGACTGCGCCACGAAGCCGGGCCAGGTCGGCCCGAACGGCGGCCGGCCGAACGTGGGCGGCCCCGACGCGTACTGGTCGTCCTACAGCTTCGACGCCGCGGGCAACCGCAAGACGGAAACGAAGCACGACCCGGCGGGCGCGGCGGGCCAGGACGTCAACCGGACCTACACGTACGGCACTCCGGGCACGGCGGGCGCGAACTACCTGAAGAAGGTCGACACCACGGGCCCGGGCGGAAGCCGGACCGAGTCGTATACCTACGACGCGGCGGGCAACACCGCGACGCGGACCATCCAGGGTGATACGCAGAATCTGGAATGGGACGTCGAGGGGCATGTCTCGAAGGTGACCGAGGGCGCCAAGGTCACGTCGTTCCTGTACGACGCGGGCGGCGAACGGCTGATCAAGCGTGACCCGTCGGGCACCACGTTGTACCTCCCGGGAACCGAGGTCCAACTCGACCCGGCGGGCAACATCGTCAAGGGCACGCGCTACTACGCGCACCCGGCCGGGCCGACGCTGGTCAAGACGGTCGAGAACGGTCAGACCAAACGTTCGTACCTGATGGCGGACCAGAACGGCACCGCGAACACGGCGGTGGACGCGGACACCCAGGAGGTGACGCGTCGAAAGTTCACCCCATTCGGTGATGTTCGCGGGGTCAAGCCGTCGATCTGGCCCGGTAACCAGGGTTTCGTAGGCGGGACGAACGACGAGTCCACGGGGCTCGTCCATCTCGGCGCGCGTGAATACGACCCGGCGGTGGGCCGGTTCCTGTCCGTCGACCCGGTGGTCGACTACAGCGAACCGAAGCAGATGAACGCGTACGTGTACGCGGCCAACTCCCCGGTGACGTTCAGCGACCCGTCGGGTCTGGCGATCAGCATGCCGGTGATGCCGATCAAGGACTTCTCGGACGCCGAGTTGGCCTGGGCGCACTGGGCCAAGGGCCGCAGCCTGATCGACGTCGCGATGGAAGCCGCGATGTCGGCCCTCAAGGACGCGTCCGGCTACAACGACATCCGCGACTGCGTCAGCGGCGACGGTTGGGCCTGCGCGGGCATCGCCGCGGACGCGGCCTTCTCCCTCTTCGGCGGCGGAGGCGCGGCCAAGCGAATAGCCAAGGGCCTCAAGCGCGCCTACGACGCGATGAAGAAGTGGGCCGGCGTCGTGCAACGCGCCCTCGACATCATCGCGAGAGCCGAGCGCTACCAGCAGGCCATGGCCAAGTACGCCGAGGACCTGGCGGCATGGCAACGAGAACAGGAAGCAGCGGCAGCGGCAGCCCGAAAACTCGAGGAGGAGGCCGCCGCAGCGAAGAAGGCCCAGGAGGAAGCCGCAGCGGCGGCAGCCAAGAAGGCCGACGAAGCTGCCGCATCGGCTGCCAAGCAGGGCAAGGAATCCACAACGCAGGCCAAGAAGGCCGACGGCGATGGCAAGAGCTCAAAATCGACCGAAAGCAAGAAGGCGGAAAGACCAGCCAAAAAGAAGGAGGAATCACCGCAGGACAACTGCTCACGGAACGGTGGCGGCAACAGTTTCGTCCCCGGAACGCCGATTCTGATGGGCGATGGTTCCGCGAAGCCGATCGAAGATGTGCTGATCGGAGACGAAGTTCTGGCCACGGATTCCTCGACCGGGGAACAGAAACCGGAACCGGTTGTCGCGCTGATCGACGGTGTGGGAGCAAAGGACCTCGTCCGCCTGACGGTCGAGGACGGCGAACGAGGCGCCGAAATCATAACCGCCACGGCTGGGCACCCGTTCTGGGTTCCTGAGCTGGGCAAGTGGGTCAAGGCGGCGGACCTCGAAGTCGGACAACGACTTCGAACCTCGAGCGGAACATGGATTCCGATATCTGCGGTCGAGAAGTGGTCCGCGTACCAGCGTGTCCACAACCTCACGGTTGCCGATCTGCACACGTATCATCCGCTCGCGGGGCAGACCCCTCTGCTTGCCCATAACTGCGGTGGACTCTCCAGTACTTGGCAGCCGGAGAGGAACGCCACTTCGATCGATCGGCAGAGTCCGGGGCACGGATTCAGCGGCGTCTTCGACACCAGTACCGGCCGATTCGAGGCGCGACTCAGCGATGGTGCGCCGGGCGCGATCCTTCCTCGGCGTGGGGGGCACGCCATCCTCAACACGCGATTCTTCGACGATTCGAGAACGACCGTCGGATTTACCGCTATCGTCCAGGAAGGTGGATCCCTGGCAGTTACCTGGCTCTCGCGCGGGGTTACCGGAAGAAACTTTCCGGGTTCGGGTGGGATGGCCAGCACCAGCCAAAGGCAGGCGATCCTCGCAGCATTGAGATCGGCGACTGGACGGACGGTTACCGGATGATTCCACGCGTGGTCATAGGCGGTCTGGCAGTGCCCGTGGATATCGTGCGGGCCATGCTGAGCGGTAGGTGGGTCCTGCCCTCGGCGGGAGTTTCAGTGAATATCGGGAACGGTTCCGGTTCGGTTCGTGTCAAGGCACTCTATTCCCTTGATTCCATGCTCATCGAGAACGCGCCTTGGTGGGGCTCCGGGAATGAGGAGCGGAGTCTGTATGGGGCCCACGGGTCCGATGCGGCCGGAGGGATTCGCATCCGACCCGAACTCTCACTGCTGATCGGAGATGCCGGTTACGACGAACCTCTCGCCTTGGATTACTCAGGCGATTCGGAAGACCCCAGGGTCCTGTATCTACCTCCGGGTCTCGACGAATGGGTGTGCGTCGCACCAGGTGTTCCCGACCTGTTGAGAATGCTCGGCGTCCGTTGAGCCGATACCGGTTCTTGGTGACGCCGACGTTGCTCGACGCGGAAATCTCTGGCCTTCGATGAAATAACAGGATTTCCGCAGCAAGATCTCCGCATGCCGGAGCCCCCTGACTGAAGGGGGCTCCGGCATGACGGTTTGTGCCGCGTCGGACGAATGGGGGCGGCAAGGACTCGGTGGCAGCGATCGACGACGCCGGTGCTTACCGGAGTGTCAGACGTGTGAGCACTTGGCTACGCCTCGTTAACATGGGCTGTTTCGTGGAGTAACACGTACCGGCGATTCTTCGAAGGCAACGAGTCGGTACGGCCCTGGAGGAGGTTGCCGCGTGTTGTTGACGCCGCATGAGCAGGAGCGGTTGATGGTGTCCTATGCCGCTGAGCTGGCGGGGCGGCGGCGGGCTCGGGGGCTGCGGCTGAATCATCCCGAGGCTACTGCTGTGTTGGCTTCGTTTTTGCTTGAGGGGGCTCGGGATGGGCGGTCTGTGGCGGACCTTCAGGAGGCTGGGCGGCATGTGTTGGGGCGGGACGATGTGATGGACGGGGTGCCGGAGTTGGTGGCCGAGGTGCAGGTGGAGGCTACCTTTCCGGATGGGACGAAACTGGTTACCGTGCATCGGCCGATTCCGTGAGCGGGGGTCGGGCTCGGCGGTCGTTGGCGGCTGTGGTGCCCGGTGAGGTTTTGTTGGGCTCGGGCGAGATTGTGCTCAATCCCGGGCGGGCCGTGGTGACGTTGATGGTGCTGAACGTCGGGGATCGGCCCGTGCAGGTGGGGTCGCATCTGCATTTTCCGGCGGCCAACGATGCGTTGGAGTTCGATCGGGACGCGGCCTGGGGGCATCGGCTGCATGTGCCGGCCGGGACAGCGGTGCGGTTCGAGCCGGGTGTCGGGCGCGAAGTGGAGTTGGTGCCGCTCGCGGGGGCGCGCGTGGTGCCGGGGCTGCGGGTCGGGCGCGGGGGCGAGTTGGATCGGGAGGGTTCTCGGTGACGACCGTCGATCGGCATCGGTACGCGCTTCTGTACGGGCCTACCACCGGGGATCGGATTCGGCTGGCCGATACCGAGTTGCTTGTGGAGGTGACCGAGGATTTGACCCGGCCGCTCGGGGCTGCCGGGGACGAGGTGATCTTCGGTGGGGGGAAGGTGATTCGGGAGTCGATGGGGCAGTCGCTTCGGACTCGGGCCGAGGGGGCTCCGGATACCGTGATCACCGGGGCGGTGATCCTGGATCACTGGGGGGTTGTGAAGGCGGACGTCGGCATCCGGGACGGCCGGGTGTGCGGGATCGGCAAGGCCGGCAATCCCGACACGATGGACGGGGTGCATCCCGACCTGGTGATCGGGCCGTCCACCGAGATCATCGCGGGCAATGGGCGCATCCTGACCGCCGGGGCCGTGGACTGCCACGTGCATCTGATCTCGCCGACGCAGTTTCCCGAGGCGTTGTCCGCCGGGGTGACCACCATGGTCGCCGGCGGGACCGGTCCGGCCGAGGGGTCGAAGGCGACCACCGTCACGCCCGGTGCGTGGCATCTGGCCCGGATGCTGGAGGCGTTGGACGGCGTACCGATCAACTTCGTGCTTCTCGGCAAGGGCAACACCGTGTCCGAGGAGGCCCTGTGGGAGCAGATCCGGGCCGGCGCCGGCGGACTCAAGCTGCACGAGGACTGGGGCTCGACCCCGGCCGTGATCGATGCCGCGCTGCGCGTGGCGGACCGGGCCGGCATCCAGGTCGCGCTGCACAGCGACACGCTCAACGAGACCGGCTTCGTGGAGGGCACGCTGGCCGCGATCGGCGGGCGCACCATCCACGCCTACCACACCGAGGGCGCCGGAGGTGGACACGCGCCCGACGTCATCACCGTCGCCGGACTGCCCAACATCCTGCCCTCGTCCACCAATCCGACCCGGCCGCACACCGTCAACACGGTCGAGGAGCACCTCGACATGCTGATGGTCTGCCACCACCTGAACCCGGCCGTCGCCGAGGACCTGGCGTTCGCCGAATCGCGGATCCGCCCCTCGACCATCGCCGCCGAGGACGTGCTGCACGACCTCGGCGCCATCTCCATGATCGGCTCGGACAGCCAGGCGATGGGCCGGGTCGGCGAGACCGTGCTGCGCACCTGGCAGACCGCGCACGTGAACAAGGTCCGGCGCGGTTCGCTGCCCGGCGACGGGGCCGCGGACAATCTGCGGGCCCGGCGGTATGTGGCCAAGTACACGATCTGCCCGGCGGTCGCCCACGGCCTCGACGACGAGGTCGGCTCGGTCGCCGTCGGCAAGCTCGCCGACCTGGTGTTGTGGGACCCGAGATTCTTCGGCGTGCGGCCGCATCTGGTGGTCAAGGGCGGGGCGATCGCGTGGGCCGCGATGGGCGACGCGAACGCGTCGATCCCGACTCCGCAACCCGTGCTGCCCAGGCCGATGTTCGGTGCTACGGCACGCACCGCGGCGGCCACGTCGTTGCACTTCGTGGCGCCGGCGGCCCTGGAGGACGGGCTCGCGGGGCGGCTGGACCTCGATCGTCGACTCGTGCCCACCGGCGACGTGCGGGGTCGGGGCAAGTCGGCCATGCCGCTCAATGACGCCATGCCGCGCATCGAGGTCGATCCCGAGACGTTCTCCGTGCGGGTGGACGGCGAGAAGGTGGTCGCCGCGCCGGCCGGAACCCTGCCGATGGCCCAACGTTATTTCCTTTTCTGATTGCGCACGCTTGCTTCTTGACGGAGGGTCAGGGAAAGCTGACTCACCGTCAGGGCAGAGAACTGTGACTGCGGTGACCGGCCGGGACCGACATCGACACGTTACGACCAGTAAGAGGTGGTACTGATGGGTGCTGGACTGCTCCTGCTCGGGGACTCACGGTTGCCCGCCGGCGGCTACGCGCACTCCGGCGGTCTGGAGAACGCGGTCCTGCGCGGAGAGGTGCACGACCTCGACACGCTCACCGAGTTCCTGCTCGGCAAGCTCTATTCCACCGGCGCGGTACAGGCGGCCTTCGCCGCCGTCGCCGCGCTGACGGCGGGCCCCTACACGCTGCCCGAACACGGGCCCTGGGCCGAACTCGACGCCGAACTCGACGCCAGGACCGCGTCGGCGCCCGCCCGGGCCGCCTCGCGTGCGCAGGGCCGGTCGTTGCGCCGGGTGGTCAAGGCCGCCTGGCCCACCGAGCCGTGGACCGCGCTCGGGGTGTCCCCGCACCACGCGATCGTGCTCGGCGCCGCGGCCACCCGGGCCCGGTTGGACGCGCGCGAGGCGGCCGTGCTGGCCGCCACCAACGTGGTCAACGGGCCCGCCTCCGCCGCGGTGAAACTGCTCTCCCTCGACCCGATCGCGGTCACCGTGGTGCTCGCCGAGATGGCCGGGCACTGCGACCAGGTGGCGGAGGAGGCCGCCGACGCGGCCCGCACCGTCTCCGCCGACGGCGACTGGGACCGGCTGCCCTGCTGGTCCGCCGTGGGCCTGGACGTCTGCCACGAACTACACGTCCAGGAGGAGGTCGTCCACTTTGCATCTTGACCACACACCCGGCAACGGCGGGCCGTCGGCGGACCCGACATACCCGGCACGCCCCGAGCCCGCGGCGCCCGGCACGCGCGCGTTGCGGATCGGCGTCGGCGGTCCCGTGGGATCCGGCAAGACGGCGCTGGTCGCCGCGCTGTGCCGGGTCCTCGCGGGGCGGTTCTCGCTCGCCGTCGTCACCAACGACATCTACACCACCGAGGACGCCGACTTCCTGCGCGCGGCCGGGGTACTGGCGGCGGACCGGATCGCCGCGGTGCAGACCGGCTGTTGCCCGCACACCGCGGTGCGCGACGACATCAGCGGCAACCTGGACGCGGTCGAGGATCTGGAGGCGGCGCATCCGGACCTGGACCTGGTGCTGATCGAATCCGGCGGGGACAACCTGACCATGACGTTCAGCCGGGGACTGGCCGACGTGCAGATGTTCGTCATCGACGTGTCCGGCGGCGACAAGGTCCCGCGCAAGGGCGGCCCCGGCGTGAGCCGTTCCGACCTCCTGGTGATCAACAAGACGGACATCGCCCCGCAGATCGGCGCCGACCTGACGGTGATGGACCGGGACGCGGCCCGGATGCGCCCCGGCACGCCGGTGGCCTTCCTGTCCCTGCGCGAGACCCCGGACGCGGACGTGGTCGCCGCGTGGGTGCTCGAGCAGATCGCCGCCTGGCGGGCCGGCACCCCCGTCCCCGCGGCGTGCCCGGTCCCGGTCGGCGGGTGAGGGCGACCGCGCTGATCCGCGCGGAGGTTCGGCACGGCCGCTCGGTGGTGACCCGACTGCGCGGACAGGTGCCGTTGGCGCCGCGCGAGGTGTCCGTACCCGGGCCGATCCCCGAGGTGGTCCTCGTCGGCGGCGCGGCCGGCCCGATCGGCGGCGACGACCTGGCGGTGCGGGTCGAGGTGGGGCCGGGCGCCCGGCTGCGGATCCGGACCGCCGCCGCCGCGGTGGTGCTGATCGGCGACGGCACCCCGGCCCGGCAGCGGGTCGACCTGGTGATCGCCGCCGGCGCCGTCCTCGACTGGTCGCCCGAGCCGGTCGTGGTCGCCGCGGGCGCCACGTTCCACACCGTCGTGCACGCCGAACTCGCCGAGGACGCACGTCTTCTCGCCCAGGAGACGCTGATCCTGGGCCGGGCCGGCGAACCCTGCGGCGACGTGCTCTCGCGCTGGGACGCGGTGGTGGCCGGGCGGCCGGTGCTGCGTCAGCGGAGCGCGTACGGCCCCGCCGCGCCGCCGGGGTGGCGGGGACCGGCCGGCACCGCCGGCGGGACCGTGGTGGGCGCCCGGCTGGCCCTGCCCGCCCCGGCCGAACCGGCGTCGAGCGCCCCCAAGCGCGCGGTGTGCGCGTTGGCCGGGGGCGGCCGGCTGATCACGGTGACCGCGGCCGACGCGCCGACCGCCCACGCCGCGCTCGCCGCCGCGACCCGGGTGGATCAGGTCTCCAGCGCGACCAGTTCGGACCCGGCCGTACCCAGCAGCAGCACCTTGCCGGCCCCCGCCGGGGCGGCGGTCAGGTAGGTCGGCAGCCCGTGCCGCCAATGCCGCCCGCCGGTGACCGGGTCGAACGCGTACAGCGTGTCGGTGCCGCCGGCATAGGCGGTCCCGTTCACCAGGGCCACCGGACTGGGCACCCGCGCGCCGGTGGGCTGCCGCCAGCGCTCCCGGCCGGTACGCGCGTCGAGCGCGTACAGCGCGCCGACGTCGGTGGTGTAGACGAGGTTCTCGGTCACCACCGGGACGGTCATGTCCGGGGCGCCCTGGAAACGCCACCGCACCTCGCCGGTCGACCCGCTCAGCGCCACCAGCGTGAAGCCCGACACCACGTGGACCAGATCGCCCATCGCGCGCGCCGGGCGGGCGATCGGCGAGTCGAGCCGGGTCGACCACCTCGGCTCCCGGCGATCGTCGCGGATCGCGCCGACCGTACCGTCGCTGTAGGTCAGGTACAGGAAGTCGCCGCCGGTCTCCGAGACGGCCGGCATCACCCCGCCGCGTGGGGTGCCCTCGCTCCACTGCCAACTCTGCGCGCCCTGCGTCATGTCGATGCCCACCACCCGGTCGTCCCGGGTGCCGACCACCAGGGACGAGCCGTACAACACCGGCGCGCCGAGGATCTGGTCGCCGGCGTGCTGCTGCCACAGCCGCTCGCCGGTGCTCGGATCGAGCGCGGTGACCTGTCCGGCCACGCAGGCCAGGAACATCGCGGTGCCGGAGACCACCGGCTGGGACCAGACCATCGACTCGGTCCGCGCCGTCCACAGCGCGACCCCGGTCTCGGTGCCGACGGCCATCACCACGTTGTCCGTCGTGGTGCAGTAGGCGACGTTGTCGAAGACCTGAAGGGTGGTCACCCGACCCTCCACCGAGCGCCGCCACCGCATCCTGGGGTGTGAGCCACCGCCCCCGGCGTAGCGCGCGAAGGCGACGCCGGCGGACGTCACGGTGGCCGCGGTGAGTGCGAAGCCGCCCCCGACGAGCAGGCGCCGACGGGTCAGCCCGCGCCCGGTCGGCGGCTCCTGCGCGCGGGCCTCCTGCGGCACGTCGGCGCCGTCGTCCACCCCGGCGGGTACCGTCAGCACGGCGGGCCTCGGGCTGAGCACCCGGTCCACGTCGACCGCCGTCGGCCGCCGCCCGGGATCGGGGTCGAGGCAGCGGCGCAGCAGCGGGCCGAGTTCGCCGGAGGACGCCCCGCCGCCGGCCAGGGTGATCAGTGTGCCGAAGGCGTACACATCCTCCGACGGATCGCCGCCGTCGTCCGTGTCGGCGCGGCCGGCGAACCCGGTCACGCGCGGGCCGTACGGGGTGAGCAGGACCTGGTCCGCACCGAGCCGGCCGTGCACGAGACCGATCGCGTGCACCCGGGCCAACGCGTCGGCGATACCCGCCGCGACCTCGCGTAACGGCCCCTCGGCGAGCGGGCCGTCGTGGTCGAGCACTTCTTCGAGCGTGCGCACCCCGGGCATCGCCCACGCCCCTTCGGGACCCGTCGACGTGCTTGCTGGAGAGCAGAGTAGGACCTGCGGCACCGCACGGGTAGAGCGGGGAAAAACGATCCGGAAACGGTTCGCGCGCCCGCGCCGCGCACACCCATCGCGCGGGCTCGGACCGGCGCGGGATTCGGGCAAGGAGGCGGGATGGGGACAAAAGAAAAGGAGGCGCCCGGCCAAAGGCGCCTCCTTCGCGAACCGCACAGCGTTTCGCGAGCGAGACGATCATAACCCGACGGCGCCCGCCGTCCCGTCCGCCCGCGCCGTCCGGTGCTCCGCCCGCCGCCCCGCGCGCCCCGTTCCGAGCCGTCAGTCCCCGGCCGTGGCGAGCGCGTCGTCCCACACCCGGTGCCAGTGCGCCACCGCCGACTCGCCCATGCCCACGACCATCGTCGGCAGCCCGCCGTCGAACCCGCGCTGGCAGGACGCGGCCCCCGGGAAGTCCTCGGTGACCAGTACCCGCTTGTTGGTCTCGTGGTTGGCTCTGGCGGTGGCGATGCTCTGCTCGCCGAGCGGCTCCCAGGTGCCCTCGGTCATGTGCACGACCGACCGGTTCGGCCGATCGCCCGGGTAGATCCGCAACATCGTGGTGCTCAGCGGGCTCTCGATCAGCACGGTCGAGGGCAGCACGGTCTGGACGTTGACCATCGGCAACCGCGCGGGCCAGGACTCCTCGGGCACCTCGGCCAGCTGCTCGAAGCCGACGATCGGCACCGCGAAGCGGGTGTGCGGTCCCCACGTGTCGACGATGCCGTGGTTGAGCACGATGCCGTCGATGGTCGCGGTGTGCAGGAACGGTACGTGGTAGGCCTCGACGTTGACGTCGACGGTGAGCTTCCAGTTGCAGTCGAGTTCGAACCGCTCGCTCACCACCGCCCGGGTCCGGTCGTAGGGGAAACCGGCGTAGGCGTCGGCCAGTTCGTCCAGCGCGTCGGTCACCTCGACCTCCGGCCGCAGGCCGACCACGACCAGGCCCGCGGACAGCGCGACCGGGAGCCGGCGCAGCCCGAACCGCTTCGGGTCGATGCCGGGGAACTGCGGACGCGACGGCAGACCGGTGAGTTCGCCGCCGTTGCCGAACGTCCACCCGTGGTAGCCGCAGCGGAACCGCTGCGCGCTGCCGCACCCGGTCCCGGACAACCCCTCCGTTTCGGGTGTGTCCCGGCTGACCCGCATCCCCCGGTGGGTGCACGCGTCCAAGAACGCGTGCAGCTCGCCGTCCCGGTCGCGGGTGACCAGGACCGGCACGCCGTCCACGTCGCGCGCGATGAAGTCGCCCGGTTCGGCCACCTCGCCCGCCCACCCGATCACCTGCGGCGTGCGTCGGAACAACACCTCGCGCTCGCGGGCGTGCCGGACCGGATCGGTGAAGGCCGAGCCGTCCAGGACGACGGGGGCCGCGCCCAGGTCGAGCGTGCGGTGGGTGATGTGCTCGATGATGCGCCGCCCGGTGGCGACCACGTCCTGGTGCTTCAAGGGGTGACTCCGTTGTCCCGTAGGGGTGAATGTCCGCGACGGGTGGGCGTCCGTGCTCCGACCTCGTCTCTGTTACACCGTTACATTGTTGGTCGGGGGTGATACCCCGTCAATGTCCGGCGAGGCGATGTGGTGTCATCGGGGGGCAATCGCACGTGGAGGTCAGCACCATGCCCGGCCGGGTCGAGAACGTTGGCTATGACATCGCGGGTACGACCCTGTCGGGTCTGCTCGCCCGACCCGGGGCCGGCGTCCGCCCGCGCGGGTTGCTCCTGGCGATCCACGGCGGCGGATCCCGCGCCGCCTACTGGCATCGCGACGGCGCCCCCGACGGCTCGCTCCTGCTGCTCGGCGCGGCGCTCGGCTGGACCGTGCTGGCGATCGACCGCCCCGGGTACGGCGCGTCCGCGGGCCTGGACCGGGCCCGTCAGGGACTCGACGCGCAGGCGGACGCCCTGTTCGCCCTCGTCGAGGAGTTGACGACGGGGGCGTTCGAGACGGCGCCGGATCCCCGAGAGGTCCCCGGCGGTGACCCCGACCCGTCGGCCGCCGCCGACCCCGCCGCGCCGGCGCGCCTGCCCGTGTTCGTCGTCGCGCACTCGATGGGCGCGGTCCTGGCGCTGCGCATGGGCGCCGACAAGCGTGGCCACGATCTGCTCGGCCTGGCCGTCGCGGGCGTGCCGCTGCGGTACACCCCGGCCCGGCTCGCCGAGTTCGCCGCCGTCCCCACCGACGGCGACTTCGTCCCCTCGACCGGAGGCGCCACCCCCGACGCCTTCTTCGGGCCGCCGGGGTCCTACGATCCCGCGCTGCTGACCCGGGCGGGTCGGGTGGTGGCGCCGGTGCCGATGGCCGAGTTCGTGGACGTGCGCGAGAGCCCGAACACGCTGCCGGACGTGCTCGCGAGGGTGACGCCGGCGGTGCACTGGACCGTCGCCGAGTTCGAGCGGTCCCACCCGTCGGGACCCGAAGTACCGGACCTGGCACGGGAGTCGTTGCGCCGGGCGCGCACGGTGGAGACGTACACCCAGCGCGGCGTGGGGCACAACATCAGCCTCCACCACGCCGCGCGCGCCTATCACCTGCGGGTGGTGGCCTTCGCCGAGGAGTGCCTGCTCGCGGTCGCCGGATCGACCGCCCGCTGAGCGGGCCCGGGCCGGTGCGCGGCCCGGGCGCGGCTACGGCGCGTCGGGCAGGGTGAACCACACCACCTTCCCCGGCGGGAGCCGGTCGGCGCCCCACGCGTGCGCCAAGCCGTCGATCATCCGCAGTCCTCGGCCCGATTCCTCGTCCCAGTCGCCGACCCGGGCGATCGGCATGCGCGGCGACGAGTCGCGCACCTCCACCCGCAGCAGGTCGCCGTCGTGCAGCAGGGTGAGCGCGTGCCAGGCGCCGGGACCGACGTGCACGAGCACGTTGGTCAGCAGTTCGGTCAGCAACACCTCTGCCACGTCGACCAATTCGGCCAGGCCCCAGTCGTGCAGGACCTTGCCGGTGGTCCGGCGGGCACGGCCCACCGCCGGTGCCGAGGCGGCCAGCTGAACGCAATAGTGACGGACGTCCTCCGCCATCACCGGCATGTCGACCTCCGGACGTGCGGCAGGGGGTCGCACGATCCGGAACACGCACCCAGAGCGACCCGTGGACAACAGTAAGTCATGACCGGCATGGAGCGTGCCGGGCCGACAACGAGTGTGCAACTCCCACTCTTGGATGCACGGGAAGATTCCGGTAGTAACCACACTTCCACGCCCAGTAGGGCACACTGTCCCCCGATCGGACGCGCCGACGTTCCGGTTCGGTGCGTCAACAGCGTGTACATGGAGGTGCGGCGTGGCCATGGCGCCCAATCCGACCGTTCGGCAGCGCAGGCTCGGGACCGAGCTGCGCCGGTTGCGCGAGGCGCGCGGCCTGAGCCTCGAAGACGTCGCCGTACGTCTGGAGTGCTCGGATTCCAAGGTCAGTCGGATCGAGTTGGGGCGCAGCGGGGTACGACCGGTGGACCTGCGGATCCTCCTCGACCTGTACGAGGTCGCGGACGAGCGGGAGCGGGATTCGTTGCTCACCCTGGCCCGCGAGGCCAAGAAGCGCGGCTGGTGGCACAGCTATTCGTCGATCCTGCCCAGCTCCTACGCCGAGTTGCTCAGCCTGGAAGCCGAGTCTTCGGGTATGCGTGGCTTCGAACTCTCGCTCATTCCGGGCCTGTTGCAGACGCCCGACTACGTGCGGGCGGTGATCGCGGCGGTCCGCGACGACATGCCGGCCGAGGAGGTGGACATGCTGGTGCGGGTGCGTCAGGAGCGGCAGGCGGTGCTCGACCGGGTCGGCGCGCAGGGCGAGGCGACGTTTCGGCTCAGCGTGGTGATCTCCGAGTCGGTGCTGCGCACGGTGGTGGGCGGGCGGGAGACGATGCGTGCCCAACTGGAGCATCTGATGGCCGCCGCGGCCCGGCCGCACGTGCGGTTGCAGATCCTTCCGTTCGCCGCCGGCGCACACCCCGCGATCGAGGGTTCATTCGCGATCATCGGATTCCCCGAACTTTCCGATCTGGATGTGGTCGTCCTCGACACGCATACGAGTAGCCTCTATCTCGAGGAGCCCGAACACGTCAGTGTCTATGAGCGGATGTTTGAGGACATCCGCGCGGCCGCACTGTCGTACGGTGAATCCTTGTCCATGATCGAGCTCACAGCAAAGGAATTGTCTTGAGCAACACAAAGCAGGGATCGCATTTCCCGTCCGTTTCCCAAGAGGCTGCGATCGATTCCCACTCCGGTGGGAAAGTTGCAGGTCACGAGGCTGCAACCGGCCACGCCTGGCGGCGCAGCACCTACAGCGGGGCCACCAGCAATTGCGTCGAGACGGCCCCCGACACCGATGCCGTCCTGGTGCGCGACTCGAAAGTTGCCGCCGGTCCGGTCCTCGAACTGGAATCCGGTGCGTGGCAAACGTTTATCGGTCGTATCGGCGCCTGAGTCGGATCCGATCCGATACCGAACGGTTGATTTGTTCGGGGCGCTCACTCCCAGGAGTGGGAATTAATCCCACGAACGAGTGAATTCTCCAGATGATCGTCCCGGGTTCCCGTGCCCCGGGGCGCTCCCAAAGCGCAACTCCCCGTCGCCGACCCCCACCGCGCTCCGCGCGCCGCCGGCCGACACCCCCGGGCGACCCGTCGGGGTGGAAGAGTGGTGGGGTGTACATCTCGGTGCTTGGCCCGCTCCAGGCGTGGGACGACGACGGTCGATCCGTGACGATCGGCGGCGCGCGCCTGCGCGCGCTGCTGATCCGCCTGTCCCTCGACCCCGGCAGACCGGTCTCCGCCGACCGGTTGATCACGGCCGTGTGGGGTGAGGACCCCCCTTCCGGCGCGGGAAACGCGTTGCAGTCGCTGATCTCGCGACTGCGCCGGCAACTGCCCGTCGGGCTCGATTCGGGGCCGGCCGGCTATCGGCTCGACATCCGCCCCGACGACCTGGACGCGCACGTGTTCACCGAGCTGGCGGTGCGCGGACGCCGGCAACTCGACGAGCGCGACCCGGCCGGCGCGGCCGAGACGCTCACGCGCGCGCTCGCGATGTGGCGCGGCCCGGCCCTGGTCGACGCCGCCGACGCGAGCTTCGCGCAGGGGCCCGCGGCGCGGCTGGCCGAGCAGCGGTTGGGCGCGATCGAGGACCGGGTCCAGGCGCAGCTGATCCTGGGCCGCAGCCAGGGGCTGGCCGCCGAGTTGGAGCAGCTCACCCGCGAGCATCCGCTGCGCGAGCGGCTGTACGGTCTGCTGATCCGCACGCTGCACGAGGAGGGCCGCCGGGCGGACGCGCTGACGCTGTATCAGGACCTGCGCGAGCGGCTGGCGGACGAGCTGGGCATCGACCCCTCGCCCGATCTGGAGGCCGCGTACCTGGCCGTGCTGCGCGGTGGCGACTCGCGGCCCGCGCCGGCGTCCACGCCCGCCGCCTCCGGGTCGCCCGCGCCCGTCCCGCCGGTCGCCGTCCGCCCGGCCCCGGGCAATCTGCCCGCCCGGCTGACCACCTTCGTCGGCCGCGAGGACGAGGTGGATCGGGTCGACCGGCTCCTCGGCCAATCGCGCCTGGTCACCGTCGTCGGCCCCGGCGGCGCGGGCAAGACCCGGCTGAGCACCGAGGCCGGCAGCCGGATCGCCACCCGCGGCGTGGGCGTGGACGGCGGCATCTGGTTCGTCGAACTCGCCCCCGTACTCGACCCGTTGGACGTGCCGCAGGCGGTCCTGGGGGCGCTGGGCCGCCGCGAGGTGGGCCTGCTCGACCCGCATCTGGCCGGTGCGCGCGACCTGGTCGACCGGATCGTCGACGCGTTCACCGGCCCGCCCAGCCTGCTGATCCTGGACAACTGCGAGCACCTGATCGCCGCCGCCGCGAGCTTCGCCGCCCGACTGCTCGCCCGCGCGCCGTCGCTGCGCATCCTCACCACCAGCCGCGAGCCGCTGGGCATCGACGGCGAGATGTTGTACCCGCTGGGCCCGTTGGCCCTGCCGCCGGTCGGCGTCGACGCCGCGGACGCGTTGGGCTACGCCTCGGTGCGGCTGTTCGCCGACCGGGCCCGCGCGGTGCGGCCGGGTCTGGCCGTCGACGCCGACACGATCGGCGCGGTCGGTGAGATCTGCCGCCGGCTCGACGGCCAGCCGCTGGCCATCGAACTGGCCGCCGCCCGCACCCGCTCGCTCACCCCCGCGCAGATCGCGCACCGCCTCGACGACCGCTTCCGGCTGCTCACCGGCGGCAGCCGTACCGCGCTGCCCCGCCACCAGACGCTGCGCGCGGTGGTCGAGTGGAGCTGGGATCTGCTGGAGGAGCGCGAACGCACCGCGCTGCGCCGGTTGTCGGTGTTCGCCGGCGGCACCACCCTGGAGGCCGCCGAGGCGGTACTGCCCGGCGACGACTTCGACCCCGCCGACGTGCTCGACCTGCTCGCCGGACTGGTGGACAAGTCGCTGGTGGACGTGATCGGCAGCACCGAGACCCGCTACCGGCTGCTGGAGACCATCCAGGCGTACGCGAGCGAGAAACTGGTCGAGGCGGGCGAGGCCGAGGCGATCTCCGAGCGGCACGCGCGCTGGTTCATCGACTACGTCGAGGCGGCAGGCGCCCGGCTGCGCGGCCCGGGACAGATCGAGGCGATCAACCGGATCACCGCCGAGCACGACAACCTCGCGCTCCTGCTGCGCTACGCCGTCGACCACGCCGACGCCCGGCTGGCGACCCGGTTGGTCGACGCGCTCTCCTGGTACTGGGCGATGCGCGGCACCCACGCCGAGGCGTACTCCTGGGGCCACGAGGCGCTCGCCCTGCCCGGCCCCGTGCCGCGGGCCCGCCGGGCCGCCGCGCTCGCCTTCCACGCGCTGCACTCCTTCTCCGCGGGAGAGCGGGGCAACGCGCTGCGCTCCTACGCCAGGGCCCGGCTGATCACCCGTCGGCTCGAACCCGACGAGGTGCCCGAACTGCCGGTTTTCATGGAGCTGTTGGCGTCCGTCATCCGTACCGACCAGGCGGCTCTGCGGGCCGCGCTGCAGGACGCGGACGAGATCGACGACCCGTGGGTCCAGGCCATGGCGCGGCTCATGCGCGGACACTTCGCGGTCAACCTGGGCAGCCCCAAGGAGGCGGTGACCTTCCTGACCGACGCCCGGGATCGGTTCGCGGCGATCGGGGACCGCTGGGGCCGGGCCTCGGCGATCTCGGGACTGGCCGAACTGCTGATGTACATGGCCGACTACGACGCGGCGCTGGCCGCCGTGGACGAGGCGCTGGGCCTGCTGGGCGCGCTCCAGGCCGAGGACGAGATCCCGCAACTGATGGTGCGTCGCGGGATGATCCACGCGCGGGCCGGCGACATCGCCCTCGCCCGGCAGGTGATGGAGGACATCTCGCGTCGGCCGGGCGCGCCCGGCGCCTCGCTCACCACCGGCCTGGGCACCACCCTGGGCCTGGCCGAACTCGCCCGTTTCGTCGGGGACTTCGACGAGGCGGGAGAACGCTACGACCAGGTCATCGCGGCGCTGCCGCCGGAGCCGCGACTGCGGCAGTTGCCGCCGCAGTTCGTCTGCAGCCTGTATGTCGGCCGGGCGCACGTGGCCTGTGCGCGAGGCGACGCGGCGGCGGCGCGCGCCGATCTGCGGACCGGGCTGCCGTTCGCGTTGGAGAGCCAGGACATGCCGATCCTGGCGGGCTGCGTCGAGGGATTCTCCGCGCTGGCGCTGCTCTGCGGCGATCCGGAGCAGGCCGCGACCCTGCTCGGCGGGGCACAGGTGGTGCGCGGCCATCCCGACCTGGGCGACGTCGACGCGGACCGGGTGGCCGGGCGGATCCTGGAGCGGATGAGCGTCGAGGAGTACGACCGGGCCCGGGCCATCGGCACGGCGATGACCCGGGAAGAGGTGGTCTCCCTGGTGACGGCCGACCTGCCCGTCGCGCCGCCACCGCTGTGGGTGTCGGGCGACGGGTGGTCGAGCCAGGACCGGCGGGTCAGGCCCGCCGGTTGTACTGACGCACCGTCAGCGGAATGAACACCAGCATCAGACCCAGCGCCCACAGCAGCGCCACGATCGCGTGGTGCGCCACCGGGCCACCGGTGAGCAGCCCGCGCGAGGCGTTGGTGACCGCGGTGACCGGATTGACCTTCACCCACGCCTGCAACCAGCCCGGCATGGTCGAGGTCTTGGCGAACAGGTTCGAGCCGAAGGTCAGCGGAAACATCATCAGGAACGAGACGCCCTGCACCGTGCGCGGCTGCTTCATGCTCACCCCGAGCAGCGCCACGACCCAGCAGAACGCGAACGCGAAGACCAGGACCAGACCGACCGCGGCGGCCACCGCGAGCACATTGGTCTGGAACCGGAAACCGATGATGGTGCCGAACACGAACACCGACGTGATGGCGACCAAGAAGCGCAACACGTCGCCGAGCACGGTGCCCGCGAGCGGCGCGAGACGCGATATCGGCAGGCTGCGGAACCGGTCGAACACACCCGTGGACATGTCGGTGCACAACCCGACGCCGGTGCCCACCGACGCGAACACCACGGTCTGCACCATGATGCCGGGCAGTACGAACTGCAGATAGTCGTGCGTGCTGCCCTCGATCGCGCCGCCGAACAGGTACACGAACATCACGATGAACAGGATCGGCTGCAGCGTCAGGTCGATCAGCTGCTCGCTCTGCTTCTTCAACTTCACCAGGCTGCGCCAGGTGAGGGTGAGCGTGTGCCGCACCACGGCGCTCGGGTCGTTGCGATGTGCCCCGGGCGTGCCGTGGGCGGGAGGCGGGGTGGCGCTCGTGTCGGCCGGGCGGACGGTGGTCGTGGTCATCGGGAGGCTCCAGGGATGAGGGCCAGGTGGGAGACGATCGTGAGGAGCAGGGCGAGCATCGGCATCACACGTGTGCCGTAACGGTCCGGGAGTCGGTTCACGCGGCCTTCCTCTTCGGGTCCGCGCCGTCGTCCCGCTCGCCCGAGTCCTGGCTGCGGTGCCCGGTGATGGTCAGGAACACCTCGTCCAGACTGGGCAGTTGCAGGGTGAACTCGTTGACCCGGATGCCCGCCTCGTCGAGCCGACGCACCACCACCGGCAGCACGTCCTCGTCGCTCACCGCGACGGTGACCTGACCGCGCTCGTGCTCCACGAACGGCTCCCGGCCGGCGAGTTCGCGCAACAGCTCGACCACGTCGGGCAGTCGACTCGGGTCGACCGGGCGCACCTCCAGACTCCGGCCGCCGATCTGCGCCTTGAGCTCGTCGGAGGTGCCGTTCGCGATCACCCGGCCGTGGTCGATCACCACGATGTCGTTCGCCAGGTGATCGGCCTCGTCCAGATACTGCGTGGTCAGCAGCACGGTCACGCCCTCGTCGCGGACCAGGTCGCGGATCATCTGCCACACGTCGCCGCGGCTGCGCGGGTCCAGGCCGGTGGTCGGCTCGTCCAGGTAGAGGAAGGACGGGCGCCCGACCAGCGAGGCGGCCAGGTCGAGGCGACGCCGCATACCGCCCGAATACGTGTCGGGGCTGCGCCCGCCGGCCTCGGTCAGGTCGAACCGGGCGAGCAGTTCGCGGGCCCGCGCCTTGGCCTCGGCACGGGGCAGGTCGAGCAGTCGGCCGAGCAGCAGCAGGTTCTCGAACCCGGTCATCTCCTCGTCCACCGACGCGTACTGCCCGGTCAGCCCGATCAGCCGGCGTACCTCGTGCGCCTGGCGCACCGTGTCGAACCCGCCGACCCGGGCGATGCCTGCGTCCGGTTTGATCAACGTGGCCAGCGCCCGCACCATCGTGGTCTTGCCCGCGCCGTTGGGGCCGAGCAGGCCCAGCACGGTGCCCGCCTCGGACCGCAGATCGATCCCGGCCAACGCGGTGGTGTCGCCGTACCGCTTGACCAAGCCCTCGGTCTCGATCGCGTATGTCATGGGTTGCTCCCCGTAGTGTCCGTCGTATTCGTCCGGCGGGCGCTCGTCGACGGATCGACGGGGCTCGCCGTGTATGGATCCCAGAGTCACCCGGGGCGCCGGCATCGCGCGCACACGCCGCCGGCACCGCCGGCAGCGGGCTGATCCGCCGCCCGCCGCCGGGCCGATCGGAACCGGTCTCGCGCTCACGTGGGCCGCCGGCAGCGGTAGTGTCCTGGCCCTGAGGGGTCTTGCGGGGAGAACGAGGGAAGACCATCGGGAGCTGTGACACGCTCGCGATAACTTCTGGGTGACGGCGTTCACCGGGCACCTCGGCGGTCGATGTTCGGCGTTCGACGAAGACCGCAGGGTGTGTCGGGTCGACCGGCAGGGGGCACACGCGACAGTGGGGGAGGCAAGGCGTTGGCGGCAGCCGTTCCGATTTCGCAAGCACCGGGTCCGGGGACGCCCGCACGGGCGGCGGGCCGTTCTCCCCGTGTGTTCCGCCCCCGCCGGATATCCGTGGGCCGGCTGATTCGTGTCGGCAACACCACCCCGGGGCTGATGCTCGTCACGGGCGTGGCCCTGGTCCTGATCAGCCTGCTCGCCGGACTGTTCGCGGTCCTCGAGGTGGGCCGGCGCGCCGACGCGGCCAAGGCGGTGGCCACCGGCAGCGAACCGCTCGGGGTCAAGACCCAGGACATCTACCGGGCCCTCGCCGACGCCGACGCGACCGCGGCGGCCGGACTGCTCGAAGGCGGCGTCGAATCGGCGGACGTGCGCGAGCGCTACCAGCAGGCGATCGAGACCGCGTCGCGCAAGCTGATCGAGGCCACCGCCGCGGGCGCCTCCGGCGAGGTGGCCGACAAACTCGCGGTCATCGGCGTGCAGTTGCCCGAATACGCGCGCCTGGTCGAGCGGGCCCGGGCGGAGACCCGGCAGGGCAACACCGTCGGCGCCGCCTACCTGCGCTCGGCCTCCAAGAACGTGATGCGGGCCAAGATCCTGCCCGCCGCCACCGCCCTGCACGACATCGCCGAAAAGCGCCTCGCTGGCGACCACCACGACGCGACCTCGACCCCGTGGATACCGCTGACGCTGCTGCTGGTCTCCCTCGCGGCCTGCGCCGGCGCGCTGTGGTTCTTCGCCAGGCGCACCCACCGCCGGATCAACATCGGCCTGCTGATCGCGGGCCTGGCCACCCTGGTGTCGATCGGTTGGTTGTGGGCGGCCTCCGGCGACTCGCGCGACCACCTCGACCGCAGCCGCAGCGACGGCTGGGGACCGGTCGAGACGCTGGCCCAGGCCCGCTTCCTGACCCTGCAGGCCCACGGCGACGAGAGCCTGACCCTGGTCATGCGCGGCAGCGACAACGGCCAGTACGAGGCCGACTTCAACGAGGTGTGGGGCAGGCTCGTCGGCGTCGACGCGCGCGACGGCCGACCCGCGGTGACCGGCATGCTGGCCACCGCCGAGCGGGTCACCCGCTCCGACGCCGGCACGCTCGCCAAGGTCAAGGCCGCGCGGGCCGCCGCCGCCGACTGGAAGAAGGCCCACGACGACGTCATCACGCTCTACGGCAACGGCCAGTTCGAACAGGCCGTCGCCAAGGTGACCAAGGCCGACGGCGCGTCGCGCACGGCCTTCACCCGGATCGACGAGGCGCTGGCCGCCGCGGTCACCGAGGACCAGGGCGACTTCGCCCGCTCGGTCCGCCAGGGCCGCGACTCGCTCGGCGGCCTCGGCGTCGGCATGGGCGTCCTGGCCCTGATCGCCGCCGCCGCGACCGTGGACGGCGTCCGTCGCGAGGTCGGGAGGTACAACCGGCCATGAGCACCCGCATCGCCCTGCCCGCACTGGTGTGCGCCCTCGCGCTGACCGTCGCCGGGTGCGGCGCCGGGTCGGCCGAGCGCGTCCACGCCGGCCCGGCCGCGCCCCCCGCCGGCGCGCCGCGCGCACTTGCCGAGGCCACCCCCGGGCCGGACGCCTCCTGCCCGAACGTGCTGGCCAGCCTGCGCCCCACCGGCTCCCTGCCCGCCCCCACCGCGCTGCCCGCCGGCAGCACCATGGACACCCTGCGCAAGCGCGGCTTCCTGATCGCCGGCATCGACCAGAGCAGCTTCCCGTTCGGCTTCGTCGACCCCAAGACCAACACGCTGCGGGGCTTCGACATCGACCTGCTCCGCGAGGTGGCCAAGGCGATCTTCGGCGACGCCGGCCCCAACCGCATCCAGTTCCGGGTGGTGCGCAACGAGGACCGCACGGTGGCGATCGCGCGCGGCGACGTGGACATCGTCGCGGAGACCATGACGATCAACTGCGAGCGTCGGCAGAGCGTCGAGTTCTCCTCCGTCTACTTCCGCGCCGGCCAGCGACTGCTGGTGCAACGCGACGGAACCGCCGACCGCGCCGACTACGCGGGCGGACTGGCCGCCCTGCCGCGCGGCATGCGGGTGTGCTCGGTGCCCGGCTCCACCTCGATCGGCCTGCTGCGCCGACAGGCCCCGCAGGTGAACGTGATCGAGGGCGACACCTGGGCGGGCTGCCTGGTCCTGCTCCAGCAGGGCCAGGCCGACGCGGTCACCACCGACGACACGATCCTGGCCGGACTCCAGGCACAGGACCACGTCTTCACCATCGTGGTCGGCGACAAGCTCACCTTCGAGCCGTACGGCATGGCGATCGCCAAGAACCGCGGCGACTTCGTCCGGTTCGTCAACGCGGTGCTCGAACAACTGCGCCGCAACGGACGATGGGGCGAGCTGTACCGGGAGTATCTGGGCACCTCGCTGGGGGCCGACACGCCCGCGCCGCCCGAGGCCGAATATCGGGACGCCCCGTGAACCGAGCCCCCCGCGTACTCGGTCGCGACGAGATCGACGAGTTGATCGTGCGTCACGAAGGCGAGTACGACGGCATCACCGCCGGCCTGATGGAGCTGGAGAGCCACCCGGGCCGGCAACTGCTCGAAGGCGGCACGCTGACCGGTCGCACCGCCGAGCGCTGGGAGGTCGGCCGCCGGGCGATCGCGCTGCTGTGGGGACACCGCGAGGCGTACGGCGCGGTCCTGGATCGGGCCCGGACCTTGCGCGCACGGCGCGGCAAGCCGCAACGGCCCGAGCTGGAGGAGCTGTCCTTCCTGCTGCTCGGACAATCCGCCGAACTCGCCGCGCGCGACGTGCCGATCGGGCAGCGCGGCCTGCTCGACCCGGCCATGCACGTACACCGGATGAGCCTGGGCGAACTGGTCGCCGACATGGCGCCGGCCTGGAGCGAGGCGACCGCCGTCGTGGAGGCCGCGGACGCGGTCTGGACCCGCCTGGTGCCCACCCTGGACCGGGTCGACGCGGGCATCGCCGCCGTGGAGGCCGGGATCGCCGAACTCGGCGGCCCCGACACGATGCCGGAGCAGAGCGCCGCGCTGGACGGGGTCCGCCGCCGCCTGGAGACGGCCCGTAGCCTGGTGGCGAGCGACCCGCTGGCGCTGACCGCCGGCGACGACCGGCGCATCGGCGGCGTGGACGTCGACGCCCTGGACGCGGAACTGCGCCGGGTCGCCGACGAGGTGCGGCACCTGACCATCGTCCGGGCCCGCTTCCAGGAGCGGGTCCGGCGACTCGCGGGCGTGCTGGAGGAGTTGGACTACCAGGAGGGCGACACGATCCGGCGGCGGGCGCATGTGCTGACCCGGATCAGCGACAAGCGGGTACCGGAGGTACCGCTGCGCGCCGCCGGCCTGCGGGAGCGGGTGACCACCGTCTCCGGGCTCGGCGCACAGGGCGACTGGGTGCGCGTCTCGCGCGAGTTGAGCGCCCTGGAGAACGACGCGCAGGGCGCCCGGGACCGACTGGCCGCCACCCGCGGGCACATCGACGCGCCACTGGCCCGGCGGGACGAACTGCGCGGCCTCGTGCAGTCCTACCGGGCGATGGCCGCGCGCGGCGGACACGGCGAGGAGGCCGTGCTCGAATCGCTGTACGACCACGCCAAGGAGTTGTTGTGGCGGGCACCGTGTGAACTCGACGTGGCGGTACGGGTGGTGACCCGCTATCAGGAGGCGGTCATCGCCGCGCAACGCAAGGATCGTCCGGACGACAAGGGGGACCAGAGATGATCAAGTGCAATCGCCCGCCTTGCCCGGGCGAGATCGACGACGGCTTCTGCAACGCGTGCGGCAACGAGCCGCTGCCGACCGGCGCGCCGGTGCCCGACCCGAGGACCGGGCGGTCCGGGGTCTCCGGGACGGCGGGCACCTCCGGTACGTCGGGCACGGCCGGCACCGCCGGTTCGTCCTCCTCGCGCAGCGCCTCCGGACGCAGTTCGCGACGCGGCAGCACCGGGACCAGTCGGCGGCTGGGCGGCGGGCTGGTCGAGATGCCGAACGTGCCGCGCCGCAACCCCGAGAGCGCGCTGGCCCGCAATCCGGTCATCCCGGAGGAGAAGCGCTTCTGCCGCAAGTGCGAACAGCCCGTCGGGCGCGGGCGCGGCGGCCGACCCGGGGTGGCCAACGGCTTCTGCCCGCGCGACCGCACGCCGTTCTCCTTCGCGCCCAAGCTCCAGCGCGACGACATGGTCGGCCAGTACCGGATCATCGGCTGCCTCGCCCGCGGCGGCTTCGGCTGGGTCTACCTCGCCCAGGACACCGCCGCGCACAACATGTGGGTCGTGCTCAAGGGCCTGCTGGGCAGCGACGACCCCGACTCGCGTGCCGCGGCCCTGGCCGAACAGCGCATCCTCACCCAGATCCAGCACGCCAACATCGTGCACATCCAGACCGTCGTGCAGCACCCCGACCCGCTCACCGGCCAGGACGAGACCTACCTGGTGATGGAGTACGTCGGCGGCCTGTCGCTGATGGACCGACTCAAGCAGATGCGCGAGGTCGACCCCAAGGCCGTGCTGCCGGTCGAGCAGGTCCTGGCCTACGCGATCGACATCCTGCCCGCGTTCGGCTACCTGCACCAACAGAACCTGGTCTACTGCGACTTCAAGCCGGACAACGTGATCCAGACCGAGGACCAGCTCAAGCTGATCGACCTCGGCGCGGTCACCGACCTGGCCCGGCCGGGCAAGTTCACCTACGGCACGGTCGGCTACCAGGCGCCCGAGATCGAGACCGTGCGGGCCGAACCGTCGGTGGAGTCCGACCTGTTCACCATCGGTCGCACGATGGCGGTGCTCAGCTTCTACTTCGCCGGCTACACCCGCAAGTACAAGGCCTCCCTGCCGCCCGCCGCCGACGTGCCGCTGTTCACCGAATTCGAGTCCTACCACCGCCTGTTGCTGCGGGCCACCCACCCCGACCCGGAGCAGCGCTTCGCCTCCGCGGCGGACATGGCCGAGCAGTGCGTCGCGGTGCTGCGCGAGGTGGTCGCGATCCGCTCCGGGGAGCCGCGCCCGGGCGTGTCCGGCCTGTTCGGGCCGGAGACGCGGGTGGTGCACGCCGAGGTGGCCGCGCGCAACACCGAACCCGGCCTGCTCGCGCCCGCGCCCGATCCCGCGGTGATCGCGGGCGCGTTGCCGGTGCCCCGGGTCGACCCCCTCGACCCGGCCGCCAACCTGCTGGCCACGGTCGCCACCACCGACCCCGACGAACTGCTCTCCGCGCTCACCGCCGCGGGCATCTCCTCGGCCGAGGGCACGCTGCGCCTGGTCCGAATGTGCATCGAACAGGGCGACGTGGTGCGGGCCCGGGCGTTTTTGGCCGACATCGACGCCGACGACTGGCGACTGCCCTGGTTCGAGGGGCTGGCCGCACTGTCCCAGCACGATCCGCCGCGCGCCCACGAGTTCTTCGACGGCGTGCGGGGCGCGCTGCCCGGCGAGCCCGCGCCGCGGATCGCGCTGGGCGCCTGCCGCGAGCTGATGGGCCGTCACCAGGAGGCCGCCGCCGAGTATCGCGGCGTCTGGTCGACCGACCACGCGTACGTCTCGGCCGCATTCGGACTGGCGCGCTGCCTGCTCGCGACCGGCGACCGGGCGGGCGCGGTACGCATCCTGGAGAGCGTGCCGGACACCTCGGCCAACCATGTCGCCGCGCAGACCGCGGCGTTGCGCACCCGGATCAGCGGTCGGGCCGCGATCGAGCCGCTGGGGCCGGACCTGACCACCGCGTCCGATCGGCTCGGTGCGCTGCGGCTGGAGGGCGAGGCGCACGACCGGCTCGCCGTGGAGTTGTTGGAGACGGCCCTGGAGTGGGTGAAGGCGGGTGCGAACGGGGGAAATTCGGGCGCCGGGGGCGCGGATGGAACCGCGAGGGTGCTCGGCAGCGAGTTGAAGGAAAAGCCTCTGCGGTTCGCCCTGGAAAAGTGTTACCGCGATCTGGCCCGGCATGTGACCACGCATGCGGAGCGCATCGCGCTCGTCGACCGGGCGAACGAAGTACGACCGTGGACATGGGTGTGATCAGAGTGGCTGGATATGGACGACTGGACGCGACCGGGCTCGGGGGCCCCCCGAACGGGGGCGAGGCCGCCCCGCCTCCCGAGCCGCCCGCGACGGCCGTCCCCGACGGGTGTCCGTCCTGCGGTCTGCCCGGCGACGCCGACGACCGCTACTGCGAGTCGTGCGGCTACGACCTGGACATCCCCGCGACCCCGGTGGCCGAACGTCCGCCGCCCCGGCGAGTACCCACGCCCAGCGGACACGGACCGGTTTGCTCCGCCTGTGGCACCGCCACCATCGGCTCGGACGGCTGGTGCGAGGCGTGCGGGCGGCCGTTCAACCCGCGCGACCACGTGGAGAGCGACCTGAGCGGCCTGGTCGCGATGGTGAGCAACCGGGGCCTGCGCCACCGGCGCAACGAGGACTCCGCGGCGCTGCGGGCGTTCGAGATGCCCGACGGCAGCAAGCGGGTGGTGGCGGTGGTCTGCGACGGGGTGTCCTCCTCGCCGCGGCCCGACGAGGCGTCGGCGACCGCGGCCACGACCGCGTGCGCGACGATGGCGGCCACCCTGATCGAAGGATGCGCGCCGGCCAAGGCCACCAGCGCCGGGGTGGCCGCCGCCGCGAGCGCGGTGGCCCGGATGCCCGGCATCGAGGACCAGGGCAACGCGCCCGCGTGCACCCTGGTCTCGGCGATCATGGCGCCCGGCGAGATCACCGTGGGCTGGGTGGGCGACAGCCGCGCCTACTGGCTGGCCGACCCGGGCAGCGGGGCCGACGATCCGGCGGACGGCGACGACACGCTGCCCGGCGCGAGCACGCTGCCCCGCGGGGCGGTCGGGGAGTCGGACGGGGCCGACGACGAGCAGGGCCGGCGTACCCCCTCCGCGTTGCTGACCGAGGACGACTCGTGGGCGACCCGGATGATCGCGCTCGGCGCGATGACCGAGGCCGAGGCGTACGCGGATCGGCGCGCGCACGCGATCGTGTCCTGGCTCGGCGCCGACGCCGGCGAGGTGCGGCCCCGGGTGACCAGCGTGCGCCCTTCCGGGCCCGGCGTGCTGCTGCTGTGCAGCGACGGGTTGTGGAACTACCTCTCGGTGGCGCCGACGCTGGCCGCGATGGTGCTCCCGGACGCGCTGGAACAGCCGTTGGCCGCGGCCCGGTTGCTCACCGGGTTCGCCCTGGACCAGGGCGGCGCGGACAACATCACCGTCGCACTCATCCCGTATCTCCCGCCCGGGGACGCCGCGCGCGGCCCCCTCCACGACTGACCCGAGACGCGAAGGAGTCGGATTCATGTCAGGCGCCCCCGAATTCACCATCGAGATCAACCAGAACGCGTACCTGCCGATGGGTGGACACGAGGTCCACGCCGTGGCGCACATCAAGGCTTCCGGACTGCCGACGGGTCCGGCCTCCGCCAGGCGCGGTGCCGAGGTCATCATGGTGGACACTTCGGGTTCGATGGACTTCCCCTCCAGCAAGCTCAAGGCGGCCAAGCAGGCCACCAAGGCGGCGATCGACACGCTGCGCGACGGCACGCTGTTCGCGGTGGTCTCCGGGACCGGCATGGCGTCGATGGTCTACCCGTTCGACGAGGTGCTGGTACCGGCGGACGACCGCAGCCGCAAGGAGGCCAAGCGCGAGGTGGACAAGCTCCGCGCGCGCGGCGGCACCGCCATGGGCCAGTGGTTGCTGATGGCCCGTCGGCTGCTCGAACCGCACCGCGACGCGATCCGGCACGCGATCCTGCTCACCGACGGCAAGAACGAGAGCGAGCGCGAGCAGGACCTGGCCGAGGCGATCGCCTACTGCGAGGGCGTGTTCGTCTGCGACTGCCGCGGCATCGGCCTGGACTGGCGAGTGGACGAGGTGCGCAAGATCTCCAACGCGCTGCTCGGCGACATCGGCCTGGTGAGCCAACCGGCCGACCTGGTCGCGGACTTCACCAGGATGATGGAGAACGCGATGGGCAAGGCCGTGGCCGACGTGGCCCTGCGCGTGCGGACGATCAACAACGCGCGGGTGAAGTACGTCAAGCAGACCTACCCGGTGATCGACGACCTGACCGCCCGGCGTACCGACGTCGGACCGAACGCCGGTGACTACCCGACCGGCTCGTGGGGCGGCGAGAGCAAGCACTACCACATCTGCCTCGAGGTCGAACCGGACGAGGTCAACCCGGGCGGCAAGCGCCGGCCGTGCCAGGTCTCGGTGGTCCTGCCGGACGGCTCGGGCGGCCTGGAACTGGCCAAGGCCGGCGTCTTCGCGCAGTGGACCGACGACGAGGAACTGTCCACCCGGATCAACTCCGAGGTCGCCAAGGTCACCGGCCGGGAGAAACTGGCCAACGCCGTCCAGGAAGGCTTGGAGGCGCGCACGCGGGGGGACGAGACCACCGCGACCGCACGCCTGGTCCAGGCTCTCGAACTGGCCGACGAGGCGGGCGACGAGCACACCGCGAAGCTGCTCCGCCGGGTCGTCGAGGTCGAGGCCGACGGCACCAGTCGGCTGCGCAACGACGAGGAGGGCATGATGATCATCGACGTCGAGTCGCACAAGACCGCCCGTGTCGGACCGCCCATCCGGGACTGAGCGTCGCCGCTCGGCGACGTCGGGTCGGGTAGGGGAACAGGAAGGAGGTCCGCTCATGCACATCTGTCCGGTCGGCCATCAGTCCACCGCCGCGGACTACTGCGACGAGTGCGGGCGCACCATGACCGTCATGGACGATCCGGGGCGGAAAGACCCTGGCGACGGGCCCGCACGGCCGCCCACGGAAACGCTGATCTGTCGGATCTGTGCCACCGAGTACACCCCCGACGACCAGTTCTGTGAGGGCTGCGGGCACGAGAACCCCCCGCGGGGAGACACGGGCATCGTAGTGGAGCCCCCGCCTCCGGACGACGAGGAGGAGCACGGCCGGCGGAAGGACGAGGTTCCACCCCCGACCCGCACCCTGTGGACCGTGCGGGTCGTCCCCGATCACGACTACTTCCTGCGGGTGCTCGAGTGGGACGGCCCGGACGCGCACAACATGCACTTCCCGCACGAACAAGAGCCGTGGACGGTGGAGTTGACCGGCGAGTCGATGCGGATCGGCCGGCGCAACGCGGGTACCAGCTCCGCTCCGCCCGAGATTCCGATCACCGACCCGGGCGTCTCGCGTCGGCACGCGATGTTGCTGCGGTGTGGAGACGGGTCGTGGGAGCTGATGGATCTCGGGGCGATCAACGGGACCACCATCAACTCCGGTTACGACCGGGTGCACCGCGACCCGGTGCACCTGAAGGACGGCGACCGGGTGCACATCGGGGCCTGGACCACGCTGGAGATCCGACGCGTGGACCTGTGAGCCCCGGCGGGCGCCGGTCGGGCTGATCCCGACCGGCGCGATGTGGATCAGCCCACGTGGGCCACACCCGGGGCCAGTGCGGCGAGGATCGGCTCCGGGTCGGCCGCCGCCTCGGCGGCGGTCATCCGGGCGGTGACCCGGCCCGTGGACAGCACGGTCAGCCGGTCCGCGATGCCCTGTACGAAGCCCAGTTGCGGTGCCGCGATCAGGATCGTCAGGCCCTCGTCGGCCAGGGTGGTGATCAGTTGCCGGATCTGCTCGGCGATCACGGGGGACAGGCCCTCCGTCGGCTCGTCGAGCAGGATCAGCCGCGGACCACCGAGCAGTGCCCGGGCGATGGCCAGCATCTGCTGTTCCCCGCCGGAGAGTTGCGAGCCGCGGTTGCCGGCCCGCTCGCCCAGTCGCGGCAGCAGTTCCAACACCCGCGCGGGCGTCCACGCGGCGTGCTTGCGGTGGGCGAGGCGCAGATGCTCGGCCACGGTCAGGCTCGCGAACACCCGCCGACCCTGCGGCACCAGGCCGATGCCCGCGTGCGAGACCCGGTGCGCCGGGCGCCCGGTGAGGTCGGTGCCGGCCAGTTCGACCCGTCCGCCGGAGGGCTTGAGCAGGCCCGCGACGGTATGGATCAGGGTGGACTTGCCCGCCCCGTTGGCGCCCAGGAGCGCGTGCACGGTGCCCTCGGGCACGCTCAGGTCGACCCCGTGCAGCACCGAGCCGCCCTGGTAACCCGCCGTCAGTTCGCCGATCTCCAGCACGATGTCAGCCCACTTCCTGGTGCTCGGGCTCGGACGCGCCCAGATAGGTGTCGCGCACCGCCCGGTCCTCGGCGATCTCGTCCGGCGTGCCGGTGGCGAGCAGTTGTCCCGAGGCCAACACCGTGACGGTGTCGGTGACTTCACGCACCAGCGCGAAGTTGTGCTCGACCAGGACCATGGTCACCTCGGCGGGCAGTGCCTTGAGCACGTCGGCCAGCAACTCGATGTCGGTGTCGGTCAGACCCGCGGCCGGCTCGTCCAGGAGCAGCAGCTTCGGATGCCCCGCGAGTGCCATCGCGATGTCCAGCAACCGGCGGGAGCCGTGCGAGAGTTCGCCGGCGACCTCGTCGGCGCGGGCGGTCAGGCCGACCGTCTCCAGATGGATCGCCGCCTCGCCCGCGAGGGCGCGGTAGCGGGCCGGACGCCACGCGATGCCGCCGCGCCGGGTGTGCCGCCAGGCGGCCAGCGTCACGTTGTCCAGGACCGACAACGAGGGCACCACCGCGGGTTGTTGGAACGCGCGGGCGATGCCCAGGCGGGAGCGCCGGGCCGGGGCCAGGTCGGTGATGTCGCGACCGTCGAAGACGATGCTGCCCGAGGTGACCGGGTTCGCACCCGCGATCATCGCCAGCACGGTCGACTTGCCCGCGCCGTTGGGACCGAGCAGCGCGTGCCGGGCGCCGCGACGCACGGTCAGGTCGAGACCGTCCACCGCGGCCAGTGCGCCGTAGCGCCGGGTGAGACCGGTGATGGTGAGCAACGCGTCGGGGTCGGGGGCGACTTCGGCGCTCGCGTCCGCCGCCTTCTTGGCGAGGTCCGGCTTGCCCGCCTCTGACTTGCCCGCCTCCGACTTGCCCGCGTCCGACTCGTCTGCGTCCGACTCGTCTGCGTCCGACTCGTTCGCGTCCGACTTGCCCGCGTCCGACTCGTCCGCCGCCGTCTCGTTCGCCGCCGTCTCGTCCGCTTCCGTGGACTTCCCGTCCGGCCGGATCACCTTGGCCAGACTTCGCCACGCCGCGCGCGGTCCGCCCGCGACCACCCCGGCCAGGCCGCCCGGCAGCGTGTACACCGCGATCAGGAACAGCAGGCCGAGCAGCAGCGGCCCGTGCCCCGGCCACGGACCGGACAGCCAGTCCCGGGTGAACACGATCAGTGCCGCGCCGATCATCGCGCCCACCAGCGACGCGCCGCCGCCGATGACGACCGCGAGCAGCACCAGCGAGGAGGTGTCGAAGCCGATGTGTGAGGGGGAGATGTAGCGCTGGATCGAGATCAACAGGGCGCCCGCGACACCCGCGATGGCGCCGACCCCGATGTAGGTGACGGTGAGATAGCCCGTCACCGGGTGGCCCGTCGCGCGCATCCGGGTCTCGTTCTCGCGCGCGCCGTCGAGCAGCAGCCCGGCGGGCGAGCGCAGCACGAGCGCGGTGAGGGCGATCACGACGAGGGTGGTGAGCAGTACGTACCAGTAGGTGTCCACGTCGTCGGCGAGGTCGCCCATGCCCCAGAACGGCTCGATCGGCGGGATGCCGGACTTGCCGTCGGTACCGCCGGTGACCGACTTCCACTTCTCCGCGGCGGTGCGCACCAGTTCGCCGACGGCCAGCGTGATCATCAGGACCGTGACGCCGCGGGTGCGGACCACGATCGGCGCGGTGAGCGCGTTGAACAGGGCGCCCGCCGCGGCTGCCAGCAGGGTGTGGACGACGCCGATCCGCATGCCGTGGTCGGCCAGGATCGCCGCCGTGTAGCCGCCGACCGCGTACGGCGCGACCTGGCCGAGCGAGGGCAGCCCGGCGCCGCCGCCGAGCACCGCCACGCTGACCGCGAGCAGGCCCAGGGACAACGCCTGGGACAGCAGGATGATGGTGAACAGGTCGACCATGTACGGCGCCGCGACCAGCCACACGATCGCCGCCACGGCCAGGATGCGACCGGCCAGGATCCCGCGCGGCGAGTGCAGCGCGGTACGCGCGCGCAGGACGGCCGTTGCAAGGGTGGTCATACTCGGCTCCCCGTCGGGCCGAAGCGCGCGGTCCGCGCGATCAGCATCACGGCCATCGTGGCGTACATCAGATACGGCGCGAAGTCGGGCATCAGCGTGACCCCGAGGGTCTGCACCTCGCCGACCAGGATCGCGGCGAGCAGCGCGCCGCCGACCGAGCCGAGGCCGCCGATCACCACGACCAGCAGGGACTGCAACAGCACGGTGTTGGCCACCGACGTGGACGGGCCGATGATCGGCGCGCCCAGACCGCCCGCGAGACCGGCCAGCGCGCCGGCCGCGATCAGTACGCCCGAGCGCACCCGGGCCGGCGAGATGCCGCCGGCCGCGAGCATCTCGGGGTCGTCCACGGAGGCGCGCACGGCCGCGCCGATCCGGGTCCGGGCCAGCACGTACCAGCCGCCGGCGCCGAGCGCGACGGCGACCACGATGAACGCCAGACGGTAGCCCGGGTAGTTGTGGCCCAGGATCGATACCGGCTTCTCCAGCGCGCTCGGCACCGAGACCTGCGGGTCCTCCTTGCCGAACACGGTCATCAGCAGGTCGCCGCCGACCAGGGCGACGCCGAACGTCAACATGGCCTGCGCCATGTGTCCTCTGCCGGCGATCGGCGCGGTCATCACCGCGAGCACCCCGCCGCCGGCCGCGCCCGCCGCGATCCCCGCGAGCACCGCGAGCACCAGGCCCAGCCACGAGCCGTCGGCGACCTCGGTGGCGGTGTAGGCGGCGAACGCGTAGAGCGTGCCGTGCGCGAGGTTGAGGACCCCGCCCGAACCGAAGGCCAGAGTCAGGCCCGCGGCCACGACGAACAGCAGCAACCCGTAGGCCACTCCGTCCAGGGCCGGGATGAAATTGTCGTCGAACCAGCCCACGGCACGCTCCCTTTCGCTCCCGATCCGCCGTCAGCCCAGGGTGCCGAGTTCGCGGACCATCACGTTGCTCAGCGCGGTGCCGTCCTGCTTGACCTCACGCAGGTACCACTTCTGCACCGGGGCGTGCGACTTGGCGTTGAACTCCCAGGGACCGCGCGGGCTGTCCACCTTGCCGGTGTTGGCGATCTGGGCGTTGACCGCCTCCGGGGTGACCTTGTCGCCGGCGGCGGCGATCGCCTTGTCCAGCACGGCGGCCGCGTCGTACATCGTGGCCGACATCATCGTCGGCAGCGCGTTGTACTTCGCCTGGTAGGCCGCGACGAACGAGCGGTTGGCCGGGATGTCCAGCGTGGGCGTGTAGTTGAGCGAGGTGAGCACGCCCTTGGCCGCGTCGCCCTCGGCGCCGAGCACCGCGCCCTCGGTCAGGAAGCCCGCCGCGTACAGCGGGATGTCCTTGATGTCGGACTGCTTGTACTGCTTGACGAAGTTCACCGCGGCGGTGCCCGCGTAGAACGTGTAGACCGCCTTGGCGCCCGAGTTCTTGATCTCGTTGAAGTACGGCTGGAAGTTGGTGGTCGCCGGGAAGGGCGTCCACTTGGTCTTGCCGTCCGGGTTGGCCAGCTTGCCGCCGAGCTTGTCGAACGTCTCGGTGAAGCCGCGCAGCTGGTCGAACCCACCCTGGTACTCCGGGCCGATCGCGTAGACCGGGCCCTGCACGGCCTCCTTGATGTACGGCGCCGCCGCCACGCCCGGCTCCTCGGAGAGGTAGCTGGTGTGCCAGACGTAGTCCTGCCGCTTGATCTCGCCCGGGCGACCGACGGCGCCGATCATCGGCACCTTGTTGTCGTTCACCAGGTCCACGTTGGCCGCCACCGTGGCGGCGTTGGACAGACCCACCACCGCGGTGACCTTGTCCTGCTTGATCAGCTTGGTCACCGAGGGCACCGAGGTCTGCGGACCGTCGCCCTCGTCGGTGATCACGAGCTCGACCTTGTGCCCGCCCAGCTTGCCGCCGTGCTGGTCCAGGTAGGTCTGGAAGCCGTTCTGCAGGTCCGGCCCGAGCGCCGCGTACACACCGGTGAGCGGGATCGTCAGGCCGATCTTGAGCGTGCCCGAGGACGAGCCGCCCTTCTTGTCGTCGGCCGCGCTGCCGCTGCACGCGGCGGTGAACGCGAGCGCGCCGGCGAGCAGTCCCGCGGCACTGACGCGGAACGAGCGACGGGATATGGGACTTGCCGGGGTCATGACGTGCTCCAGGGTTCGGACGGGTACAGCGGTCGATCGATGGGATGGGATGGGTCGCGTCGGGAGGGACGCGAGGGTGCGTCGGTCAGCCCAGCGCGCCGCGCTGCACGTGCAGGAAGCGCTCTCGTGCCGCCGGGGTCAGGGCCGGGCCGACCTGGTTGATCAGCTCGGCCATCTCGAACGAGACCTGGCCGATGTCGCACTCGCGCGAGGCCAGCACGAGCAGCGACGCACCGTCGCTGACCTGCATCGAGAACATGAACGCACCGTTCATCTCGGTCAGGTTGCTGGCCACCGGGTCGGTGCCGAACAGTCGTGCGGCACCGGCCAGAAGGCTGACCAGGCCGGACGCGACCGCGCCGAGCTGGTCGGCGCGGTCCTGCGGCAGCGTGCTGGTGTTGGCCACCACGAGGCCGTCCGCGGAGACCGCGACGGCGTGCAGCACATCGGGCACCCGGGTGGCGAAATCGTTGAGCAGCCAGCTGAGATCGGCTGCGGTGGGGTGGGTCACGATCTCTCCTTGGGATCCGGTTCGCCGCCGTCGGGGCGGGGCGAGGGGGCGCGTCGGGCCCGGCTGTGCCCGATGCCCTGGGCGAAGGCCGACATCGCCGCGGACACCTGGCGGGCGTCTCGGCGGTCCGGCGTCGCGGGGTTCGCCCGGGCGGGTGCCCCGGCCGAGCCGACCAGCGGCGCGGCGGGCGCGGGGGGCGTGCCGGGGTGCACGGTCGGGGTGTCCCGGCGTACTCGCAGCGGCAGGCCCTTGTTGGTGGTGCGGCCGGACTCGGAGGGTTCCGGAGTCAAACGCGGGGGCAGGGCTTCGGCCCCGCGTCCGGCGGACCGGTCCGGCGTCGCCGGGGTCCCCGGGAATGCCGGATTCACCGGGCCGGCCGGTGTGCCCGGGTTTGCCGGTGTCGCCGGGTTCGCCGGTGCCGCCGGGTTCGCCGGCGTGCGTATCGGCGGAGCGAGCGTCGGCGGGGTGGGTGCCGCCGGAGCGGGCGGCCGGGAGCCGGTGAAGCGCAGGCCCGAGGGCGCGGGTACCTGCGGTCCCGGGGCGCTCGCGTCGCTGACCGGTTGCGGTTTGACCGGCGTGAACACGTTCTGCACGGGTTCGAACGGACCGGGGTCGGGGTGACCGCCGGCACGTACGCCGCTGTCGATCGCGCGCGTGGGAGTCGGCTTCGGCAGTGCCGGCGCCTCGTTCTTCGGCGCGCCCGCGCGGTGTCGGCCGGGGCGATCGCGGAAGACCACGATCGTCTCGGGCAGATCCACCTCGGCGACCGTGCCGCCCTGGGGGCCGGGCACCAGGGTGATGGTGATGCCGTAGCGCGCGGCGAGGTGCCCGGCCACGGTCAGACCCATCGTGCGCACCGCGTGCACGTCCAACTGGGCCGGCGAGGACAGGCGTTCGTTGAACGCGGCCAGTCGCTCGGGGGTGATGCCCACGCCACTGTCGGTCACGGTCAGCACCGCGCCGTCGCCGCGCCGGTTCGCCTGGAGCACCACCCAGGTCTCCGGGCGGCTGAACTTGGTCGCGTTGTCCATGAGTTCGGCGAGCAGGTGTGCGACGTCGTCGCGGGCCCGACCGGCGATCAGGATGCGCGGGTCCACCGCGCCGGGGTCGACCCGGGTGAACCGTTCGATCCGGCCGACCGCCGCGCGCGCCACGTCCAGGAGCAGGGCGTCCTCGCGCACGCGCGCGGTGCCCTCGCCGCCGAGCACGAGCAGACTGGTGTTGTTGCGGCCCATGCGCTGGACCAGGTGGTCCAGCGAGTACAGCCGCTTGAGCCGGTCCGGGTCCTGCTCGTGCGCCTCGGCCTCGTCCAAAACCTTGACCAGACCGTCGGTCAGACGCTGGTTGCGGCGGGCGAGGGCGACCAGCACGGTCGCGATACCGGCGCGCAGGACCGCCTGTTCGGCGGCGATCTTGACCGCGGCGGTGAACATGGTGTTGAACGCCGAGCTGACCTCGGCGATCTCGTCCTTGCCGCGCACCTCGATCGGGGTGCCGGCGCGTTCGGCCATCTCCTCGGCGGTCGCGCCGTCGAGGGAACGACCCTGCTGGAGCTTGGCGACCGCTTCCGGCAGACCGGTGTAGGCCACGTCGTGCGCGGTGTCGCGCAGACGCACCAGCTCACGGGTCATCGGCCGGCCGAGTCGCAGCACGAGCAGCACGGCGGCGATCAGCGCGAGCAGCACCGCGCCGCCCTGGCCGATCGCCCACCAGCGGCGGGAGTCGCGCTCGTCGGTGACCGAGGACAGCACGGAGGCGTCGACCTTGCGCTCCACATCGCTCATCTTGGCGATGCGGTCGTTGGTCGCCTTGGTCCACTCGACCTGCGAGATGAAGACGGAGCTGTCCACGCGGATCCGGGAGACGGCGTCCTCGAGGAGGTGCACGGCCTGGATCTCGGGCCCGGTCTGGGCCTGTTCCAGCCAGGGGATCCAGTCGGCGTCGGCGAGCGACTCGAACGACGACTCGCTCTCGTCGTAGCCGGTGCGGGTGGCCAGGATGTCCTGCTGGTGGGCCGGCGACAGCGTCTTGGCGGCCAACGCACGCAACACCGCGCTCTGTTGCTGGCCGAGCCATTCGGTGGCGTGGGACAGTGCCGCCGCCGCGCGCAGTCGGTCCGAGTTGTCCGGGCCGGCGCCGCCTGCCTGGGCCACGCTGTCGCGGTAGTCGAGCGTGGCGGCGATCAGGATGCGGTAGCGGAAGACGACGGCGGTCAGCGAGGTGCCCTTGGGCTCCTGGACCTGTTTGCGCAGCGCGACCAGGTCGGACAGGCCCGCGTCCAGCTTGCGCAACCGTTCCTTCGTGTTGCCCGGGATCGAGCCGAGGTCCTTGCGCAGCTTGCGGTAGCGCGCGGCGCTCTCGTCCGTCGCGGCGGTGCGCTGGTGGTACGCCGCCAGCGCGCCGGAGTCGGGCCACAACACTGCGGTGGCCGCGGCGCGTTCGCTCTGCAGCCGGTGCGCGAGTTCGCCCGCCTCGGCGGACACCTTGGTCAGCGAGCGCAGGCGATTCGCGTCCAGGGCTTCGCCGGTCGTGGTGGACACGGCGAGGCCCGCCGAACCCACCATCACGGTGAGCGGCACGGCGACGAGCAGGACGAGTTTGCGAGTGATATTCAGTTTGTCCACCACCCGATCGGTGCCGAGAGGGGGGAGGGGGCGGGGGAGAGAGCCAGGGATGCGGAGTCAATTCTTCCGCTTGTCAAGTACGTCATTTTCCCGATGATTCGCACTTTCCGGTCTTGCCTTTTCGGTGACGCGGATCGCGTCCTATTCCGTGCACGACGGGCAGAGCCTAGCGGCATTCGTACGTGTGCTCGCAGTTGCCGGTGGGTAATGCGCACGCCGACCCGCATACGGTGCCGAATGTTGACACGCGTAAGTTAACTTTGTGAAGGAAAACGGATTGTGTCGCATGGCAATACAGGTCCTGATATCGAGCGATTTGGGGTCGAGCGTCGGCTGTCACATGTCTATATCCTGATTTCTACACCCGGGGAGGGGTGCCCGTTTGCCAACCATTCGTTGGGATTTACCGGATCGTTGTACTCCGTTTATCTGGAGATCGGATGGGTGTGGCGTGGCGCGGGCCGCCGGAAGCCGCTCGGGCGGGTTCGATGGGGAGCCGGGGTCGGGAGAGTCACATGTCGGGGGGCGTGGGACGGCCGTCGGGCGGTCCGAGGGCGCGAGCGGGGCACGAGCCCTCGGCGCCGGCACCGCCGGCGTGGACCGGTTCCGCCGCCCCGCACACCGGGCGCGCGTGGGTTGTCCGCCGGCGATTCGTCGACCTGTGCCCATGTCGATCAAGTGCCGGGACAGCCGGTCGTGTTGCGCCGCAAGGCTGTCGGAGGCGTGCCGCTCCGGCCCCGGGTCGGCGCCCGACCGACGGCGATCGGGCACCGAACCTGTCCCGTTCGGGCATGACTTGCCCCGGTTCGGTGCCGAACCACCGCTCAGCGGCGCACCGCTCCCGCGGTGAGGGCGATGACGGCCACCAGTACCGCCGGGATGGCCAGAGCCGTGGTCAGGCTGGTGTGGTGGGCGATGAAGCCGATCACCGGAGGGCCGGCCAGCAGGCCGATGTACGCGATGCCGGTCACCCGGGAGATGGCCCATGCCGCCGGAACCCCGGGGGTGTTGCCGGCCGCGCTGAACGTCACCGGGGCGACCGGGGCCACGCCGATGCCGAACAGGGTGAAGCCGAGTACCGATACCGCCGGCCAGGGTGTGACCAGCGCGATCGTCATGCCCAGCGCGGCGATCAGCGCGCCCACGCGCAACACGCGCACCGGGCCGAAGCGTTCCACCACGTGGTCGCCCGCGAAGCGGCCGGCCGCCATGGCCACCGACATCCCCGCGAAGCCGAGGCCGGCGACGCCCGCCGAACTGTCCAGCGTTTCGCGCAGGTGCACCCCGCTCCAGTCGGCGACCGCGCCCTCGCCGACGAAGGAGCACAGGCCGATCAGCGCGAGCAGGACCACCGCGCGGTAGCCCGCGAGCAGTCGGCCCAGGCCGCCTTCGGCCGGGGCGGGTGCGCGGTCCGTGTCGGTGGCGGTCTCCGGCGCGCGTACCGGCTCGCGGACATGGGGGTCGTCCGCGGGACCCAGAAGTGCCCGCGACCCCGCCCACACCGCGACCGCCAGTACGCTGGCCATGATCGACAGGTGCACCCTGGGGGTGATGCCGAGCGCCGCCGCGCCGGAGCCGATCAGGGCCCCGAACAGGCCGCCCAGGCTGTAGCCGCCGTGCAGGCTGTTCATGATCGGGCGGCGCAATTGTTGTTCGATCGCCACGCCCTGGGCGTTGGCCGCGACATCGGTGAAGCCCATCAGGCCACCCAGGACCAGCAACCCGACCGCGAGCGAGGGCAAGTCCCACGCGAACGCCGGCAGCAGCAGGGACAGGCAGCCGCCGATCACCGACACCCGGGCGACGCGTCTGCTGCCCCAGCGCCCGGCGGCGGTGCCCGCGAGTTGCACCGCCACCAGCGCGCCCACCGGCGAGCCGAGCAGGGCCAGGCCCAACTGGGCGTTGTCCAGGTCCAGATCCTCCTTGAACTGGGGGATCCGGGCCAGGAAGTCGGCCACCGCGGCGCTGAACGCGAAGAAGACGAACAGGGCCGCGAAGCGCGCACGACGCAGCCGTGCGACGGACGGTGTCTCGGCCCGTTCCCCCAGCGTGCTCACACCGCGCAGGAGCCGTCGGCGCACGCGTCGCCGGCGGCCGGCTCCGGGGCGGACGACGAACCGTCGCGCTCGCGCATACCCTCCCGCACCTGCTTGAGCACCCGGAGGAAGGTGGCGGACTCCTCCGCGCCCTGGACCGCCCACGTGCCCTCGAAGACGAACGTCGGCACCGCCGTGACGCCCATCTCCCGCGCCTGGTCGATCTCCCGCCGCACCTCGGCGACGCCCTCGTCGGAGGCCAGGTAGGCGAGCACCCGATCACGATCCAGGCCGGCCTCGACCGCGAACTCGGCCAGGCGGGCGTGGTCGGCGACGTTCTCGCCCTCGGTGAAGTACGCGGCGAGCAACCGGTCCTTGAGCGCGGCCTGGGCGGCCGGCCCGTACTCGGTCAGCGCGAGCCGCAACACCCGGTGTGCGGTCAGCGTGTTCACGGCCAGCGCGTTGGCGAAGTCGAAGGTGATGCCCTCGCCCACGCCGATCTCGGCGAGCCGGGCGTTCATCGTGTCCAGGTTGTCCGCGCCGAACTTCTTCGCCAGCCGCTCGCGCAGAGGGGCCGGTTCCGTGGGCGTGCTCGGGTCCAGTTCGTACGGGCGGTACGTGACCTCGACGTCCTCGCCGCCGGGAAACACGGCCAACGCGCGTTCGAAGCGCCGCTTGCCGACGTAGCACCACGGGCACGCGATATCGCTGTAGATCTCGACCTTCACTTGCTCTCCAGCCTTCCGGATCGGGGGCCCGGGGCCGGCGCGCGGTGTCGGGCCGCGACGGCGCGCCGGGGCGCGGGAAGTTCGGGCGGTGTACGGGACGGGCGCGGGTCGGGTATACCGGTGGCCCCGGTGTCGGACGCACCCGAGACGAAACATTCGTGCGGGCGTCATCATTCCCCAACCGCGACGTATCGCGGCTTCGGGGCCTGGGCGTAGCCTGTCCGCTGCTCGTCTCCCGTCACCCGGACATCACGCCGCGTGGGCGCGGCGTCACCCCCGAGGAGCCTTCGTGGACCAGATCACCCAGTATCGGCGCGCCGTCGAGAGCTTCCGCCTGCTGCTGGCCGAGGTCGGCGACGCGGAGTTGACCCTGCCGTGTCCGTGTTCGGAATGGGACGTCCGGGCCCTGCTGGCGCATACGACCGGCGCGCAGCGCGGTCTGGCGTCGGCGCTGACCGGGCCGAACGAGCCGGTCTCCGAGGACCCCCGCGAGGACTTCGAGGCGGCGGTCGAGACGATGGTCGCGACCTTCACTCCGGAGCGGGTGGCCGCCGCCATCAAGACCCCGTTCGGCGAGCGGACCGGCGGCTTCCTGCTCGGCATGGCCACCGGCGACATCTTCGTGCACGCGTGGGACCTGGCCCGGGCGCTGGGCCGGCCGAGCGACCTGGACCCCGAACTCGCCGAGGAACTGCTCGAGCGTATGCGGCAGACGCTTCCGGACGCCGCCCGCGGCGAGGGCCGCGCGTTCGGCCCGGAGCAGCCGGTCGACCCGGACGCGCCGGCCGCGGACCGGCTCGCCGCGTTCACCGGACGCGTGGTCAACTGACCGCAAATCGCCGATCGGGCCCGGGACATCCCGGGACAAGCCCTTCCGGAAGCGGCAACTGACGGTACGTCAGGCTGCGCGGAGGGCGGTCGGCGGTGTAAGCACGTCAACGCACACCCCCAGTCGATCGGGAGTATCGATGAGCACGTCGCAGCACGATCACGGCCGGATGGATCCGCCTCGCGTCCAGGAGGTGGCCGACGGAGCGTACGCGTACATCCAGCCGGACGGCACCTGGTGGATCAACAACACCGGGTTCCTGGTCGGTCCGGAGGGCGTCGTCGCGATCGACGGTTGCGCCACCGAGGCCCGCACCCGAACCTTCCAGGAGACGATCGCCAAGCACACCGACGCACCGGTGCGCACGCTGATCAACACGCACCACCACGGGGACCACACGAACGGGAACTACCTGTTCGAGACGGCCACGATCGTCGCGCACGAGAAGACCCGGACCGAGATACTCAACCTCGGGATCATGGAGGTCGAGTCGATCTGGCCGGGCGTCGGCTGGGGCGGCGTGCGGGCGGTGCCGCCGTTCCTCACCTTCACCGAGGGCGTCACCGTGTACGCGGGCGAACTGCGGGCCCAGGTGCGGCACTTCGGTGCCGCGCACACCTCGAACGACTCGGTGGTGTGGCTGGAGGAGCAGAGTGTCCTGTACACGGGCGACCTGATCTTCAACGGCGGCACTCCGTTCCTGCTGATGGGTTCGCCCGCCGGCTATATCGAAGTGCTGGAGAAGGTAAAGGAGTTGGGCGCGACGACGTTGGTCCCCGGGCACGGCGAGGTGTGCGGTCCGGACCAGATCGACTACGCCATCGGGTACACCGAGTTCGTACTGGAGACCGCGCGCAAGGGCCTCGACGCGGGTCTGGACCCGTTGAGCGTGGCGCGGGAGACCGACCTGGGCGAGTACGCGGCGCTGTCCGACTCGGAGCGGATCGTGGGCAACCTGCACCGGGCCTACGCGGAGTTGGGCGGGGTGGAGCGGGCGGGCGCGATCGACATCTACGCGGCGCTCGGGGACATGGTGGCGTTCAACGGGGGCAAGCCGCTCTCGTGCTACGCGTAGGTGTGGTTGGCCGGCCTGCCGGCCTCATACGCCGGCCGGGCTGATTCGGCCTCAAACGCCGGCCGGGCCGGATTTTCGGCCCGGCCGGCGTTGTTGTGGGCGGCTTCGGGTTGTCCGGCGTGTCCGCTCGGTCGTTGCCCGCCCTCGGGCTTGCGGTGAAATGGCGTCATGCGCCGGCCGGGCCGGGATTTCGGCCCGGTCCGCGTTGTCGCGTGTGGGTTCGGAGTGCACCTGTACGGCTTCCGGTGAGTGGAAGAGGGGTGTGGGGGAGGGGCGGATCCGCGGCTAGCGTCCATGGGGCGGGGCGGTGAATGGAGATGGTGTGGACAAGGTGGTCGGGGCGGCCGCCGAGGCGGTCTCGGATGTGTGGGACGGGGCCTCGGTCGCCGTTGGTGGGTTCGGGCTCTGTGGGATTCCTTCGGTGTTGATCGGTGCCCTGCACGCGCAGGGGGCCGCCGAGCTGAGGGTGGTTTCGAACAACTGCGGCGTCGATCGATGGGGGCTCGGCATCCTGCTGCATGCCGGGAGGATCGCTCGGGCGACCGGTAGCTACGTGGGGGAGAACAAGGAGTTCGCCCGGCAGTACCTCTCCGGGGAACTGGAACTGGAATTGACCCCTCAGGGCACGCTGGCCGAGCGGTTGCGGGCCGGCGGATGTGGGATCCCGGCGTTCTACACGCCGGCCGGGGTCGGGACGCAGGTCGCCGAGGGCGGACTGCCGTGGCGCTACGACGCGGCGGGCAACGTACTGGTGGCCTCGCCCCGCAAGGAGGTCCGCGTCTTCGACGGCGTCGAATACGTCCTGGAGGAGGCCATCACCACCGACTTCGCCCTGGTCCGGGCGGCCCGCGGCGACCGGCACGGCAACCTGGTGTTCGACAAGTCGGCGCGCAACTTCAACCCGCTCGCGGCGATGGCCGGTCGGATCACCGTCGCCGAGGTCGAGGAACTGGTCGAGCCGGGCGAGCTCGATCCCGACGCGGTACACCTGCCCGGGGTGTTCGTCCAGCGCGTGGTGGCGCTGACGCCCGCCCAGGTCGCCGAGAAGCCGATCGAGAAGAAGACCACGAACGGCGCGCCGGCGGTGCGCGGAACGGTGCGCGACTGATGGCCCTGACCAGGGACGAGATGGCCGCGCGGGCCGCGGCCGAGCTGATCGACGGCTCCTACGTCAACCTCGGGATCGGCCTGCCCACCCTCGTGCCCAACCACATCCCGGCCGGCGTACACGTCGTGCTGCACTCGGAGAACGGGCTGCTCGGCGTGGGGCCGTACCCGACCGAGGACGCGGTCGACCCGGACCTGATCAACGCCGGCAAGGAGACCGTCACGGTCCTGCCCGGCGCCTCCTACTTCGACTCGGCGCTCTCCTTCGGGATGATCCGAGGCGGCCACATCGACACCGCCATCCTGGGCGCGATGCAGGTCGGCGTGACCGGCGACCTGGCCAACTGGACCGTCCCCGGCAGCATGATCAAGGGCATGGGCGGTGCGATGGACCTCGTGCACGGCGCCCGTCGGGTGATCGTGCTGATGGAGCACGTGACCAGGAAGGGCGAGCACAAGATCGTCGACGAGTGCTCCCTGCCGCTCACCGGCAAACGCTGCGTGCGGCGGATCATCACCGACCTCGCGGTGCTCGACGTGACCGATCGCGGCCTGCTCCTGGTCGAGACCGCCCCCGGGGTGACCGCGGACGAGGTGCGGGCGAAGACCGGTGCGCGGCTGCTGACCTGACGCCGTCCGCCGAGGTCGGGGCGTGGATCGGCCGGCGCCGATGTGATCATTTAGCGATACCGACGCATCGTCGCCGGTCCTGGGCACGCACCGGAACAAGGAGCACCAATCGTGAAGTTCGCGACCTTCGACCTGAATGGCTCGATCCACTCCGGAGTGGTGTCGGGCGAGGACGCGGTACATCCGCTGCCGGCCGGAGAGACCCTGCTCGGCTTGATCGAGCGCGGTGCCGAGGCCCTGCGCGCGGCGGGCGAGGCGGCCCTGGCCGGTCCCTCGGTCGCGCTCGCCGACGTACGCCTGCTGCCGCCGCTCCAGCCGCCCACGGTCCGCGACTTCGTGGCGTTCGAGGAGCACGTCGAAGGGGCCATGATCACCGTGCAGGGACCGGGCGCGGTCGTGGTCCCGGAGTGGTACGAGCTGCCCACCTTCTACTTCACCAACCCGTACGCGATCATCGGCCCGAACGACCCGGTCCCGATGCCGCCGGGGTCGGCCGTGCTCGACTTCGAGCTGGAGGTCGGCATCGTGATCGGCCGGGCGGGTCGGGACCTGACGGTGGATCAGGCGGCCGAACACATCATCGGCTACACCATCTTCAACGACTGGTCGGCCCGCGACCTCCAGTCCCGCGAGATGCGGGTCGGCCTGGGCCCGTGCAAGGGCAAGGACACCGCGACCACGCTCGGCCCGTGGCTGGTGACGGCGGACGAGTTCGAGGAGTACCGGGACGCGGACGGCTTCCTGGACCTCGCCATGCGCGCCTCGGTCAACGGCGTCGAGATCGGTCGGGACTCGCTGGTCAACATGGGCTGGCCGCCCGCCGAACTGGTCGCCTACGCCTCGCGCGGCACCTGGATCCGGCCCGGCGACGTGCTCGGCACCGGCACCTGCGGCAACGGTGGTTGCCTGGGCGAACTGTGGGGTCGGGGAAGCGAGTTGCCGTCGCTGCGCCCGGGCGACACGGTCTCGCTGACGGTCGAGGGCATCGGTACGCTGGCCAACACGGTGGTCGAGGGCGCGACGCCGCGGCCCATCCCGGCGGCGCGCAAGCGCCCGCGCACCCGCAGGGACTCCTTCGACGCGTGAGCCGGCGACGCCCGGCCGGCGGACCCCGCCCGGGGCCCGCCGGCCGGGCGCGGGTCGGCCGGTCGGCCGTCAGCCGTTCAGGTAGGCGAGTACGGCGAGCACCCGGCGGTGTCCCGTCTCGTCGGGGGCCAGTCCCAGCTTCGCGAAGATGTTCCGGATGTGCTTGTTGACCGCGCCCTCGCTGATCACCAGGAGCCGGGCGAGATCGGTATTGGATCGGCCCTCCGCCATCAGCGCCAGTACCTCGCGCTCGCGCGGGGTCAGCTCGCGCAACGGGTCGTCGGAGCGCCGCCGGACCAGGAGTTGGCCGACCACCTCCGGATCCATCACCGTGCCGCCCGCCGCCACCCGGCGCAGCGCGTCGGCGAACTCCTCGACGTCGCCCACCCGTTGCTTGAGCAGGTAGCCGGTCGCGCCGCGGCCGTCGGCGAGCAGTTCGGCGGCGTACCGGTCCTCGACATAGGCGGACAGGACCAACACCGGCAACCCGGGTCGGCGTCGCCGGGCCTCGATCGCGGCACGCAGCCCCTCGTCCCGGAAGTCCGGCGGCAACCGCACGTCGACCACCGTGGCCGCCGGCTCGTGGGTGTCCACCGCGGCCAGGAAGTCGCTCCCGTTGTCCACGGCCGCGACCACCTCGAAGCCCTCGCCGGCCAGCAGCAGGGTCAGCCCCTCGCGCAGCAGCGCGTCGTCCTCGGCGATCACCACCCGCACGGCAACTCCGCCCGCAGTCGGGTCGGTCCGCCGGCCGGACTGTGCAGCGTCAGCCGGCCGTCCAGGGCGTGCGCGCGGCGGCGCATGCCCACCACGCCGCTGCCGGCGCGCTCGTCGGCGCCACCGCGTCCGTCGTCCTCGACCTCGATCACCAGCGTGCCCTCCTCGTTCGCCAGCCGCAGCCCGACGTGCTCGGCCCGACTGTGCCTGGCCACATTGTTCAACGCCTCGGCGACGATGAAGTACGCGGCGGTCTCCACGGCGGCCGGTGCCCGGCCGAGGCCGGCGGTGTCCACCACGCAGGGCACCGGGGAGCGGGCGGCGAGCGCGGCGACGGCGCCGTCCAGGCCGCGTTCGTCCAGGATCGGCGGATAGATCCCGCGCACCACCTCGCGCAGTTCGTCCAGGGCGCCGGTCGCCGCCTGCCGGGCGCGGCGCACCAGCGGCGGCGCCTGCTCCGGGTCGCGTTCCAGGGCCCGTTCGATCAGCCCGAGATGCATCACCACCGCGAGCAGCCGGTTTTGCGTACCGTCGTGCAGGTCCCGCTCGATCCGCCGCAGTTCGGCGGCGTGCGCGTCCAGCGCGGCGGCCCGGCTCGCGGTCACCTCGGCCAGCCGCTCGGCGACCGAACGATGCGCCGGCGGGGTGAGCAGCCCGCGGCTGAGCCGGGCCTGGCCGCGCAGCAGCGACGGGATCAGCGTGCAGGCGAGCACCGCGACCAGCACGCCGATCGGCAACATCACCGCCGCCCGCGCCCACGAGTCGACGGCGAAGCCGACACCGGACGGCGACCGTCCGGGGATCGCCCACCACCACAGCGGCATGGTCACGTCGTTGACCGCGGCCAGGGCCAGGCCGAGGCCGAGGAAGCCGGCGAGGGTGCCGGTGAGCGCGTGCACCAAAAGCCAGCGCAGATCGCGCATGCTCGCCCGGTCGGTGAGCGGGCGGCGGGCGACCGGCGAGTCCTCGACGGGGCGATCGGGCTCGGGCACGGGCGCCCCACCGAGTACCGCGCCGACCCGGCGCCGCTCGATCCCGGCCAGGCGGCGCACCCCTCGCATCAGCGGCGGGAGCAGCGGCAGGCCGATGCCGGTGAGGCAGAGCACCGCGACCACGACGACCACGGGCAGCGCCGACAGGGCGAGCAGGCCGGTGGCGCCCGCCCGCGCGAGCAGGCCCAGCTGCGCGGGCAGGCGCCGGAGCGCGGGCATGGGGTCGGGCAGGGCGAGCGGGCGGCTCGGCTCGCGGGTCGTCGACACGACGACGGACCTCCCTTCGCGTTCGTCGGTGGTGCCCGCACCACCTTCGGACGCGCGCGTGCGGGTCGTCGCCGGCCCGCCCCCGGATCCTATGTTCGCGCAGGTCGACGACCCGTCGCCGAAACCGTCGACGCGACGGGAGGCACGTTCACGCGGCGCCGACCGGCGCGGGCCGACCGCGTCGCGTCGGGTCCAGTGCCCACAGCAGCAGCGCGAGCGCGCCGAAGCCCGCGCCGAGCAGGCAGACGGCGGTCCAGCCCGCCGCCGCGTACAGCGTGGTCGAGGCGATCGCGCCGCCCGCGCTGCCGATCGAGTAGAAGATCATGTAGCCGCCGATCAGCCGACTGCCGGCGTCCGGCCGGAGCGGGTAGATCAGGCTCTGATTGGTCACGTGTACCGCCTGGACGGCGAGGTCGAGCACGATCGTGCCCACCACCAGGGCCCACAACGACTGGCGGGTGAAGGCGAGCGGCAGCCAGGAAACGGTCAGCAACACCAGCGCGATACCGGTGACCCGGTGTGCGTGGCCGAGGTCGCCCAGCCGCCCGGCGGGGATCGCGCCCAGCGCGCCGGCCGCGCCAGCCAGACCGAAGGCGCCGATCGCGGTGTGCGACAGGGACAGCGGAGGTTCGCTCAGCGGCAGGGCGATGCTGCTCCAGAGGGTGCTGAACGCGGCGAAGATCAGCAGGGCGAAGCCGGCTCGGACCCGGAAGACCGGTTCCTCGACGAACAGCCTCACGGTCGAGCCGAGCAGCCTGCGGTACGACAGCGGGGCAGTGTCGGCGCGCCGCCTCGGGAGTACGCGGTACAGCGTCGCCGCCAGGACCAGGGTCAGCGCGGCCGAGCACAGGTACACCGCGCGCCAGCCCGCGAGGTCGGCCAGCACACCCGAGACGGTGCGGGCGAGCAGGATGCCGATGACCACGCCGCTGGTGACCGCGCCGACCACGCGACCTCGTTCGGCGGGGGCGGCGAGCGAGGCCGCGTAGGCGACCACCGCCTGGGTGACCACGGCGAGCAGGCCGACCGCGATCATCGCCGGGAACACCGGCGCGGCCCCCCGGGCCGTCCCGACGGCGACCAACGCGACGGCGAGCAGCGCGAATTGACCCACGATCAGGCGGCGGCGGTCGATCAGGTCGCCCAGCGGGACGAGCAGGAACAGGCCGAATCCGTAGCCGACCTGGGTGAGGGTGACCACGACGCCGACCGTGCCGGAGGCGAGGCCGAGGTCGTGGCCCATCGTCACCAGGAGGGGCTGGGCGAGGTAGACGTTGGCGACCGCGACGCCGGCGGCGATCGCGAAGAGCAGGGTGAGGGCGCGAGATATCTGGTTGCAAGTTGCCACCAGGTGACCATAGGCAACCTTGGTAGCATGTTGCAACCGGTGGGGTGAGCGAGAGGACGGGACATGGTGCAGCGCACGCGGTTGGACGAGGACAGTTGTCCGGTGGCGCGATCGGTGGACGCGATCGGCGACTGGTGGTCGCTGCTGATCGTGCGCGACGCGTTCGACGGGAGCCGCCGGTTCGGCGAGTTCCAGCGCAGTCTCGGGGTGGCCAAGAACATCCTGACCGCCCGACTGCGGGCCCTGGTGGCCGGCGGGATCCTGGAGACGGTGCCCGCGTCGGACGGCAGCGCCTACCGGGAATACGTACTGACCGCGAAGGGGCGCGACCTGTTCCCCGTGGTCGTCGCGCTGCGGCAGTGGGGCGAGGCGCACTGGTTCGGGCCCGGCGAGCCGATGTCCAGGCTTCTGGACCGACGCGACGGCCGCCCGCTGCGCACCCTGGAGGTGCGCGCGGCGGACGGCCGCCCGATCCGGCCGGAGGACACCGAGGTGGAGCGGGTCGACGAGGCCGGCCGGGACTGACCGACCGGGCGGATCCGCTCTAGCCGCCCGGGACTTCGGTGAGCCCGAGGTGGTCGAGCAGGGTGAAGAACAACTGCTCGACGAACGGATTCCGGCTGAAACCCAACAACTCCAGGATCGGCTCGGGCCGCACCTCGTAGCCGGCCGACGCCGCCCACCGCACCGCCGCCTCGGCGACCCGCGGCCGGTCCTGCTCCAGCCACGCGGCCGCCTCGTCCCGGAACCGGGCGAGGTCGCCCCGCCCGCCGCCCCGGTCCCACCGGTTCCGCGCCAACCGCGAGGCGGCGGTGCCCGGGTCGAGCCACCCCTCCCAAAAGTGCGTCCCGCTCAGTCCCTGGACATGCGCGACATCGCTCTCGAACACCCCGCACACCAGCACGGGGGAGCCGGTCCGGGCGGCCAGGTCGGTCAACCACGGGCCCTGGAAGGCGTACGGATCCTCGAAGTGGCGCACGTGCACCGCGCGCCAGCCGTCGCGGTAGGCCCACTCGGCATAGACCGGATGGCCCTCCCCGCCGACATACGGCGCCAGGTCGGCCAGCGGCGTGTCCGCACGTAAAACGACGATGTCCCCGTTGAACCCCATGGCCACCCCTTCGGTCGCGATGTCCGTTGCGGCCCAACGTAGATACCGCGTCCGACAACCGACCGGGTGCCGGGAACGGGGGCGTGCCGGGGGTCGTCGCGCGACGGCTCCGGGCGACTCTCCCGTCGTGGCCCGGATCCGCCGCCGGCGGTCAACTCCCGGCCTCGGCGACCTGTTCCACCGCGCTCGTCCCGTTGCCCTCGCGGGACTCCCACTCCCAGGTCTCGTCCAACCGGATCCGACCGTCGGGCAATACGACGACGGCGCTCACGCAGTGCCCGGAGGCGGTACCTCCGGAGCGGTTCAACTGCACATAGCGGAAGTCCAGCGTGTCCCCGTCGCGGGTACCGACGAGGTGACCGTGCACGATGTCGCCGCCGTCGTACTCGGCCCAGATCCGGCCGTCCACCTCGTGGTAGGCGAACAGCGTGGACGCGTCCACCTCCCCGTGCTCGGGGCGATCGAGCGGGGCGAAGCGAAGTCCATCCAGGGATGGTGCGGTCATTGCGGGCTCCTTCGGGTGCGAACGCGAGGTGCATCTGCGCTTGGTAGCCCGCAGCGTAGGTGCCGTGTCCCGGGGCCCGATTGCGGGGTCGGGTCGCCGACCGGGGAAGAATTCCGCTCCCGAAGCACTCCCGCTTTCGAACGTTTCCCGCTCCCGCACGTTTCCCGCTCTACTCGTCCGGGGTGCCCTTCCAGCGCCACTTGCCCACCCGGCGCGGATGGCCCGGCAACTCGGTGCGGCCGGTACACCACAGCAGGGCCGGCCACGGCTCGAAGCCGGCGGGGGCGTCGGGGAACATCCGGGCCAGGACGCGGGCGCAGATCTCCGGGTCGGGCCGGTAGTCGAGGCCGAGCCCGGCCGCCATGTCGTGCATGTGGACCATCACCTCGATCATGCCCATCGCGGCGAAGCCGTCCGGGTCGGAGACGCCGTACGGGTGATAGGCGCGGTTCGAGTCCGGCTGCGTGGTGACCACCGACGCCAGGATCGTGCCGCCGGCACGGACCGCGTACAACATCTGGGCCGGCGTCGGATCGTCCTCGGCGTGGATGTCGACCGGGACGTAGTCGTCCATGCGACTCGACGCGACCTGACCCGCGTAGCCGTACAGATCCCCGACCACGTGGACCAGCGTGTACCAGCAGTCCCAGTCGAGCTCGCCGGCCGGCCGCGACCAGTCCCGATCGCCTTCGGTCGCCTCGGCCAACACGGCGACGGCGTGCGCGACCGTCGCCTCCAGATCCTGTGCTGCGTGTGCTCCCATCCGGCGAGTTATACCGGCGCGGCTCCGGGAACGCACGCGACTATCGCGGGCGGCCACCCCCGTGCCGGGGCCCGTGGGGGCGCGGGTGAGGATGGAGGTGTGCCCGTGGCTCCGCTCACCGTCCCGTGATCGCCGCCGACGGCCGTGTTCGCCGGATCGTCCCGTCCTCGGAGAACGCCATGACCTCGACTGCCCCAGCCCCCGACGGCCGCGATTTCGCCGCCGTCACGATCGTGCCGATGCGCGACGAGCACGCGGAGTCGGTGCTCGCGATCTATCAGCTCGGCATCGACACCGGCAACGCCACGTTCCAGGAACACGCGCCCGACTGGGCCGAGTTCGACGCGGGCAAGCTGCCGGACCACCGCTTCGTCGCGCTCGACGGGACCGGCGGCGCGGTGCTGGGGTGGGTGGCCGCGAGCGCGACCTCGCGCCGCCCGGTCTACCACGGTGTGGTGGAGACCTCGGTGTACGTCCACCCCGACGCGGCCGGCCGGGGCGTCGGCCGTGCGCTGCTCACCGCCCAGATCGCCTCGACCGAGGCGGCCGGCGTATGGACCATCCAGGCCGGCGTCTTCCCCGAGAACGCCGGCAGCCTCGCCCTGCACGCCGCCCTCGGCTTCCGCACCATCGGCGTGCGCGAACGCGTCGGCCGCCACCGCGACCGCTGGCGCGACGTCACCCTCCTGGAACGCCGCAGCCCGACGGTGGTCTGACCCGGGCGATCCGGCAGCGACCCGACCCGTCCCAAGGCACCCCGAGCACGCGTCGAACACACCCCCCAACACCCCTCGACACCCCTCGACACCCCTCCGGACACACTCCGAACACACTCCGCGCGGATCCGACGGTCCGTCAGATCCCATCCCGGTATGCCTTGACCTCTCCGGACACCGATGAATAATCGAGATCGGTTGTAGTGACCAAGGATGTGAGTGTTCGGCTTGGGGTGGGCCGGTCCGGGGCGCGGCGAAAACACCTCGCGGCGGGCCGTCCGCCCGGAACGAGGAGACGGTACATGCGCGCGATCCTGCACACCGCCACGGGCGCCGAGATCCGGGACGACGTCACCGTACGTGATCCGGAGGCCGGTGAGGTCCTGGTGCGGATCGTCGCCACCGGCGTCTGCCACAGCGACGTCAGCGTGCTCGAAGGCGTGATCGAGTGGCCCACGCCGTCCGTGCTCGGCCACGAGGGCGCCGGCATCGTGGAGAAGGTCGGCGCGGGGGTCGGCTCGGTCGCGCCGGGCGACCACGTCGTGATCACCACGATCGCCGCGTGCGGGATGTGCCGGCACTGCCAGACCGGACACCCGAACCGCTGTCGGCAGACGCTGGGCAACCGCGGCACGCCGTTCGCGATCGGCGACGAACCGGTATGGAACTTCGCGGGGGCCTCCACCTTCGCCGAACTGACCCTGGTCAAGGAGATCCAGTGCGTGTCCATCCCCAAGGACGTGCCGCTGACCTCCGCGTGCCTGGTCCCGTGCGGCGTGGTCACCGGCGCGGGCGCCGTACTCAACCGGGCCAACGTGCTCCCCGGGCAGACCGCGGCGGTGATCGGCCTCGGCGGCGTCGGCCTGTCCGCCGTCCAGGCGCTGCGCCTGAAGGGCGCGGGCCGGGTGGTCGGCATCGACACCGTGCCCGGCAAGTTCGAACTGGCCGGCGCGTTCGGCGCGACCGACTTCGTCAAGTCCGGCAAGGGTGTCGACGTCGCCGACGAGATCCGCACCCTGTTCCCGTACAGCGACGAGGTCAAGGTCGGCGTGTTCGGGGCGGGCGGCGTGGACTGGATCTTCGAGTGCACCGGCATCCCGGCCGTGCTCGAGAACGCCATGGAGGCGCTGGACTGGGGCGGCACGCTGATCGCCGTCGGCCAACCGGCGCAGACCGCGACCGCGAGCATCCGGATCGCCAACCTGCTCCAGTGCGACCGGGGCATCCTGGGCACCCGGGCAGGCGGCGTACGTCCGCACGAGGACATCCGGACCATCGTCGAGCTGTACCGCCAGGGCAAGTTCGACCTGGACGCGCTGGTGTCCAAGGTCTATCCGGCGGAGGGCTTCCACGACGTCCTCGACGACATGCACCACGGACGGATCGCGCGCGGGGTCATCGCGTTCTGATCCGGCCGCCCGTCCCGGAACGCCGAAGCCCGACCGGGTCGCGGATCCGTCCACGCGCTCATTCGTTCGTTCCCCCGCTCATTCGTTCACTCGTCCCCCCGAGAGGATCGCGGCAGGCATGACGGAGACTCGCTCGACCGAAGGGGCCGCGTCGTCCGTCGCCCCGCCCTCCGGCGGCAACTGGGGCCGCTGGGGCGCGGAGGACGAGCGCGGGGCGCTGAACCTGATCGAACCGGAGGGGGTGCGAGCCGCCGCGCACGAGGTCCGGACCGGGCGGACGTACTCCCTCGCGCTGCCCATCGCGCGCGGGAACCAGCCGGCCTTCGACTTCCGCGGCTCGCCGCAGCGGTTGACCCTGGTGAGTCAGACCGACGCGATGTACGACGGCTTCGAGGGCGGCGGCGACGTCGGGTCCAACGAGGACGTGCTGATCATCCCGTCGCACAACCTCACCCACATGGACGCGCTCTGCCACGTCCAGGCCAAGGGCCGCTTCTACAACGGCTTCCCGGCCGACACGTTCCGCTCGCACACCGGCGCCGGCCGCTGTGGGATCGACAAGCTGGGCGCCTTCGCGACCCGGGCCGTGCTGCTCGACCTGCCGCGCCACTTCGACACGCCGCACCTGGAGGGCGGCTATCGGATCACCGCCGCGGACCTGGCGGGTTGCGCCGAGCGGCAGGGGGTCGAGGTGCGGTCCGGCGACGCGTTGCTGGTGCGGACCGGCTACCTCGACGAATACCGGGCGATCGAGGCGTCCGGCCGCGAGCCTTCCTTCGCCCAGCCGGGTCTGTCGCTCGACGCGGTCGACTACGTCCGGGCCCGGGAGATCAGCGTCGTGGGCGCCGACAACAGCGCGATCGAGTGCATTCCGTTCGACGACCGGTTCCTGTCGGTACATATCGCGTTGCTGGTGGAATCGGGTGTACCGCTGCTCGAACACCTGTGGTTGACCGATCTTGCGGAGGGCATGGCACAGGCGGGTACCTATTCGTGCCTGCTGTGCGTATCCCCGCTTCCGGTCACCGGTGCAACGGGCAGTCCCATCAATCCGGTTGCCATTGTCTGATCGTCGGACGACTGACATAGTCCATGGGCAGGTCGTCTCGGTCTCGTTTCCTCCGTCGGGACCGAGGCGACCGCTCGGATCGAGCCGCAACACCCGCCTCCGGTAGACCTGTACGCATCCGTACCCGCCCGTACGCGCACGTACATCCGTCGAGGCGCCGAGGTACCCACTCCACAATGCGAGGCATTTGCCGAGTCGCCCATCGGGCCGATCCGGCCGCTCGGGCACGGAATCCGGAATCCGATACGGGTAATGCACGTTATCGCACAGTATTAAATTGACGTAGTCAAGGACTGCTATCATGGCGGGGTGAACTCCACCGAAAACGTCGAAGCGATCCAGCGGGCGCTGGAGGCCCTGCTTCGGCGCCACGCCAGCCGCCGAGTGTACGCGGGCCAGGCCGCCGCGGCGGGCGCGACCATCTCGCAGCCCGCCTATGTGCTGCTGCGCCGAATCGAGAAGCAAGGCCCGCTCCCCATGGGGGAGTTGGCGCGCATGACCAACATGGACCCGGGCGCCACCGCGCGCCAGGTCGGCCAGTTGGAGCGGGACGGCTACGTCCGGCGCTCGCCCAGTCCGGACGACGGTCGGGTCAGCCTCGTCTCGCTCACCCCGCGCGGCGACTCCGTGCGGCGCCGGTTGAACGACGTCATGGATCGACGGATGAGCGAGATGCTCGACCGCTGGAGCGACGAGGATCGCGAGACGTTCGCCACGCTGCTGCAGCGATTCGTCGAGGAGATGGCGCAGGGCGAGATTCCCGCGGCCGAGGTCGAGGACAGCGCGGTCTGACCATCCGACTGTTCGTCATATTCCATATCGATTGCCGGGGTTGGCCGTACGGGCGGCGTTCGCAGTAGCTGCGTTCGTGACATTCGACGGTGGGCCCCGGCAATTTTTGTCGGCAATCGCGCGGGTGCGGTGGGCGGTCGGAATGCACGAAGGCATCACTTGATTTGGTCAAGGATCCCGCTTACGGTCCCGGAGTGATCAAGTTCGACATCCGCGACGGGGTTGCCGTCGTCACGCTGGATCGGCCCGACAAACTCAATGTGTTCTCCGGGGGTATGGGTTCGGCCCTCGGGGACGCCTATGCGCGGTGTGACGCCGACGACGCGGTGCGCGCGGTGGTACTCACCGGCGCGGGACGGGCGTTCTGCGCGGGCGCCGACATGTCGCCGGAGGCGGACAGCTTCGCGGGGCCGGCGTCGGCGCCGGGCGCGGGTGCCGGAGTGGCGGCGCGGTCGCGGGAGTTCAGCGCGTCGCCGGTGCGACCGGCCGCCTGGGAGGTGCGCAAGCCGGTGATCGCGGCGATCAACGGGCACGCGATCGGCATCGGCTTCACGCTGGCGATGCAGTGCGACATCCGGCTCGTGGCCGCGGACGCCAAGCTGGCGATTCCACAGGTTCGGCGCGGCATGGTCCCCGACGCCCAGTCGCACTGGACGGTACCGGCGGCCACGTCGCGGGCGGTGGCCGCCGACATCCTGCTGACCGGGCGCACCTTCCGCGGCGCCGAGGCGGCCGTACTCGGCCTGGTGTCCCGGGCGTTGCCCGCCGACGAGGTACTGCCCGCCGCACTGGAGATCGCGCGCGACATCGCGACCAACGTGCACCCGGTGTCGGCCGCGCTCACCAAACGACTGCTGTGGGCCGACGCCGGACTCGACGAGGTCGAACGCCTGGAAACCGCCTACCACCGCGTACTGATGGGCACCGACGACGCCCGCGAGGGCCCGCGCGCGTGGTCCGAACGGCGCACACCACGCTGGACCGGCACGGTCACCGGCGCGTGGGACGGTGTACTGGCGGCGGAATCATCGCAACAGCCGGACCCTTCGGTACGACAGGAGCACCAGTGACCCCCTCTCCGCCGACACCCCGTCGCCTGACAACCCCTCAGCTCGATGTCATGGCAGCCGGCCTCACCCTCCGCGACATGCAACGGGCCGCGGCCGCCACCGAGCGGGCCGGGTTCGACGGCCTGTGGCTCACCGAGGGCGGCCGCACCGCGTACACCGCCGCCACCGCCGCCGCGCTGGCCACCGAGAACCTGACCGTCGGGACGGGCATCGCGGTCGCGTTCGCCCGAAGCCCGATGGTCACCGCGTCGGCGGCCTGGGAGTTGGCCGAGGCGACCGGCGGCCGGTTCGTACTGGGCCTGGGCACCCAGGTGCGGCCGCACATCGAACGGCGCTACTCCGCCGAGTTCGACCGGCCGGGCCCACGGCTGCGCGAGTACGTCGGCGCGCTGCGGGCGATCTGGGCGGCCTTCCGGGGCGAGGAACGGCTGCGTTTCAAGGGCGACTTCTACCGGTTCACCCTGATGACGCCGGAGTGGACGCCGGGTGGCTCGATCGCCGACCCGCCGATCTACCTGGCCGGGGTCAATCCGTGGATGTTGCGCATGATCGGCGAAGTGGCCGACGGCCTGCACGTCCACCCGCTGCACAGCGTGCGCTACATCGACGAGGTGGTCCGCCCCGAACTGGCCGCGGGCGGCGCGGCCGACGACTTCGCGCTGGTCTGCCCGGTGATGACGGCCACCGGCGACACCGACGAGGAGATCGAGACCGATCGCGAGAAGCTGCGCCTGCGCCTGGCCTTCTACGGCTCGACCCCCGGCTACTCGAAGGTCTTCGAAACCCACGGCTGGAACGACCTCCAACCCCGCCTCAACCGCCTCTTCGCCGCCAAGGACCGCCAGGCCATGGCCACCGCCATCACCGACGAGGTCCTCGACACCCTCACGGTAACGGCCCCTTGGACCGACCTGGCCCAGTCCCTCCTGACCCGCTACCAAGGGGTGGCAACCCGAGTAGTCGCATACTCGGCGGTGAGCACCTGGCGCGAAAACCCGGCCTCGCTCGAACGCTGGACAGAGGTGACACAACAGTTCCACGAACTGAGCTGAACCGGGCGCTCCCCGGCACCCGCTGCCCTTCGGGCTGCGGGCGGCCGGCACGGGGCCGGTCGGAGTCGGGGGCGGGCCGCCGCCGGGGTGCGGGGCGAGACTTCGAGGGCCCGACGAGACGGGTGTGTTGGTCGGCTTAAAAGCGACCAACGGCGGCGGGCAGGGTGGGTGCTCGGGTCGGGTTCGCCGGGCGTGCGTTTCCGAGTGGGCCGGGTGCTTTCGGCGCGCGTTGCGCTGGTGGTTGCGGGTGGCCGGTGCGGGGCCGGTCGGAGTCGGTGGTGGGCCGCCGCCGGGGTGCGGGGTTCCGAGACGTGGGGCTTGCGGCGGGGCGGGTGTGTTGGTCGGCTTAAAAGCGACCAACGGCGGCGGGCAGGGAGGGCGCTCGGGTCGGGTTCGCCGGGCGTGCGTTCCCGAGTGGGCCGGGTG